>JAIUOJ010000032.1 GCA_020161335.1 Pseudomonadota bacterium
GGGTCCACAGGATAGCGCGCGGCCGGGGCCCGACCGCGACGCCGTTCGCGCCGCACCGTGCCGAAAGTCATTTGCGCCGGCAGGGGCGCGGGGCAAGAATCGACACTGGCGCCACGCGGCATCCACGCGCGGCCGCGCACGTGCCGCGGTCGCGATCACCGGAGGAACCAGCTTGCAGCGACGCGATTTCCTGGCCCTGGGCGGCCTCGGACTGGGCAGCCTGGCGCTGCCGCCGTTCATCGGCCGCGCGATCGCCGCGGAAGAACTCACCACCGCGCTCGACGCCGGCCTGAAGAAGCGACTGGCCGATACCGCGCTGGCCGCGGCGCGAGAGGCCGGCGCGTCCTACTGCGACGTGCGCATCGGGCGCTACCTGCGGCAGTCGCTGCAGACGCGCGAGGATCGCGTGCTCAACATCGCCAACCAGGAATCCACCGGCGTCGGCGTGCGCGTGGTCGCCCACGGTGCCTGGGGCTTCGCCGCCACCAACACGCTCGGGCCCGATGCCGTCGCCGAGGCCGCGCGCCGCGCCGCCGCGATCGCGCGCGCCAATGCCGCGATCGGCGGCTCCCCGGTGCAACTCGCGCAGGCGCCCGGCGTGGGCGAGGTGGCCTGGCGCACGCCGATCGTGAAGAACGGCATGGCCGTGCCGATCCGCGACAAGGTCGACCTGCTGCTGTCGGTGAATGCCGCCGCGCTCGGCGCCGGCGCCAGTTTCGCCAGTTCGCAGATGTTCCTGGTCAACGAGCAGAAGTACTTCGCGTCCACGGATGGGTCCTACATCGACCAGGACGTGCACCGCATCTGGGTTCCGTTCACGGTGACCGCGATCGACAAGGCCAGCGGCAAGTTCCGCACACGCGACGGCCTGTCCTCGCCAATGGGCATGGGCTACGAGTACCTCGAGCCGGATCCGGCGCAGCGCTTCGAGCTGCCCGGTGGCGTGGTCGCCTATGGCCGTGCCTACGACATGCGCACCGATGCGGTCGCCGCGGCGAAGCAGGCGCAGGAAAAGCTGAAGGCGCCGTCGGTGAAGCCGGGCAAGTACGACCTCGTCATCGACCCGACCAACCTGTTCCTGACCATCCACGAGAACGTCGGCCACCCGCTGGAGCTCGACCGCGTGCTCGGCTACGAGGCCAACTACGCCGGCACCAGCTTCGCCACGCTCGACAAGCGCGGTTCGTTCCGCTGGGGCAGCGACAAGGTGACCCTGTTCGCCGACAAGACCCAGCCGGGCAGCCTCGGTGCGGTGGGCTACGACGACGAAGGCGTGAAGTGCAAGCGCTGGGACCTGGTGAAGGACGGCATCCTCGTCGATTACCAGTCGATCCGGGACCAGGCGCATGTCCTGGGCAAGGCCGAGTCCGACGGCTGCTGCTACGCCGATTCGTGGTCGAGCGTGCAGTTCCAGCGCATGCCCAACGTGTCGCTGGCGCCGGGATCGGCCCCGCTGAGCGTGGCGGAGATGGTGAAGGACGTCGAGAACGGCCTGTACATCCATGGCCGTGGCTCGTATTCGATCGACCAGCAGCGCTACAACGCCCAGTTCGGCGGCCAGCTGTTCTTCACGATCCGCAATGGGGAGGTGCAGGGCCTGGTGGAGGACGGCGCGTACCAGATCCGGACCCCGGAGTTCTGGAACAGCTGCACGGCGATCTGCGACCAACGCGATTTCCGGCTGGGCGGCTCGTTCTTCGACGGCAAGGGCCAGCCGGGGCAGGTATCGGCGGTGTCGCACGGTTCGGCGACGACCCGCTTCGATGGCCAGAACGTCATCAACACGGCGCGATCGCTGGGCTGAGGCCGGCACGCGGGCGGGTTTGTTGCAACGCCCATGCCGAAAGTCATTTGCGCGGCATCGCCCGCGGCGCAAGAATCAGGGGACATGCGGCGACGGGCCGACGCATGGACACCAGGCAACGGCCCGCGTGACGCTGACGGCGTCGTGACCCTTCCGGAGAGATTGCCTTGCAGCGACGCGACTTCCTGGCCCTCGGCGGCCTCGGCATGGGCAGCTTCGTGCTGCCTTCCTACCTCGGCAAGGCGATCGCCGCCGAGCAACTCCTGTCCGTGCTCGACGTGTCGGCGAAGAAGCCGCTCGCCGATGCCGCCCTGCAGGCGGCGACGTCCTCGGGCGCCAGCTATTGCGACGTGCGCATCGGGCGCTACCTGCAGCAGTTCGTGATGACGCGCGAGGACAAGGTCCAGAACGTGGTCAACACCGAGTCCACCGGCGTGGGCGTGCGCGTGATCGCCAACGGCGCCTGGGGCTTCGCGGCGACCAACGGCCTCACCACCGCCGCCGTCGCCGAGGCCGCGCGCCGCGCGGTGGCGATCGCCAAGGCCAACGCGAAGATCCAGGACAAGCCGGTGCAGCTGGCCAAGGCGCCGGGCTTCGGCGAAGTGTCGTGGAAGACGCCGCTGACCAAGAACGCGATGGAAGTCCCGGTCAAGGAGAAGGTCGACCTGCTGCTGTCGGTGAACGCCGCGGCGATGCAGGCGGGCGCCAACTTCGTGAACTCCACCCTGTTCCTGGTCAACGAGCAGAAATACTTCGCGTCCACCGATGGTTCGTACATCGACCAGGACGTGCACCGCATCTGGCTGCCGTTCACCGTGACCGCGATCGACAAGGCCAGCGGCAAGTTCCGCACCCGCGACGGCCTGTCGGCGCCGATGGGCATGGGCTACGAATACCTCGATGGCGGCGGCCGCAAGTACGTCTCGCCCAACGGGGTCATCAACTACGGCGATCGCTACGACGTGGTCGAGGATGCGCGCGAAGCCGCGAAGCAGGCGCAGGAAAAGCTCAAGGCGCCGTCGGTGAAGCCCGGCAAGTACGACCTCGTGCTCGATCCCTCGCACACCTGGCTGACGATCCACGAGTCGGTGGGGCATCCGCTGGAACTCGACCGCGTGCTCGGCTACGAGGCCAACTACGCCGGCACCAGCTTCGCCACGCTCGACAAGCGCGAATCCCGCTTCCAGTACGGCAGCGACAAGGTCACGCTGTTCGCCGACAAGACCCAGCCGGGCAGCCTCGGCGCGGTCGGCTACGACGACGAAGGCGTGAAGTGCAAGCGCTGGGACCTGGTGAAGGACGGCGTCCTGGTCGACTACCAGACCATCCGCGACCAGGCCCACATCCTCGGCAAGACCGAGTCCGACGGCTGCTGCTACGCCGATTCTTGGTCGAGCGTGCAGTTCCAGCGCATGACCAACGTCTCGCTCGCCGCGGGCAAGGACAAGCTGTCGGTGGCGGACATGGTCAAGGACGTCGAGAACGGCATCTACATCGTCGGCGACGGCTCGTTCTCGATCGACCAGCAGCGCTACAACGCCCAGTTCGGCGGCCAGCTGTTCTACGAGATCAAGGGCGGCAAGATCACCCAGATGCTCGAGGACGTGGCCTACCAGATCCGTACGCCGGAGTTCTGGAACGCCTGCGTGGCGGTCTGCGACGACAGCGACTACCGCCTCAACGGTTCGTTCTTCGACGGCAAGGGCCAGCCCGGGCAGGTCTCCGCGGTCTCGCACGGGTCGAGCACGGCGCGGTTCAACGGCATCAACGTCATCAGCACCGCGCGCTCGCTCGGCTGACCGGTACAGGAGAATCCATTAGATGAGCATCTTCACTGAAGCCGAAGCCAAGGCGATCCTCGACAAGGTCATGGCGCTGTCCAAGGCCGATGAATGCACCGCGTCGCTGTCCGGCGGCACCAGCGGCAACATCCGCTTCGCCCTCAACGACGTGTCCACCAGCGGCATCGTCGACAACGTGCAACTGGCCGTGCAGTCGTCATTCGGCAAGCGCACCGGCACCGCGACGATCAATGAATTCGACGATGCTTCGCTCGAACGCGTGGTGCGCCGTGCCGAGGACCTGGCGCGACTGGCGCCGGAGAACCCCGAGTTCATGCCGGCGATCGGCAAGCAGACCTACCGTCCCACCAACACCTTCAGCGCCGCGACCGCGGCGATCACGCCCGAGCAGCGCGCACAGGTGGCGACCGACTCGATCGCCCCGTGCAAGTCCAGCGGCCTGATCGCGGCGGGCTTCCTCGAGGACGGTCAGGCGTTCACCGCGATCGCCAACAGCAACGGCAACTTCGGCTACCAGACCTCGACCAATGCCGATTACACCTGCACGGTGCGCACCGAGGACGGGCGCGGCTCGGGCTGGGTGGGCCGCAACGTCACCGACATCTCGAAGTTCGACGCCAGGCGCGACATCGACATCGCGATCCGCAAGGCGCGCGACTCCGCCGACGCCAAGGCGCTGGAGCCGGGCAAGTACACGGTGATCCTGGAACCGCACGCGGCGGCCGGCCTGATCTCGTTCATGATGTTCTTCTTCGACGCGCGCCAGGCCGACGAAGGCCGCAGCTTCCTGTCGAAGAAGGGCGGCGGCAACAAGCTCGGCGAGCAGGTCTACGACCCGCGCGTGAACCTGTGGGCGGACCCGTGGAACGAGGAAGTGCCGGTGCTTCCGTGGGACGGCAGCGGCCTGGCGCGCACGCGCATGCCGGTGATCGAGAACGGCAAGGTGGTCAACCTCAACTACTCGCGCTACTGGGCCAAGCAGCAGGGCAAGACCGAGACCGCGCAACCGGGCAACCTGATCATGGGCGGCGGCACCAAGTCGACCGCCGACCTCGTGCGCGAGACCGACAAGGGCATCCTGGTCACGCGCACCTGGTACATCCGCATGGTCGATCCGCAGACGGTGCTGCTCACCGGCCTGACCCGCGACGGCACGTTCTACATCGAGAACGGCCAGATCAAGCACCCGATCAAGAATTTCCGCTTCAACGAGTCGCCGGTGATCATGCTCAACAACATCGACGAGCTGGGCAAGCCGATCCGCGTGAGCGGCGACGAGTCCCCGTTCACGATGATGATTCCGCCGATGCGCCTGCGCGACTTCACGTTCACGTCGCTGTCGGATGCGGTCTGAAGCAGATTCCCAGCTTTCGATCTTTACATCGGGTGCCGGAATGCGGCCAGACCCGAAGGGCGCCGCCCGTGGATGGGCGGCGTTTTCCGACCGAGGCAGGATGCCGAGTCGGAAAATCCCGACAGGGCCTGGGTAGAGAGCTTGTGCACTTGCGGGGAAGGCCCTTTTCTTTGGTTCGTTTCTTTTTGGCCAGAAAAAGAAATGAACCCGGCCGCGGAGCGGGCGGAAGCTGTTGCACTTCCGCTACGATCCGAGGTAACGACAAGCACTTCCGCTCGCTGCGAGCGAGCGGGTAACTTTTCTTTGCTGGCCCAAAGAAAAGTCACCAAAAGAAACGGCCTTCCCCGCAAGTGCACAAGCTCGCCACTGCGACAGTCAAGGGATTTTCCGACTCGGCATCCTGCCTCGGTCGGAAAACGGCGGACGTCCCTGTCCGCCGCCCTCCGGGTCTCCAGTCACCTGTGTGGCTCGCGAGCAAGGGCCTTGATTCTGGCGCCCGTCAGGTCCTTGGCAAGTTCCAGGGGCTGCTGATTCGATGAATCGTGCGCAGTTCCTGAAGGCGATGCTTGGCGCCGCGGCAACGCTGGCGCTGCCTCCGGCGCGGGCGCAGTCGGCGGCCTTCGACTTCTGGTTCACCCGGCTCAAATACGATTCCGGCGACTGGGACGTCGACGCGCGGATGCCGTCGAACCTGATCACCTCGCTGATCGACTACACCAGCCTGCGGGTCGATCCGAAGGAGCACGTGCTCGAACTGTCCGATCCGAAGATGCTGTCGGCACCCTTCTGCTACCTCGCCGGGCACAAGGCGGTGGAGTTCAGCCCGGCCGAGCGCCGCAACTTCGAGCGCTACGTCCGCAATGGCGGCTTCGTGTTCGTTGACGACTGCAACCACGACATCGATGGCCTGTTCGCCAGGTCGTTCGAGGCGCAGATGGCCACCATCTTCGGTCCGCGCGCCTTGAAGAAGCTGCCTAACAGCCACGCCATCTACAGCAGTTTCTTCAAGTTCCCGGACGGGCCGCCGGCCACCAGCTTCGAGCTCAACGGCTGGGGCGACGACCTCGTGCACGACTATCTCAAGGGCATCGAGATCGACGGCCGGCTCGGCGTGCTCTACAGCAACAAGGACTACGGCTGCGAATGGGACTATGACTGGCGCAACAAGCGCTTCCTGGCCGAAGACAACACCAGGTTCGCGGTGAACATCGTGATCTACGCACTGTCCGCATGACCAACCTGTCCCGATCCCTGCCCACGTGAACGCCATGCCCACCGAATCCGAAATCCAGTCGCGCCTGGGGCGCCTGTCCGACCTGCGCGCCGCGATCGCCACCGCGATCGTCGGCCAGCAGCAGGTGGTCGAACAACTGCTCACCGGCCTGCTCGCCGGCGGCCACTGCCTGCTGGAGGGCGTTCCCGGCCTCGGCAAGACGCTGCTGGTGCGCACGCTGGGGCAGGCGCTCGAACTGCAGTTCCGGCGCGTGCAGTTCACCCCCGACCTGATGCCCAGCGACCTGCTCGGCACCGAGCTGCTGGAAGAGGACCATGGCACCGGCCATCGCCATTTCCGCTTCCAGCAGGGGCCGGTGTTCACCAACCTGCTGCTGGCCGACGAACTCAACCGCACGCCGCCCAAGACCCAGGCCGCGCTGCTGGAGGCGATGCAGGAGCACACCGTCAGCTTCGCCGGCGTCACCCATCGCTTGCCGGCGCCGTTCTTCGTGCTGGCCACGCAGAACCCGATCGAGCAGGCCGGGACCTATCCGCTGCCGGAGGCGCAGCTGGACCGCTTCCTGCTGCACATCGCGCTCGACTACCCGGACGAAGCCGAGGAGCGCGCGATCATCGCCCAGACGACGTCCAGCGCCTCGGCCGAGGTGCCGCGCGTGATGGATGGTGGCGAGGTGCTGGCGCTGCAGAAGCTGGTCCGCGACGTGCACGTGGGCGACGAGCTGCTGGCGTGGATCACCCGCCTCGTGCGTGCGACGCGCCCGGGCGAGGGCGCGCCGCAGGTGGTGCGTGACTACGTGAAGTGGGGCGCCGGCCCGCGCGCCGGCCAGTCGCTGGTGCTTGCGTCGAAGGCACGCGCGCTGCTGCACGGGCGGCTCGCGGCGACGCGCGAGGACGTGGCGGCGCTGGCCGCGCCGGTCCTGCGCCACCGCCTGCTGTTGTCGTTCGCGGCGGAGGCCGAACGCAAGCGTCCCGACGAGGTGATCGCGGCGCTGCTGCGCGACGTACCGCATCCGGGCGCCTGATCCCGCACCGGCATGGCCTGGGATCCCGTCCCGCCGGAGTTGCGCGCACAGCTGCGCGGGCTGCGCATCGGCTCGCGCCGGACCAGCGCCCTGCGTGGCGGCGGCCAGCATCGCAGTCGCGACAAGGGCGCGGGCCTCGAGTTTTCGCAGTACCGCGGCTACGAGCCTGGTGACGAGCCGCGTCGCATCGACTGGAAACTGTACGCGCGCAGCGACCGCTTCTTCGTGCGCGAAGCCGAGCGCGACAGTCCGCTGGCGGTGTGGATCGTGCTCGATGCCAGCGCATCGATGGCGCAGGCGGACGAAGGCGGCCTCGGCGGTTCGCGCCTGGACGCCGGCAAGGCGCTGGCCGCCTGCATCGCCGAGGTGGCACTGCGCCAGGGCGATCGGGTCGGGCTGGTTGCATTGCGCGACGACGCCCTCGCGTTCGTGCCGGCGGCCGGCGGCGCGCGGCAGCGCGATCGGCTGCTGTTCGAACTGCAGCGCATCGAGGCCGGCGGTGGCGTTCCCGATGAATCCCGCCTGCGGCCGCTATGGGAGCGCATCGCCGCGGATGATCTCGTGGTCGTGATCGCCGACCTGCTCGACGACGCGGTGCCGGCGCTGGCGACGCGCCTCGCCGGCGCGCGCCGCGAGGTGCTGGCGTTGCAACTGCTCACGGTGGCCGAGCGCGACTTCCCGTTCGTGGACGGCCGCCGCTTCCGCGACCCGGAAACCGGCGAGGAACTGCCCGGCGACGGTCGCGCGCTGCGCGCGGAGTTCCTGTCGCGCTTCGGCGATGCGCAGCGTGCGTTGCATGCGCGCCTGGACGGAGCGGGCATCCGCCATGCCACCCATGTGCTGGACGAACCCCTGCTGCAGCCACTGCGCGCGCTGTTCGCCGATACGCCGGGGGAACCGGCATGAACCTCTTGTTCGGGCTGCCCGCCGCGCTGGCGGCGCTGGCCGCGCTGCTGCTGCCGTTGCTGCTGCACTTGGCGCGACGCCAGCAGCAGGTGCCCACGGTGTTCGCGGCCTTGCGCTGGCTGCGGGCGAAGCCGAAGCCGCGGCGCAGGATCCGCTTCGACGAATGGCTGTTGCTGGCCGTGCGCCTGCTGCTGGTGGCGCTGCTGGCGCTGTGGCTGGCGCGTCCGGTGCTGGAGGGCCTGCCCGACACCACGCCGTGGGTCGTGGTGGCGCCGGGAGTCGATCCGGCCACGCTGGGCGACCTGCCCGCCGGCGCGAACCTGCGCTGGCTGGCGCCCGGCTTCCCGTCGCTCGACCAGCCGCCGCCCGCATCGCCGGTACCGGTGGCGAGCCTGCTGCGCGAGCTCGACGCATCACTGCCGCAGGGCGCGGCGTTGACCGCATGGGTGCCGGCGCGGTTGGCGGGCGCGGACGGTGAGCGACCGCGACTCTCGCGCGAAGTCGACTGGCGCGTGGTGCGGGATGCCGGCGTCGCGCCGCGCATCGCGCAGCCACCGGCGCCGACCATGGCGATCCGCTTCGATGCCGACCATGCCGCGGCGGCACGTTTCCTGCGCGCCGCGGCGCTGTCGTGGCGGGCGGACGCGTCGGACGATGGCATCGACAGCGCCGGGACGCCGGGCCCGATTCCCGCCGACGGCGTTGGCGTGCTCGCGTGGTGGCGGTCGGAGGCCGTGCCTGCGGACCTCTTGCGCTGGGTCGAGCAGGGCGGCGACCTCTTGCTGGCGGCGGATTCGGCCCAGTCGATGCCCGCAGCGACGGTGGTCGCCTGGCGCGATGCATCCGGCGCGCCGCTGCTGGACGTCGCGGCGCTGGGCCGCGGTCGCGTGCTGCGCTTCGCGCGCCCGCTCGAGCCCAGGGTGATGCCGGAGTTGCTCGATGCCGGTTTCGCGCGACGCCTGCGCGACGTGCTGCAGCCGCCGCCCGCGCCGACCGTGGTGTCCGCCGCCGACTTCGCGCCCCGCACCGGCGGTGAACACTGGCCGCCGTCGCCGCGCGACCTGCAGCCCTGGTGGGTGGTGCTCATTGCCTTGCTGGCGCTGCTGGAACGCTGGCTGGCGACGTCGCGTCGGCGCGGGGCGGTGGCGTGAGCGTCCCCGCGACGGTCACAACCGTGCTTGCCCGGGCGCGTCGCCGCGTCGGCATCGACGTCGCGCTGGTCGCGCTGCCGTTGCTCGCCGGGATTGCCTGCGTGGGCTGGCGCATCGCGGGCTTCGCTGCGGCGCTGGCGTGCGTCGCGGCAGGCATCGCCGTCGCCGCGGGGGTGGCGTGGCGACGGCTGCGGCGGTTCGACCAGGCCTGGCTGTGCTCGCGCCTGGACGAGGCGCGTCCCGATCTCGACGACAGCAGCAGCCTGCTGTTCGCCCGCGACGACGCGCTCGGCCCCTTGCAGCGCCTGCAGCGTGCGCGCGTGACCGAGCGCCTTCGCGCGAAGCCGGCGCCGTCGCTGGCGCCGCCCTGGTCGCGACGCGCGATGATCGGCGCCTGGGCGCTTGCGATCGTGCTGGCCGCGGCGGCGTGGGAATGGCCGCGAATCGGCGAAGTTCCCGCCGCCGACGCGCACGCGCCGCCAGGAAGCGCCGCGGTTGCCGGCGAACCGCGGCTCGTCGCGCGCCAGCTGCGCGCGCAGCCACCGGCGTACACCGGCGTGGGCGTGATCGAGGGGGATTCGCTCGACGTCCGCGTGCCGCTGGGGTCGCGCCTGCGCTGGACCTTGCGCTACACACCGCAGCCGACCGCCGTCGCGCTGGTGTTCATCGACGGCCACACCCAGGCCATGGCGCGCGATGGCGACGACTGGGTGGCGGAGATGGCGCTGCAGGCCTCGACCTTGTATCGCATCGTGCCCGCGGGCGTGACGGGCGCCGACACCTCGCCACTGCAGCGGCTCGACGCCATCCCCGATTTGCCGCCGCGCATCCGCGTGCTGGCGCCGGAGCGCGGCCTCACCCTGATCGCCGACGGCCAGCGCGAGTGGCGCGTGGCGTTCGAGGTCACCGACGACCACGGCGTGGCGTCGCAGGCGCGCCTGCAGGTCACGCGCACCGAGGGCACCGGCGAGAACGTGCGTTTCCACGACCACGTGCAGGTGCTGCAGGGCAGCGGCGACCGGCGCACGCGTCGCTTCGAGGCACGCCTGCAGCCATCGGCCTATGGCCTGCAGCGTGGCGAGGACCTGGTCGCGCGGCTGGAGGTGCTCGACAACCGCGCGCCGCAGCCGCAGCTCTCGCGCAGCGCCGGGCTGATCCTGCGCTGGCCGGCCGAGCCGGTGCTCGGCGCGGAGGGACTGGAGGGCATGGCGCGGCAGGTGCTGCCGGCGTACTTCCGCAGCCAGCGCCAGATCATCATCGACGCCGAGGCGCTGCTGAAGGAAAGGCCGCGGCTGGGGCAGGAGGAATTCGCACGCCGCTCGGATGCGATCGGCGTCGACCAGCGGCTGTTGCGCCTGCGCTACGGCCAGTTCCTGGGTGAGGAAAGCGAAGGCGCGCCCGAACTGCCGACCAGCGACCTGACGACGTCCGATCGCGATGACGACGATCACGATGACAATGCTGGCCACGACCATGCGCCGGAACCGGCTGCGGGCGGCGACGCGCACGACCATGGCGGTCCCGGCGCCGGCGAGCAGGCGACGACCGGGTTCGGACGGATGGACAACCTGCTGGAGACGTTCGGCCACACCCACGACATTCCCGAGGCGGCGACGCTGCTGGATCCGAAGACGCGCGAGATCCTGCGCGGCGCCTTGGGCGAGATGTGGCAGTCCGAACTGCACCTGCGCCAGGCGGCGCCGCAGGATGCGCTGCCTTACGCGCATCGTGCGCTGGAACTGATCAAGCAGGTGCAGCAGGCCGAGCGCATCTACCTGGCGCGGGTGGGCACGCAGTTGCCGCCGATCGACGAATCACGGCGCATGACCGGCAAGCGCGAGGGCATCGCCAGCCGGCCATTGGCGAAGCACGTGGTCGTGCGCGGGGATGCGGCGCTGCCGGCGGCCTGGCATGCGCTGGCGCCCGGCCGGACGGCCGAGGACGCCGTCGCGGCGCTCGACGGCTTGCAGGCCTGGGTCGAGGCCAACCGCGCGCGGGTCGAGGATCCGCTGTCCTGGCTGGCCGCGATCGATGCGCTGCGCATCGATGCGGCGTGCGCCGAATGCCGCGCACGGTTGCGCGCACTGGTGTGGGGCAGCCTGCCGCGTCCCCCCGGCGGCGTGTCGCGACGCACGGGCGACGATCCCGAAGGACGGCGTTACCTCGATCGCCTACGGGCCGCGGAGGTGGCGCCGTGACGCCGCAGTCGATCGCGGCGGTCCTGCTCGCGGTGGCGGTGCTGGCGGCGTGGCTGCGGCTGTGGCTCGGGCATCGCAGGGACGCACGCAGGTCGCGCGCGTGGCGGCTCGCGATGCTGGTGCTGTTGCAGCCGCTGCTGGCGCTGGCACTGCACGCCACGCTGTTCCCGCCCGCGTCCGTGTTGGCGCCGGGCGAGCTGACCCTGCTGACCGAAGGCGCCACCGCCGGCGACGTGCCGGAGGCGGCCCGCGACGGCCTGGTGCTGGCGTTGCCGGAAGCACGCGCCGGCGGTGACGTCGCACGCGTGCCCGACCTGGGCACCGCATTGCGCCAGCATCCAGGCACCACCCGCGTGCATGTCGTCGGCGCGGGCCTGGTCGCGCGTGACCGCGATGCCGCGGCCCATGTCGACATCGCGTTCGTGCCGGCTGCAGCGCCGCGCGGGTTCGTGCGGATCGAGGTGCCAGGGGCGGTCGGGGAGGGCAGCGCGTTCCGCATCGCCGGTCGCATCGCGGGCGTCGATGGCGCAAGCGTCGAGCTGCTCGATCCGGCGGCGCGTCGCATCGACCGGGCCTCGCCGGGGGCGTCCGGCGCGTTCGTGCTCGACGCCGTCGCCTTCGCACCGGGCGCTGCCGACTACACGGTGCGCCTGCGCGACGAGCAGGGTGCGATCGTCGACGAAGCCGGCGTGCCGCTGTGGATCGATGCGGCCTCGGTGCCGCGCGTGCTCCTGCTCGCAGGTGCGCCCAACGCCGAGACGCGTGCGCTGCGGCGTTGGCTGGAAGACGCCGGCGTGCCGGTGCAGGCGCGGATCGCGCTGGGCGGCGGCGTGCAGCTTGGCGATGCGGCAACGACGCCGCAGGCGCTGGCGCAGGCCGACCTGCTGGTGGCCGATGCGCGCGCCTGGGGCGCGCTGGGGCAGGGTGGCCGTGCCCAGGTCCTGGCCGCGGTGCGCAACGGCCTCGGCCTGCTGGTGCGCGCCGACACGCCGATGCCGGCGGCTTCACTGCAGGCGTTGCGTGCGCCCGGCTTCTCGATCCGCGGTGGCGAAGGCACGCAGGCCTGGTCGCCGCCGGCGCCGGGCCTGCGCGACGAAGCCGCGCTGCGTGCGCGCATCGGCGCGGGTTCCCGTGACGCACCCTTCGACCTTGCCCAGGCGGAAGATGCCTTGCCGCCGCTGGCGCGCCGCGCCTGGCGCATCGAAGGACCGGATGCCGCGCCGCTGTCCGCGACCGGCGGGCTTGAGGTCGGCGCGTGGCGTGCGGCGGGTCGCGGCCGCATCGGCGTGTGGACCCTGCTCGACAGCTACCAGTGGCCGCTGCATGGTCGCGGCGACCAGTACGGTGCGCTGTGGAGCGACGCGGTCGCCACGCTCGCACGCGCGCGCGCCGCGGACCTGGCGACCTTCACCGGGATCGCGCGCGTGGACGAACGACTGACGATCTGCGGCGTGCGCGAGGGCGCGACCGTGGACGCGCCCGACGGCACGTCATCGGCCTTGCGCGTGGAGGGCGAGGCGGCTGCGAGCGGCTGCGCGGGGGCCTGGCCGACGCAGGCGGGCTGGCATCGCTTGCGCAGCGGCGACGCGGTGCAGGCCTTCCACGTGCAGGCAACCGACGCCGCCCACGCGGGCCTGTACCGGGCCGAGCTGCGCGAGGCCACCCTGCAGCTGGCGTCGTCGCCACCCCCGGTGGCCGCCGCAACCGACGTCACGACGCCGCGCAGGTCGCCCGGTTCGCCCTGGCCGGGGTTCGCGGCGTGGCTGCTGCTGGCGACGCTGGCCTGGTGGCTGGAACGCGCGCGGGTGGGGTTCGCCGCAGGGACATGCGAAGCGGACGCGGCGTCGCCCATGCGCTAGGCTGTCGCCGTCGATTCCCGGGAGCCCGGACATGGCGCGGTACGAAGGCGGATGCCACTGCGGGAACATCGCATTCACGCTCGATGCGGACATCCGCGAGGGCTATGACTGCAATTGCTCGATGTGCCGCAAGCGCGGAGGCCTGCTGGCCTTCTTCCCGCGCGAGGCGTTGACCCTGGCGACGCCCGCGGACCGCCTCGGCACGTACCGCTTCAACAAGCAGCGGATCGACCACCACTTCTGCACGGTGTGCGGCATCGCGCCATTCAGCGAGGGCGTCGATCCGAAGAGCGGCGCGAAGACGGTGGCGGTCAACCTGCGCGCGTTGCCCGGGCTCGACCTCGCCACCCTGGCGATCGTGCCGGTCGACGGCGCGAGTTTCTAGCATCTCGCGCCCGGCGAGAGTCCATGTCACGGAGGGATCGACCATGAGCATGAGGATGCGTCTGTTGTGCGGCGCGCTGTGCCTGGCCTGGTGGCCCGCGGCGCAGGCGGCGTGTCCGCCCGAGGGCAGCACGCTCGAGTCGCTGCAGGCGATGAAGCTGCTGCGCTTCGCGGTCGACGATCCCGCCACGCGCGACACGCTGGCGCTGGGCCTCGTCGATTGCCTGGGCGATCCGGATCCCGCGCTGCGCGACGGCATCGCCTACGAGGCGCTGGCGCACTGGATGCGTGCAGGCGCGCTTGAACCCTCGAGCCTGCGCGCGCTGCGCGACCGCCTGTATGCCGTGGTCGACGGCGGCGAGGGCGACGGCTTCGCGCGTCCGTTCGCCGCGCTGGTGCTCTCGGAAGTGGCGCGTACCGACCGCATCTCGCCATGGATGACGCCCCAGGAACGCACACGCATGGTCGACAAGGCGGCCGACTATGTCGAGAGCGTGCAGGACTACCGCGGCTTCGACGACAAGCAGGGCTGGCGGCACGGCGTCGCGCACGGCGCCGACTGGCTGATGCAGCTTGCGCTCAACCCTGCGCTCGATCTCGCCCAGGCCGGACGCATCCTGGCCGCCGTCGCCACCCAGGCCGTCCCCGAATCCGCGCATGCCTACGTCTTCGGCGAACAGGGCCGCCTGGTGCGGCCGGTGGTCGCGGTGGCGCGCCATGGCCTGCTGACCGACGCCGACTGGGCGACATGGTTCGCCAGCCTGCCGCCGCGCATGGGCGAAGCCGAGCTGGCCTATGCCGACAGCGACTGGCTCGCGCGCCGCCATGACCTGATGACCTTCTTCACCAGCCTCTACCTCGAAGCCGACCAGAGCAGCGATGAACGCATCCGTGCGCTCAAGCCGGCAGTGGTCGCCGCGCTCAAGACCGTGCCGTAGCGAAGGCACGGCTGGCATCGTTGCAGGTCGGACCGTATGGGGAGCAACCATGACCGTCGATGAAACAGTCAGGCTCGTCGAGGCCATCGCGAAGCTGATTGGCGTTGTCGCATGGCCGGCGCTCCTCGTGTTCGTCATAGTCAAGTTCAGGCCCGCGATCGCGTCCTTCCTGGAAAGCCTGGGCGAGTTCTCGCTGAAGGGCGCGGGCATCGAAGCCTCCGCGAAACGGAAGCAACTGGAGGCGGTCGCGTCCCTGGCGGCGGCTTCGGCGTCCGATTCGAAGGAGAAGGCCACGCCGCAGGAGGCGGCGAGAAGCGCGGTCAGCGCGGTCACCAGCTCGTTGACTCCCAGGGCGCTTCGCAAGGCCGGGAAGGCCAGAGTCCTTTGGGTGGACGACAAGCCTGGCAACAACATCAACGAACGTGCGGCGCTGGAAGCGCTCGGGATTGAGTTTGTCCTGGCGCTGTCTACCCAGGACGCGCTCGAGAAGATCAGGCGTCAACCCTTCGATGCCATCGTCTCCGACATGGGTCGCCCGCCCGATCCTCGCGCCGGCTACACGCTGCTGGATGCGCTTCGCTCGAATGGCTACACGACGCCGTTCGTCATTTTTTCGGCATCGGACGCGCCAGAGCACAAGCTCGAAGCGCTCTCGCGCGGCGCAATCGGCGCCACTTCCCAACCATCGGAGCTGTTCAGGCTGGTCATGAAGGCCCTTGGCGGCGCGGGCTGACCCTCCGTACAGGCCGGGCCCGCGCAGCGACGTGGCTTGATCCAGGCACTCAGGCGCCAGCCGCGTCCGGTGCGGCCGGGCCCGTCCGTCGCGCGGCATGGCTGGCGCGGACCACGGTGACGGTGCAGTCGGATTCGGCGACCACCTGGGCGGAGACGCTGCCGAGGATGCGGCGCACGCCGGTGACGCCGCGCGCGCCCATGACCACGTGGTCGATGCCGTTGCCGCGGGCGAATTCCACCAGCGCCTGCGCGACGTCGCTGGCTTCGAGCACGTGGAAGGTGATGCGGTGGTCGGGCAGTTGCAGCGTGCGCGCCCAGTGGCGCATCGCGACCAGCCGCTTGACATGGCGGTTTCGCCCGGCCTCGTCGAGGTTGCTGTCCATGCCGATGCGCGCGGTGCGCATCACGGTCACGCAGGCGAGGCGGGTGCCGGGCGAGGTCTGCACGAGGCGTTGCACGATGTCGTTGAGCGCGGCGTCGAGGTCGCGGTCCTGCTGCTTGGTGTCGATCGCCACCATCACCAGCGGCGCATCGCCGCCGGGCGCGGCATGGGCCGCGGTGGGCGCAGGCGACTCGGCACCCAGCGAACGGAACCAGCGCTTCGCGACCGAGAGCCGACCTTCGCGCTGGTCGCGTCCGGCGCGTGAGGTCAGCGGCACCTGTTCGGGATGTTGCAGGTCGAAGGCAAGCTGCGCCGCCGTGGGATGGCGTGCGTCGGGATCGACTTCAAGGCAGCGCAGCACGATTTCCTGCAGCCAGCGCGGCAGGTCGGGCACGATCGCGCGAGGCGGCACCGGGTCCTGGTACAGGCGGCGGCGCAGGCCGCGGCGGCTGGTGGGATTGCCGAACGGGCGCTGGCCGGTGGCGAGGTGGTACAGCACGACGCCAAGCGAAAACAGGTCGCTGCGCGGGTCGTCGCGCACGCCCAGCACCTGTTCGGGCGAGATGTAGGGCGCCGTGCCGAGCGGCACGTGGAACTGTTCCGACAGCAGGTCCGGCAGGTGCGCGTGGTGCGACAGGCCGAA
Source organism: Pseudomonadota bacterium (assembly GCA_020161335.1). Taxonomy (GTDB): domain Bacteria; phylum Pseudomonadota; class Gammaproteobacteria; order Xanthomonadales; family Xanthomonadaceae; genus Luteimonas. The sequence goes on from JAIUOJ010000032.1 coordinate 16,415, forward strand.
GTCGATCAGCACGACGCGCTCTTCGCCGGTCGCGGGATCGACGTGCAGCACCAGGTTGCTGGGCTTCACGTCGAGGTGCACCGCATGCTGGCGGTGCAGGTCGGCGAGCGCGGTCGCGGCGAGCGCGCCGAGCCGGGCGACGCGATCAGGCGGCAGCGGTGCCTGGTCGAGCAGCCGGCGCAGGGTCTCGCCCTGCACCTGCTCCATCACCAGCCAGGGCTGTTCGCCCTCGTCGCCGCTGGCGACGAAGCGCGGCACGTGCGGGCCGTGCAGCGCCGGCATCAGCATGCGCTCGACCTCGAATCCGACCAGCTTGGTGATGCCCTCGCCATAGCCGAGGTGCGGCACCTTCATCAGCAGCGGGAATGCCTGTCCGGGGTGCGACACGCGCCACAGCGACGCCATGCCGCCCTCGTGCAGCGGTGCGAGCAGCGTGTATCCGCCGAGCGGTTGTCCTGGTTGCAGCCCGGCCATCTCAACCTCCGTCGAGCAGTCGCGTGGCGAATCCGCCGGGGAGGCCGGCATCGACGATCTTGCGCGCTGCACGGTCATGGTCGTAGGGCACGCGCAGGAAGGTCAGCGTGCGTGCGTCGGTGTCGAACACGGCGCAGGCGGCGGCGGGATTGCCGTCGCGCGGCTGGCCGCAGGCCCCCGGAATGGCGAGCCAGCGCCGGGAGGCGACCAGCGGCATCGGCACGCCGGGCGTGGGGGCGAAATGCCCGGCCGGACCGGGCTGCGTGTAGTACAGCGCCGGCAGGTGCTCGTGGCCGCAGAGCGTCAGCCATTGGGTGGTCGCATCGAGGCTGCGGCCGGCGGCGGCACTGCCGGACACGTAGCCCCATTGCGCGGGCGACGCGGCGGTGGCGTGCACGTACAGGCGATCCTCCTCCTCGACCTGCAGCGGCAGGGCGCGCAGGAATGCTTGCTGCTCCGGTGCGAGCTGGCGTTGCGTCCACGCGATCGCCTCGCGTGCCTGCGCGTGCATGTGTTCGGACGGCGATTTGAACGCGGCCTGGTCGTGGTTGCCGAGCACCGCGATCGCGCCGCGCGCGACGTGGTCGCGGACGGTGTCGACCACCCAGCCCGGGTCGGCGCCGTACCCGACCAGGTCGCCGAGGAACACGTGGCGCGTGCAGCCGGCACGCGCCAGCGCGGCGAGGCAGGCCTCCGTGGCCTCGCGGTTGGCGTGCAGGTCGGCGAGCAGGGCGATGCGCATTCCGGTGGTGTCCTCCCGCCGCCGATGCTACGGCGTCGACGATGCACGCGATATTCGCCGATGGTCGGCGTACGGGAACACCACGCCAGCGTGCCCGGACGAATCGGCCGGCGCATGCATTTGATGTTGCGCGCCGGATTGGCCAGACTCGGACCCGTTCCGTCGCGACGGACGCCATCCCCGACTCCGCAGGAGAACGCCATGGCCACGCGCCGTGATTGCCTGAAACTCTCGCTCGCCGCCGGTCTGTTCGGCGCCTTGCCGCATGGGTCGTTGTTTGCTGCGTCGCAGCAGCCGTTGCTGACGCGCGCGATCCCCTCCAGCGGACAGCGCGTGCCGCTGGTGGGGCTGGGCAGTTCCGCCACGTTCGCGCAGGTGGCCCGCGGCGACGACGTCTCGGCCCTGCGCGACGTGTTGCGCGCGCTGGTCGACGGCGGCGGCAGCGTGTTCGACACCGCGCCGGCCTATGGCGCGTCGGAGGAAGTGTCCGGCGCGATCGCGCGCGAACTCGGCATCACCGACCGCGTGTTCTGGGCGACCAAGCTCAACGTGGTGGCGCGCGGCGAGGACAAGGCCGATCCGGCGAAGGCGCGCGAACAGCTCGAACAGTCCTTCCGGCGCATCGGCAAGGACCCACTGGATCTCGTGCAGGTGCACAACCTGGCCGACGTGCCCACGCAGCTGGCCATCCTCGACGAGTACAAGGCCGCCGGGCGCATCCGCCATGTCGGCGTCACCTCCACCAGCAAGCCGGCCTACCCGCAGCTGGTCGAGGTGATGCGCACGCGTCGCATCGACTGCATCGGCGTCGACTACGCGGTGGACAACCGTGACGTCGAGGACAGCATCCTGCCGCTGGCGCAGGAGCGCGGGATCGGCGTGCTGGTGTACATGCCGTTCGGGCGCACGCGGCTGTGGAAGCGCATCGGCGATCGGCCGTTGCCGGACTGGGCGGCCGGGTTCGACGCGCATTCGTGGGCGCAGTTCATGCTCAAGTACGTCGCGTCGCACCCGGCGGTGACCTGCGTCACACCGGCCACGAGCCGCGTCGCCAACATGGTCGACAACCTCGGCGCGGCGCACGGGCGCCTGCCGGACCAGGCGCAACGCAAGCGCATGGCCGAGTTCATCGACGCGCTGCCTGCGGCCGACTGACGCGCTCGCTCAGTCCTCGTCTTCCTCGATCTCGACCAGGGCGTCGAGGTCGAAGGCCAGCGCCTCCACCGCTTCGCGCACCTTGCGCGCGGTGGCGGCATTGGGCACGTCCACTTCGATCCCGTGCGTGCCGGCGCTGCGCGTGTCGTGCAGGCCGGCCGAACTGGAGTCGGCATCGTCCATGTGCGGCATCAGGTCATCGATTTCCTCGACGTGCTCGATGCCGTCGATGCTTTGCAGCAGGTTGATGATCGCGCGGACGCCGTCGTCGTCGCCGGCGATGCGGAAGCGGAGCAGGGCCATCGGATCCTCGGTCTGCGTCGGGGGAGATACGCAGACTGGACGCGGCGGGGACAACGCGGCGTGATGGCGCCGCGCCGCGTTCAGCGGGCGTCGCCGGCGATCTCGCGCACCGGGATCGCGATGTTGCACAGGTCGATGTGGCCCGCCGGGCGCTTGTAGAAGTCGTCGCGGCGGTTGCGGCGGGACTCCACCAGCGCGTCGAAGGTTGGCGTATCGGTGCGCAGCACCTCGATCCGCGCGCGCTCGTCCGCCGGCACCTCCGACGCCAGCCGCACGGCCACGATCGGCGTGCGCAGCGCGGGATCGGCGTAGAACCCCATCGGCGCAGGACCGCGCGGGATCGCGCTGAGCAGTTCCATGCCCTGCACGACGCGCCCGACCACGGTGATGTTGCGGTCAAGCTGGCGCGGCGACTGGCCGGTGACGACGTACAGTTCCGCGCCGATGCTGCTGTCGGCTTCGAGGTTGCGCCCGGCGCCGAGCGCGCCGTAGCAGTGCGCCATCCACGCCTGGCCGGTGGCGCTCTCGCGCGCGGCGGGGAAGCCCTCGGCGAAGCCCGCCTCCGGCGCCCAGCCGTCGCGGTCGGGCAGGGCATGGAACGGCAGGCCGCGCGCGCTGCGTTCGAACTCGGCCGGCAGCTTCGTCTTCGCATGGCCGGTGGACTTCGCCTTGGCCGGATCGTCGGCATCGGCATCGCCGAACTGCACCACGAAGTTGTCGTGCGAGCGGTAGATGCTGGTGCCGTCCCAGAACCCGTCCTTGGCCAGCGTGCGGATGTTGGCCACGTGTTCGGGCGCGAACGCGGGCGCCAGCTCGATCACGACGCGACCGGCGGCGAGGTCCAGGTACAGGGTGTTGGCGGGGTCGAGCCGGCGCCAGTCGGCCGGCTGCGAGGCGTCCAGCACCTCCTGCGTGGTGCGCGGCTTGGGGCTGTCCGGGTCGGCGGCATTCGCCAGCGCCAGTGGCAGGGCCAGCAGGGTGGCGAGCAGGCCGGTGCGGGGGAAACGAAGAGTCCAGGCTCGGGTCATGGCGGTCGCGCGGTCGGGGATCGCCGGATTCTGGCGGCAGCGACCGGGCATGGCAAAGCCGGGGGCGGAGCGCTGACTAATGGCACATCCGCTATAGCGAACTTCGCAATAGTATGTCGCCAACGTGGTGGGAGCCCCGGATGACAGGCAGCGATGACAATGGCGAAGCGCAGCTGCGCAAGTTCCAGAAGGAACTGAGTGCCGGCACCGTGTCGCTAGCGCTGCTGGCGGTGCTCGACCGTTCGCCGGCGCCGATGTACGGCTACCAGATCGCCAAGACGCTGGAGCGCGTCGGCGAGGGCGTGCTCAGCGGCAAGCAGAGCGCGCTGTACCCGGTGCTGCGCAACCTGGAGGCGGGCGGGCTGCTGGACAGCTTCGTCGAGCCGTCCGACGCGGGGCCGCCGCGCCGCTACTACCGCATCACCGCGCCGGGCCGGGACGCCCTGCGCGACTGGGCCGCCGCCTGGCGCGCCACCCGCGATTCCGTCGATTCCGTCCTGGAGGGGGCAAGCGAATGAGCCACGAGCGACTGCCAACCACGATTCCCGAGTACCTCGAGCACCTGCGCCGCTCGCTGGCCGGTGCGGACCCCGCGCTGGTGCAGGACGCGCTGTACGACGCCGAGGAATACCTGCGGTCCGAGCTGGCCGAGAACCCCGGCAGGAGCGAGGCCGAGGTGATCGCCGCGGTGGCGTCGAGCTACGGCGCACCGGAGGAAGTCGCCGACATCTACCGCGACACCGAGGTCAAGGTGCAGACCGCGCTGCGCGCGCCGTCGCCGCCGCCACGCAGGTCGCTGGCCGGGCGCTTCTTCGGCGTGTTCGCCGATCCGCGCGCGTATGCCTCGCTGTTCTACATGGTGCTGGCGCTGGCCACCGGCATCTTCTACTTCACCTGGGTGGTCGCCGGCTTCTCGACGTCGCTGGGGCTGTCGATCACCATCATCGGCATCCCGCTGCTGATCCTGTTCTTCGGATCGGTGCGCGTGCTGTCGCTGGTGGAAGGACGCATCGTGGAAGTGATGCTGGGCGAGCGCATGCCGCGGCGCCCGCTGTACACCACGCGCGGGCGCAGCCTGTGGCAGCGCATCGGCGACATGTTCACCGACCCGCGCACGTGGTCGACGATGCTGTACTTCCTGCTGATGCTGCCGCTGGGCATCCTCTACTTCACGATCGTGGTGACGCTCACCACCTGCGCGCTCACGTTCACCGCGGTGCCGCCGCTGGTCTGGCTGGGCTTCGCCAACGCCAGCGTCCAACTGGACGGCTGGCAGATCCTGAACGTCGACCACGACGTCGTGGCGACGTCGATGCCGGCGTGGGGCCTGCCGGCGATGTTCGTATGCGGCATCCTGCTGCTGTTCGCCACCATGCACGTCGCGCGCGGCATCGGCCGGCTGCACGGCCAGCTCGCCAAGCACCTGCTGGTGCGCACGGCGCAGTACGCGTAGCAGGCCCGCGACCATCCGGGCCTGTCGGGGATCCTTCCATGACGGGCGCCGTGCATGGGCTCGACGGCAGGTGGGCCATGGCGTGATGCGAACGGGTAGATCGGGGAGGGTGGCGTGATGGCAAGTTTGCGCAAGCGGATGAGGGTGGCGATGTGCGGCGCGACCTGGATGCTGGGGTCGTGCCTGTCGTTCGCGCAGGAACGCGATGTCCCGTCCGCGGTGGCGGCGCCGGTCGCGGATGAGGCCATCGCCGGACGGGTCGAGGCGCTGTCGCGCGAGGTGCTTGCCGCGAGCCGGGCGGGCGAGGTCGAGGTCGCGCCGACCAGCCTGGCGCACCTGCAGCTGGTGGCGGGCACGCCCGCGGACGCCGAACAGGCCGTCGCCGAGGTGGTCCGCGGCCTGGAGGAGGCCGGCGACGTGGATCGCGCCCGACGCTGGGTGCCCTACCTGCTGCACGCGCGCGCCAGCGCGGTGGGTGGCACGCTGTCGGCGCGCGACGAGGCCTACCGCCAGGCCTACCGCGCGCACTTCGCAGGGCTGGACGACCTGGCGGCGCTGAAGACGCAGTACTGGTTCGTCGGCGATTCACGCAGCATGCGCGACCAGCTGCGCCAGGCGCTGGCCCGCCAGCAGGGGCAGTCGCGCATCCCGCGGCAGGAGGTGCTGGAGCTTGCGCGACGGCAGGCCTTCGTCGCCGCGTACGATCAGGCCACGCGCCTGGCCGGCGCCCTCGGGCGCGAGGATCTCGCGCGGCGCTTCAGCATCGACGACACGGTGATGATCCCCACGCCGCAGGGCGCGACGCTGTCCGCGGTCGTGGTGCGCCCTCGCGCGAGCGATGCGCCTGCGCCCACCGCGATGCTGTTCACCATCTACGCCGATCCGGACAACCACCTGGCGACGGCCGCACAGGCGGCCGCGCGCGGCTACGTCGGCGTGGTGGTCGATGTCCGCGGCAAGCGCCTGGGCCAGGATGCGATCCGGCCCTACGAAACCGAGGCCGACGACGCCGCCGCGGCGGTCGAGTGGATCGCGCGGCAGCCGTGGAGCGATGGCCGCGTGGCGATGTACGGCGGCAGCTACTCGGGGTTCGCGGCCTGGGCGGCGGCCAAGCGGATGCCGGCGGCGCTCAAGACCATCGTCCCTTACGTCGCGGCGATCCCCGGGCTGGGCGTGCCGATGGAGAACAACGTGTTCCTCGTCGCCAACTACGCCTGGCCGTTCTACGTGGCCAACAATCGGCTGCTCGACAACACGGTGTACGCCGACCGGGAACGCTGGCGGACGCTCGCGACCGACTGGTACGCGAGCGGCCGTCCGTTCCGAGAGATCGACCAGGTGGACGGCACGCCGAACCCGTGGCTGCAGCGCTGGCTGTCGCATCCGGATTACGACGCCTACTGGCAGGCGATGGTGCCGTATGGCGAGGAGTTCGCGCGGATCGACATCCCGGTGCTGTCGATCACCGGCTACTACGACGATGGCCAGGTATCCGCGCTGCAGTACTACAAGGAACACCTGCGCCATCGGCCCGACGCCCGGCACGTGCTGCTGATCGGACCCTACGATCATTTCGGCGCGCAGGCGCCGGTCAAGGCGCGCAACCTGGGCGGATACGACATCGATCCGGTCGCGCAGTTCGACACCGAGGCGCTCACGTTCCAGTGGCTGGACCACGTGCTGCGCGGCGGACCGCGACCGGCGCTGCTGCCCGACGCCGTGAACTACCAGCTGATGGGCGCGAATGCGTGGGGGCACGCGCCCTCGCTCGATGCCGCCGCCCGGGCCACCACGTTCCACCTGTCGGGCGAGGCGACGGGCGCGTACCACCGGCTTTCTCGCACGGATCCGGGGCCGATCGCGCCGCTGCGCCAGGTGGTCGACTTCGCCGACCGCCGCAGCCAGAGCCACGCCTACTACCCCAGCCCCATCGTCCGCGACCGGCTCGAGGTCGACAGCGGCTTTGCCTTCGCCAGCGAACCCTTCATGACGCCGACGGACGTGGTCGGCACGTTCTCCGGCGAACTCAAGGTGCGCATCGACAAGCGCGACTTCGACTTCACCGTGGTGCTGTACGAGCTCATGGCCGACGGGCGGGCGATGCAGCTGTCCTACTCCCTCGGCCGCGCCAGCCACGCGCGCGACATGGCCCGGCGCGAACTGCTCGTCCCCGGGGAATGGACGACGGTTCCGTTCGGGCGTTCGCGCATGACCGGGCGCAGGATGGAGGCGGGGAGCCGCCTGCTGGTCGTGGTGGACGTGGTCAAGGATGCCAACCACCAGGTCAACATGGGCACCGGCAAGGACGTCAGCGACGAGTCCATCGCCGACGCCGGCACGCCGCTGACCATCGAATGGCATCCCGACAGCGTCATCCGCATTCCCCTGGGCGGGGCCGTCGTCGAATGACCGACGGCGCCGCGCATGCGCGCGGCGCGATGGCCCGGTTCAGCGTTTCGCGGCGCGCTTGCGTACCGGCGCCTTCGCGGCGGCCTTGCGCGTCGCCGGCGATGCCGGGCTGCGGCTGCGCGATGCCTTGGCCGCCGGTGCCTTGGCGGCGCGGGTCGCGGCCGTCTTCGACGTTTGCCCGGGTTTCGCCGGCGACGCGGGGCGGGCCACGTTCGATGCGATGAAGTCGCGCACCTGCGGATACACCTGCTCGCGCCAGCGCCGGCCGCTGAAGATGCCGTAGTGGCCGGCACCCTTGACGGTCAGGTGGCGCTGGCAGTCGGCGGCGATGCCGGTGCACAGCTTGTGCGCGGCGCGGGTCTGGCCGGCGCCGGAGATGTCATCCAGCTCGCCCTCGATGGTGAGCAGCGCGGTCTGGCGGATCGCGGATGGCGTCACGCGTTCGCCAGCGACGTCCCACGTTCCCTTCGGCAGCAGGTGTTCCTGGAACACCACGCGCACGGTGTCCAGGTAGTACTCGGCCGGCATGTCGAGCACGGCGTTGTACTCGTCGTAGAAACGGCGGTGCGAATCGGCGTCGTCGAGGTCGCCCTTCAGCAGGTCCTGGTAGAAGTCCCAGTGCGACATGAAGTGCCGCTCCGGGTTCATCGCCACGAAGCCGGTGTGCTGCAGGAAGCCCGGGTAGACGCGGCGACCGGCGCCGGGGTAGTTGGCGGGCACCGGGTGGATCAGGTTCGACTCGAACCACCACAGCGGCTTCTGCGCGGCGAGGGTGTTCACCGAGGTCGGCGACTCGCGGGTGTCGATCGGGCCGCCCATCATCACCATCGAACGCGGCGTGGCCTCGCCGCGCGCGGCCATCAGCGACACCGCCGCCAGCACCGGTACGGTTGGCTGGCACACGCTCATCACGTGCAGGTCCTTCGCGCCGATGTGGCGGATGAATTCCTGGATGTAGCCGACGTAGTCGTCCAGCGTGAACGCGCCCGCGTCCTTCGGCACCATGCGCGCGTCGATCCAGTCGGTGACGTACACCTTGTGGTCGCGCAGCATCGTGCGCACGGTGTCGCGCAGCAGGGTGGCGTGGTGGCCCGACAGCGGCGCCACGATCAGCACCGGCGGCTGCCCGCGCATCTCGCCGATCGCGTCGGAGTCGTCGGTGTAGCGCTTGAAGCGCAGCAGGTTGCAGAAGGGCTTGGCCAGCACCTTCTTCTCGACCACCGGGTAGACCTCGCCTTCCCATTCGATCGAGTGGATGTCGAACGGCGGCTTCTCGTAGTCCTTGCCGACGCGATAGACCAGCTCGTTGGTCGCGGCCACGCGCTCGGCGCCGGGCAGCGCCGACAGCCAGCTGCCGGAGGCCGAGAAGGCCTTGGCGTTCGCTTCGGCCCAGTAGGTGAACGG
>JAIUOJ010000033.1 GCA_020161335.1 Pseudomonadota bacterium
GCGAGGATCGCCGGGTACTCGGCGCTGGCGCGGATCGCGTCGCCCGAGGCCAGCACCACGTCGAGTTCGTAGCTGCCGACCACGCGCCCGATCAGCAGCACGCCGCCGAGCAGGGCCAGGCCGCCGAGGCCGGTGATGGTCAGGGCCATGCGCGCACCCTGGCGGGCGTCCTGGCGATGCGTCCAGAAGCCGATCAGCAGGAACGAGCTGATGCTGGTCAGTTCCCAGAACACCACCATCAGCAGCAGGTTGCCGGCCAGCACCACGCCCAGCATCGCGCCCATGAACAGCAGCAGGTAGCCGAAGAAGCGCGGCGAACTGTCCTTCTCCGACAGGTAGTAGCGCGCATACATCACCACCAGCGCGCCGATGCCCAGCACCAGGCCGGCGAACATCCAGGCCAGGCCATCCAGGCGCAGGGTGAGCAGCAGGCCGGCCTGCGGAATCCACGGCGCGCTCGAGGACAACACCTGGCCGGCCATCACCGCCGGCGTCGCCCACGCCAGCACAGCCAGCCCCAGCAGCGGCGCGGCCGCCGCCAGCCAGGCGATGGTCCGTCGCGGCGCGCCGCGGGCCAGCGCGATGATCAGCGCCGCCGCGAAGGGCAGGGCCAGGAGCAGGGTCAGCATCAGGGGTCCGGTGGAAACGGGGCGGCGCGGGGCGGGGCACCGGGCCGGACCCCGAGTTTACCCGACGCGGTTGGGCGGGCCGACCCGTTATCCTGAGGCCATGCACGACGCGCCCCCGCCCGCGAAGCCGTCGCCGGCCGCGTTGCGACAGGCCGGCGCGCCCCCGTCACGGCCCGTGGCGCTGGTGTTCGGCGGTAGCGGGCAGGTCGGCCGGCCCCTGTTGGCGCGGCTGGTCACGGCGGGCTGGGACGTGCGGGCGATGTCGCGCGGGGCGCAGACCGCGTGGCCGGGCGTGCGCTGGATCCAGGGCGGACTTCCGGACCGCATGCCGTCGTTGGCCCCGGCCGATGTGGTCTTCAGCTGCGGGCCGCTGGACGCGTTCGCCGCCGGATTTGCGCGTGGCGCGGTCGAGGGCAAACGCGTGGTCGCGTTCGGATCGACCAGCGTCGGGGTCAAGCAGGCGTCGGCCGATCCCGACGAGCGTGACGTGGCCGCCCGCCTGCGCCAGGCCGAGGCGCTGCTGTTCGACAGTGCCGCGCGCCTGGGCGTCGCCGCCACCGTGCTGCGCCCGACCCTGGTCTACGGTGCCGGCCGCGATGCCACGCTGACGCGCATCGCCATGCTGGCGCGGCGCCTGCGCGGCTTCGCGCTGCCCGCGGACGCGACCGGCCTGCGCCAGCCGGTGCATGTCGACGACCTGGCCGACGCCGCGATCGCCTGCCTCGAGGCGCCCGCCGCGCACGGCCGCGCCTACGCGTTGCCCGGCGGCGAGGCCTTGCCGTATCGCGAGATGGTGGCGCGCGTGCTGGCGTCGCTGCCGTCGTCGCCGCGGCTGGTCAGCCTGCCGCCGCCCCTGTTCCGCGCGCTGCTGGCCCCGGCGCGCTGGGCCGGCGTTGCGTCGGGCTTCAACAATGCGGCGCTGGCGCGCCTGCGCGAGGACCTGGTGTTCGATGCCGCGCCCGCGCGGGTCGACTTCGGCTACGCGCCACGTGCGTTCGCGCCCGACGCCGCGATGTTCACACCTCCGGCGTGACCTCGGCGACCGGCGGCCGCGCCTTCTGCAGGGTGCGGATCGCGATCACCAGCACGCCACCCAGCACCATCGCCCCGCCCAGCCACAGCGCCGGTCCCGGGCGATCGCCCCAGAACACGATGCCCAGCAGCACCGCGAGTACCGGCGTCATCAGCAGGTAGGGCGTCACCTGCGCCACCGGATAGCGCTGCACCAGGGTGAAGAACAGGCCATGGCCGAGCAGCGAGGCGAACACCGCCGCGTACAGCGCGCCACCCCAGCCGATCCAGCTGGCCTCGCGCAGCGCCGCGAACCCGCCCGGCTCGAACACCGCGCTGATCGCCAGCAGCGGCAGCAGGCTCAGCGCCGCGGTCCAGCCCTGCTGGTCGACCAGGCCCACCCCGGTCAGCCTGCGCATCAGCACCGTGCCGATCGCCACCATCAGCGACGAGCCGAGCATCACGAACAGCGCCAGCGGGCGGTCCAGCACCATCGGGTCGAAGCCCAGCACCAGCACCCCGGCGAAACTCAGCGCGATGCCGAGCGCGGTACGCCAGGCGAAGCGCTCGCCCAGCCACCACCACGCCAGCAGCACCGCCATCGGCACGTAGGTCTGGGTGACGATCGCGGGCGAGGACAGGTTGCCGGCGAGGCGGATCGCCAGGAAGCTGGTGCCGAAGTGCAGCACGCCGGTGAACAGTGCGATCCCGGCCAGCCGCGGCCACTGCGAGCGCGGCGGCACGCGCATGAACAACGCCAGCAGCGCCAGCACGAAGCCCATGCGCAGCGCGGTGAACAGGAACGGCGGGATCTCGCGCAACGCGTGCGCGGAGGTCAGGAAGTTGACGGCCCAGCACAGGCAGATCAGCAGCGCGAGCGCGAGGTCGCGCCCGCGCAGGCCGGTTGCCGTCACGGACTCACCAGCGCACGCCGAGCTTGCGGTACAGCTTCGACAGCACCCACGCCGGCCCGATCAGCAGGTAGCGCAGGTCGGTGAAGAAACTCGGCTTCTTGCCCTCGAACAACTTGCTGTGGCCGACGAACTGCGCGATCCACGCCGCCACGAACACGCCGATGGCCAGCCACAGCAGGAAGCGCGTGCTGGTGCTGCGCTCGATCCAGAAGGTCAGCCACAGCATCGCCACGAAGATCGCGAGCATGCCGAAGCCGATCAGCCGCGAGTTGCGGAAATAGAACATCCACGCCGCGAAGCAGGCCAGGCCCGCCCACAGCCCGGACCGGAAGCCGCTGTCGGCCGGCACCGGGATGCACCACAGCAGCGCAAGCACGCTCCACAGGATCAGGGGAACGGCGAACACGTGGATCCACTGGTTGGTGTCGTTGCGATGGTCGTTGGAATAGCTGGCGAACCAGCGATCGATCGGACGTTCGTCGTTCGCGTCGAAGGTGGTGTTCACGACGGCCCTCCCGGGGCGAGCGCAAGTCGGGGCAGGATACCGGCAAAGGGCCGGCGGCGGCGGGCCGCCGCGGCCCGGCGCGGTCAGCCGGCGTCGATGTCGGCCAGCTTGCGCAGCGCCTCGGCATAGCGCGCGCGGGTGCGTTCGATGACCTCCTGCGGCAGGCGCGGGCCGGGCGGGGTCTTGTCCCAGTCCAGCGTCTCGAGGTGGTCGCGCACGATCTGCTTGTCGTAGCTCGGCGGGCTGGTGCCAACTTCATATTCGTCGGCGGGCCAGTAGCGCGAGGAATCCGGCGTGAGCATCTCGTCCATCACGTACAGGCGGCCGTCCTCGTCGGTGCCGAATTCGAACTTGGTGTCGGCCAGGATGATGCCGCGCTCGGCCGCATGGGCGGCGGCGAACGCGTACAGGCGCAGGGTGGCGTCGCGCACCTGCTCGGCGAGGTCGGCGCCGGCCAGTTTCACCGCGGTGTCGAAGTCGATGTTCTCGTCGTGGTCGCCGACCGCGGCCTTGGTCGAAGGCGTGAAGATCGGCTCGGGCAACTGCTCGGCCTGGCGCAGGCCATCGGGCAGGGCGATGCCGCTCACGCGCCCGGTGCGCTGGTAATCCTTCCAGCCGCTGCCGATCAGGTAGCCGCGCGCGATCGCTTCCACCGGCACCGGGCGCAGCTTCTTCGTCACCACGGCGCGCTTCGCATACAGCGCCGGGTCGACGCCTGCGGGCAGCACGCTGGCCACGTCGATGCCGGTGAGGTGGTTGGGCATCAGCGACGCGGTCTTCGCGAACCAGAAGTTGCTGATCTGGCACAGCATCTCGCCCTTGCCAGGGATCGGATCGGGCAACACCACGTCGAACGCGCTGAGGCGGTCGGTGGCGACCATCAGCAGCCGGTCGTCGCCGAGGTCGAACACGTCGCGCACCTTGCCGCGGTGGCGCAGGGTCAGTCCGGGGAGGTCGGAGGAGAGCAGCGTGGTCGCCAAGGGAGGGCAGGCCTGCGGGCGGGCCGGCCAGTGTAGGGCCATTCGCCATGGCAATGAACGGGCGACGCCGGTCGCGGCTTAAACTGTCGGCATGAACCGCTGGATCGGGAAAGTGCTGGGCCTCGTTGCCGGCTGGCTGCTGCTGCGCCACCCGGCGGGCGGCCTGCTCGGCCTGCTGGTGGGCCACGCCTTCGACGCGGGCTGGTTCGGGCCGCGCGCCGCCTCGCCCTACGACGCGCTGGGCCTGTCCCGCGACGCCAGTGATGCCGAGGTGGACCAGGCCTATCGCCGGCTGATGTCGCGCTTCCATCCGGACAAGGCTGCGGGCGAGCCGCCGGAGCAGCGCGCGCAGGCCGAGCGCCGCGCGCGCGAGATCAATACCGCCTACGACAGGATCAAGGCGCTGCGCAAACGTTCCTGACCGCACGCGGTCATGTCCGGCCGGCCATGCCGGATAATGTGTCATCCCGAGCAGCGCAAGGGATCTGCTTCGCAAGCCCCTGGGTCGCGGAAGCACATTCCTCACTGCGTTCGGAATGACAAGGAAAGACAGAGGATTCCAGATGCAGACCCCGATCATCGCCCCGTCCATCCTGTCGGCGAATTTCGCCAAGCTCGGCGAGGAAGTCGACGCCGTCCTCGCCGCGGGCGCCGACTGGGTGCACTTCGACGTGATGGACAACCATTACGTGCCCAACCTCACCATCGGCCCGCTGGTGTGCGAGGCGCTGCGCAAGCACGGCGTGAGCGCGCCGATCGACGTGCACCTGATGGTCGAGCCGGTGGACCGCATCGTGCCGGACTTCGCCAAGGCCGGCGCCAGCGTCATCAGCTTCCATCCCGAAGCCAGTGCGCACGTGCATCGCACGATCCAGCTGATCAAGTCGCACGGGTGCCAGGCTGGCCTGGTGCTCAATCCCGCCACGCCGGTCGACGTGCTGGACTGGGTGCTGGACGACCTCGACCTGGTCTTGCTGATGTCGGTCAACCCCGGTTTCGGCGGCCAGTCCTTCATTCCCTCCGCGCTCGACAAGCTGCGCAAGGTGCGCGAACGCATCGACGCGAGCGGCAGGCCGATCCGGCTGGAGATCGACGGCGGCGTCAAGCCCGACAACATCCGCGAGATCGCCGCCGCGGGTGCCGACACCTTCGTCGCCGGTTCGGCGATCTTCGGCCAACCGGACTATGCGGCGGTGATCGCGCAGATGCGCTCCGAGATCGACAAGGCACGGCGATGAACACCTGCGACCTCTGCGACAGGTTCGAGGACAAGGTGCGCGTGCTGGAACTGCCGCTGGGCGATTTCGGTGGGCGCATCGCGTTTTCCGGCATCGTCAGCACGATCAAGGCGCTGGAGGACAACTCGAGGGTGCGCGAGGCGGTGGCCGAGCCGGGCGAGGGCCGCGTGCTGGTGATCGACGGCGGCGGTTCGCTGCGGCGTTCGATGCTGGGCGACCTGCTCGCCGGCAAGGCGGTCGCGAATGGCTGGGCCGGCGTGCTGGTGAACGGGGCGATCCGCGACAGCGCGGCCATCGCGCAACTCGACCTGGGCGTCAAGGCGATCGACACCTGCCCGATGAAGACGGACAAGCAGGGACAGGGCCTGCGCGACGTGCCGGTGGCGTTCGGAGGGCTGGTGATCCGGCCGGGCGACTGGCTGGCCGCGGACGAGGATGGCGTGGTGCTGGCGGACGCGCCGCTCGCCTGACGACGGACCCGCCTGTCTGCGGCGGATCCGTCGTCGGAAGACATGGAGGCAATCCCGCCTCCGCCCACCATCCCTGAAATGTCCGCGCAGTGTCACGACATCCGGTGACGCGGCGATGACAAGAATCAAGCCGGGGGCATCCTGCCCCCGTCTGCACCGGATCATCCCTGTCCGGAATCGATCATCGTGTTCAATCTGTGACGGCGATGTGAGGGTGGCGTGATGACAGCGCTCGCCAACAGGGGGTTTTTTCGATGACTGCGCTGTCATCCCGTTGCAGGCAGGATGCGACACTGCCGCGCCCCGCCACGTCGGGCGCGATCCAACTTCCCCGAGCCGTCGCCCATGACCGATCCGCAGCGCTGGACCCTCGTCCTCAACGGCAAGGCGGCGAACGACGATGCGCTGCGCGCGGCCGTCGCCACGATGCGCGCGCGCGGTGTGTCGCTCGACGTGCGCGTCACCTGGGAAGACGGCGACGCGCTGCGCCACGTCGAGGAGGCGATCGCGCATGGTGCGCAGGTCGTGGTGGCCGGCGGCGGCGACGGCACCCTGAGCCAGGTTGCGGATGCGCTCGCGCGGCAAGCCGGCGACGGTGACGCGCTGCCGTCGCTGGCGCTGGTGCCGATGGGCACCGCCAACGATTTCGCCACCGCGGCCGGCCTGCCGGAAGCGCCGCTGGAGGCGTTCGAGCTGATCGCGGCGCACGGGGCGCATCCCGTGGACCTGATCGCGCTGGCGGCCGACGGCCAACGGCGCTGGGCGGTCAACCTCGCCAGCGCAGGCTTCGGCACCCAGGTCACGGTGGAGACGCCGGAGGGCATGAAGAAGCTGCTCGGCGGCCTCGCCTACCTGCTCACCGGCCTGTCGAAGCTGGGCCGGATCGAGCCGGTCGAGGCCGTCGTGCAGGGGCCGGGCTTCGCCTGGCGTGGTGGTTTCATCGCGCTCGGCATCGGCAACGGTCGCCAGGCCGGCGGCGGCCAGGCGCTGTGCCCGGAGGCCCTGGTCGACGACGGACTGCTGGACGTCACCATCGTCCCCGAACTGGACGGGCAGGTCGCCACGACGCTGGGCGCGGTGGTCGCCGAGGGCAAGGCGGCCGCGCTGGATCGCGTCGCCGTGCGCACGCGGTTGCCGTGGCTGGAGCTGGAGGCCACGGCGCCGATGACGATCAACCTCGACGGCGAGCCGGTCGAGGCCCGCCGCTTCCGGCTCGAATGCGTGGCGCGGCGGCTGCGCATGCACCTGCCGCCGGACTGTCCGTTGCGGGTGCAACCAGGCCGTGCGCCCTCGCCGGATTGACGGACGCCACGCGCAGGCCGGCATGATCGTCGCCAGGGCCGACGCGCCCGTTGCGCCGCCCGCAACGGCATGGCTACAAAAAGACGCGGGCAGCGGCTACATTACGGCCATGGGCGCGACCGCACTCCCGCATTTCCAGGTGGCCGGCGAAGGCTGGCGATGGTGGCTTGCCGCCGTCGCCACTGCCCGCCCGCACCCGAAGGAAATGCCGCGTGACCACGCAAGACGAGTTCCAGCACTCCGCCGCTGAAGGCCATACCCGCATCCCCGTGGTGCGCGAGGTGCTGTCCGACCTCGACACGCCGCTGTCGGTGTACCTGAAGCTCGCCGACGGCCCGCATACCTACCTGTTCGAGTCGGTGGAAGGCGGCGAGCGCTTCGCCCGCTATTCGATCATCGGCCTGCCGGCGACGCGCGTGTTCGCCTTCCACGGCCACGCCTTGACGGTGAGTGAGCATGGCGAGGTGGTGGAAAGGCGCGAGGTGGCCGACCCCTTCGGCGAGGTCGAGCGCCTGCGCAGCGAACACTCGGTGCCGCGCCTGCAGGGCCTGCCCGGATTCACCGGTGGCCTGGTCGGCTGGTTCGGCTTCGAGTGCATCGAATACATCGAGCGGCGCCTGGCCGCGAATGCCAGGCCGGACGAACTGGGCACCCCCGACATCCTGCTGATGCTCAGCGAGGAAGTCGCCGTGTTCGACAACCTCAAGGGGCGGCTGTACCTGATCGTCCATGCCGATCCGCGCGAACCGCAGGCCTGGGCGCGCGCCAACCGCCGCCTGGACGCGCTGGCCCATCGCCTGCGCCACGCGGGTGCCGGCTACCCGGAAACCTTGCGTCCCGAAGCGCTGGACGAGGCGCACTTCGAATCCGGGTTCACCCGGCAGGGTTTCATCGACGCGGTGGCCAAGGCCAAGGAGTACATTGCCGCCGGCGATGCCTTCCAGGTGGTGCTGTCGCAGCGCATGAGCGTGCCGTTCAATGCGCGCCCGGTGGACGTGTACCGCGCGCTGCGCGCGATGAACCCGTCGCCCTACATGTATTTCCTCGACGTCGGCGGCACCCAGGTCGTCGGTTCGTCGCCCGAGATCCTGGTGCGCCTGCAGGCGGGCGAAGTGACCGTGCGCCCCATCGCCGGCACGCGCCCGCGTGGCGCCACGCACGACGAGGACGTGGCGCTGGAAACCGAACTGCTCGCCGATCCGAAGGAGCGCGCCGAGCACCTGATGCTGATCGACCTCGGCCGCAACGACGTGGGCCATGTCTCGGAAGCGGGTAGCGTGCAGGTCGGCGAGAACTTCGTCATCGAACGCTACAGCCACGTCATGCACATCGTCAGCGAAGTCACCGGCCGCCTGAAGCCGGGCCTGAGCTACGCCGACGTGCTGCGCGCCACGTTCCCGGCCGGCACCGTGAGCGGCGCGCCCAAGATCCGCGCGCTGGAAATCATCCGCGAACTCGAACCGGTGAAGCGCAACGTCTATGCCGGCGCCATCGGCTACATCGGCTGGCACGGCGACGCCGACACCGCCATCGCCATCCGTACCGCCGTCATCCAGGACGGCAAGCTGCACGTGCAGGCCGGCGCCGGAATCGTCTTCGATTCCGACCCCGCGAAGGAATGGGACGAAACCATGAACAAGGGTCGCGCGCTGTTCCGCGCGGTGGCGGAAGCGGCGAGGGGGTTGTGAGCCTTCGCCAACCCCTGTTGGCGCTTTTGGCCGTGGATCCGAATTGCGGGCAGGCGCCTCCCTGTCGTCTGTGGGGTCTACCGATGATGGTCAGGATCGCTCTTGCGACGTTCTTCATGTTCTTTTCCATCAATGCCGCGGCACAGGTCAATGCCATTCCTGCCGCCAGGCACATCCTTGTCTACGGCGATGCCCAAGCGCGCGCGATCCCGGATCGCTTCAAGATCACGGTGAACTTCGAAGCGGTCGATCTCGACGCCGATGCCGCGCGGCGACGCGTGGAATCCAGCCTGCGTGACGTCCTGCAACAACTGGATCGGCAGGGTGTTGATCCGACTGAAATCGTGGCGACCTCGTTGCGTATCGATGCCAAGGAGCGCTATGACGAGAAGAAGGATGAGGAGATCTTCGTGGGGACGCAGGTTTCCCGTTCATTGACTGCAAGATTCCAGGACAAGGGCGCTTTGGAGCGGTTCATCGGTGCCATCAAGACTTCCCGGGAACTTACGGTCTCCAACGTGCAGACTGAACTTTCCAGTGAACCGGAGCTGAGGCGGGCGTTGCGCGAGAAGGCCATCGAGTCATCTCGTGAGAAGGCGGAAACCATTGCGAAGGCATATGGAGCAAGGCTCGGCGGCCTCTACAGCGTCTCCGACGTGGCGCCCCAGTTCCAGTATGGAATCCGCGAGGGGAGCTGGCCTTCGGCCTATGAGTGGCGCACCCGCAATCTTGATGGAGGCGGACAACTCGACAGGATCACGGTGACGGGGAGCCGTGTCCAGGGTTTCTCGAACGAGTCTTTCCAGACCGGGTACGTGACGTTCGACGACAAGATTTACGCTGTTTTTCTGCTTGCGGACTGACCCATGCTATTGATGATCGACAACTACGACAGCTTCACCTGGAACCTCGTGCAGTACCTGCAGGCGCTGGGGGCGGAGGTGCGGGTGGAGCGCAACGATGCGCTGACCGTCGATGCCATCGCCAAACTGGCGCCGGAGCGCATCGTGATCTCGCCGGGGCCCTGCACGCCAAACGAGGCGGGCGTGTCGCTGGAACTGATCGAACGGCTGGGCGCGACCACGCCGATCCTCGGCGTCTGCCTGGGGCACCAGGCCATCGGCCAGGTGTATGGCGGCAAGGTGGTGCGCGCCGGGCGGATCATGCACGGCAAGACGTCGGCGATTCGCCATGAGGGCAAGGGCGTGTTCGCGGAACTGCCCGATGGCTACGAGGCCACGCGCTACCACTCGCTGGTGGTCGAGCGCGACTCGCTGCCCGACGGCCTCGAAGTGACGGCATGGACGGAGCACGAGGATGGGTCGTTCGAGGAAATCATGGGCCTGCGCCACCGCGAGCATCCGGTCGAGGGCGTGCAGTTCCATCCGGAGTCGATCCTGACCGAGCACGGCCATGCGCTGCTGAAGAATTTCCTGGAGCGCTGACACGAAAATATCCTGTTGTCATCCCGAGCTTGGCGAGGGATCTACTCCATGGTTTCCTATCAGTAGATCCCTCGCTGCGCTCGGGATGACAGCAGCAAGACTTTCCAAGAATCACGACACTCAAATGACCATCACCCCGCAAGAAGCCCTGCAGCGCACCATCGAGCATCGCGAGATCTTCCACGACGAGATGGTCGGGTTGATGCGGCAGGTCATGCGCGGCGAGGTGTCGCCGGTGATGACGGCCGCCATCCTCACCGGGCTGCGGGTGAAGAAGGAAACCGTCGGCGAGATCGCGGCGGCGGCCAGCGTGATGCGCGAGCTGTCCAACAAGGTTGAAGTGGCCGACCGCACGCATCTGGTGGACATCGTCGGCACCGGTGGCGACGGTTCGCATACCTTCAACATCTCCACCGCCAGCATGTTCGTGGCCGCTGCTGCGGGCGCGCGCGTGGCCAAGCATGGCAACCGCAGCGTGTCGTCGAAGTCGGGCAGCGCCGATGTGCTGGAGGCGCTGGGCGCCAATATCGAACTGCAGCCGGCGCAGGTTGCCGACAGCATCGCCCGGACCGGCGTGGGCTTCATGTTCGCGCCGATCCACCATCCGGCGATGAAGGCGGTGGCGCCGGTGCGGCGCGAGATGGGCGTGCGCACGATCTTCAACATCCTCGGGCCGCTGACCAATCCCGCGGGCGCACCGTCGATCCTGATGGGCGTGTTCCATCCCGATCTGGTCGGGATCATGGTGCGCGTGCTGCAGCAGCTCGGCGCCGAGCGCGCGCTGGTGGTGTGGGGCCGCGATGGCATGGACGAGATCTCGCTCGGCGCGGCCACCCTGGTCGGCGAACTGCGCGACGGCACGGTGCGCGAGTACGAGATCCACCCGGAGGATTTCGGCATCGCCATGGGCGGCAGCCGCAACCTGCGCGTGGCCGATGCCGAAGGATCGAAGGCGATGCTGCTCGGCGCGCTGCGCGGCGAAGCCGGCCTGCCGCTGGAGATCGTGGTGCTCAATGCCGCGGCGGCGCTGTATGTATCCGGCGTGGCCGGTTCGATCGGCGATGGCATCCCGCTGGCGCGCCAGGCCATCGCCTCGGGGGCGGCGATGGCCAGGCTGGAGGCCTTCGTCGCCGCCACGCGCCTGCTCGGCGGGCGGGGCGCGGGCGCGTGAGCGCCGGGGGGACGCCGGGCGCGGGGCCGTTCGCGGCGTTGCCGGCGCCGCCGTACTACGTCGTGGTCTTCAGTTCGGTCCGCGGCGGTCCGGCCGGCGGCTACGACGAGGCGGCCGCGCGCATGGTCGAACTGGCCCGTGCGCAGCCGGGCTTCCTCGGCGTGGAGTCGGCGCGGGGCGCCGACGGGTTCGGCATCACCACCAGCTACTGGGCCAGCGAAGGCGCGATCCAGGCCTGGCGGCGGCAGGCCGAACACGCACGCGTCCGCGAACGCGGGCGGGACTGGTACCGGCATTTCGAGGTGCGCGTGGCCCGGGTGGAGCGCACCTATGGCCATCCCCGGCCCGAGCCGGCAGCGCTGGCGGGCAGTGATCCGCCGGGGCCGTGATATTTTGTGCCCCCCGTCAGACCGGTTGAAGGACACGCGGAATGCCCAGCAAGACCCCCGAAGGCGAACAGCGGGGCTGGATCGTCCCCATCGGCGGGGCAGAGGACAAGGAAGCCAACCCGAAGGTACTCAAGCGCTTCGTGGAGCTGTGCGGCGGGGACGAGGCGCGGATCGTGGTCATCCCGACCGCCAGCAAGCTGATCGAGACCGGGACCCAGTACGAGCGGCTGTTCCCGGAGCTGGGCGCGCGCGAGGTGACGGTGCTGGATTTCGATACCCGTCGCGACGCGAAGGAACAGAACCGCCTCGACCGGATCGAGGACGCCACCGGCGTGTTCTTCACCGGCGGCAACCAGTTGCGCCTGTCCACGCTGCTCGGCGGCACGCCGGTGGCCAAGCTGGTGCGCACGCTCAACGCGCGCGGCGTGACGGTGGGCGGCACCAGTGCCGGCGCCAGCATCCTCAGCGAGCACATGATCGCGTTCGGCCGCGAGGGCTTCTCGCCGTCGGCCGGCAGCGTGCGGCTCGCGCCGGGGCTGGGCCTGACCAACCGCTTCATCATCGACCAGCACTTCCGCCAGCGCGACCGCCTTGGCCGCCTGGTCGCCGCGCTGGCCTACAACCCGTTCGCGGTCGGCATCGGCCTGGACGAGGACACCGCCGCCTTCATCGGCCCGGACGACACGCTGGAAGTGGAAGGCAGCGGCGGCGTGACCATCGTCGACGCCAGCGAGCTGACCTTCTCGTCGATGGATCGCGCCGGCGAGGACGATCCGGTCTGCCTGCTGGGCCTGCGCGTGCACATCCTGGTCGCCGGCGCGACCTTCAACCTGCATACCCGGCAGGCGGCCGCGGGCCGCCTCGCCATCACCAAGACCTGAGGCCGATGCGGACGCGGATCGTGCCAGCGCCCTGGCCGCCTCGCGTGTCCCCCGTGGCCGAGGGCAGGAGGCCGCGCGGGCCATTCCCCGGCCGGTGCGTGCTTCGTGGCACGATGCGATCAGGGCGACACCACCATGACGGACGGCGCTGCCCGGCGCGGTCCTCCGAGTCGGCAGGGAGCCGGCGCTGCCACACTGAGTAAGGAACCACCATGCGCATCCTCGAACGCAACGTCTACGTCGGCCCCTCGCAGTACGCGCACTTCCCGGTCATCCGCCTGCTGCTCGACCTCGAGGCACTGGAGGCGTGGCCCACCGGGCGGCTTGGGCGCGAGTACGTGGACGGGCTGGTCAAGGCGCTGCCGGGGCTGGCCGAGCACGGCTGCTCCTACAAGACGCCCGGCGGCTTCATCCGCCGCATGCGCGAGGGCGAGGGCACCTGGCTGGGCCACGTGCTGGAACACGTCGCGATCGAACTGCAGAACGTCGCCGGCGAGGACGTGAGCTTCGGCCGCACGCGCAGCGTCGGCGATGATCGCCCCGGCGTGTACACCGTGGTCTACGAGTACGCCCAGCGCGAGGAAGGCATCGCCGCCGGCGAACTGGCGCTCAAGCTGCTGTGTTCGCTGATGCCCGAAGACATCCGGCCCGCGGGCAGCGTGCCCGAGGACTGGGACTGGGAAGAGGCGCGTGACGACTTCATCCGCTACGCGCAGAAGCGCGCGCTGGGGCCGTCGACCGCATCGCTGGTGCGCGCCGGCGTGGAGCGCGGCATTCCGTGGCTGCGGCTCAACAACCAGTCGCTGATCCAGTTCGGCCACGGCAAGTACCAGCAGCGCATCCAGGCCACGATCACCGGCAAGACGCCGTACATCTCGGTGGAGCTGGCCAGCGACAAGGAAGAGACCAACAAGATCCTCGGCTCGCTGGGCCTGCCGGTGCCGCGCCAGCAGCTGGTGACCAGCCAGGTCGATGCGCTCAAGGCCGCGCGCCGCCTCGGCGGGCCCGTGGTGCTGAAGCCGTACAACGGCAACCACGGCCGCGGCATCACCATCAACATCACCGGCGACGACGAGATCCGCGCCGCGTTCGATGCCGCGCGCGAGCATTCGCGTTCGGTGATCGTCGAGACGTTCCAGGACGGCGCCGACCATCGTCTGCTGGTGGTCAACGGCGAACTGATCGCGGCCACGCGACGCACGCCCGGCCATGTCGTCGGCGACGGCAGCAGGACCATCGCCGAACTGGTCGAGATCGTGAACCAGGACCCGCGCCGCGGCGTCGGCCACGAGAAGGTGCTGACGCGGCTCGAACTCGACCGCGAAGCGAACCTGATGATGGAGCGCGTCGGCTACACGGAAGATTCCGTGCCCAAGGACGGCGAGGTGGTGTTCCTGCGCTCCACCGCCAACCTCTCCACCGGCGGCACCGCCACCGACGTCACCGATGTGATCCACCCCGACAACCGCGACATGGCCGTGCGCGCCGTGCGTGCGATCGGACTGGATGTCGGCGGCGTGGATTTCATCAGCCCGAACATCGCCGAGAGCTACAAGAACATCGGCGGCGCGATCTGCGAAGTGAATGCCGCGCCCGGTTTCCGCATGCACGTCGCGCCCAGCGAAGGCACGCCGCGCGACGCCGCCGGCCCGGTGATCGACATGCTGTTCCCGCCGGGCACGCCGTCACGCGTGCCGATCGCCGCCGTCACCGGCACCAACGGCAAGACCACCACCGCGCGCATGCTGGCGCACATCACCAAGATGGCCGGCTACACGCCGGGCCTGACCACCACCGACGGCGTCTACATCGACGGCCAGCGCACGGTGGAGGGCGACATGACCGGGCCGGTGTCGGCGCGCATGGTGCTGTCCGACCCGCACATCGACATGGCGGTGCTGGAAACCGCGCGCGGCGGCCTGCTGCGCGCCGGCATGGGCGTGCCGGAGGTGGACGTGGGCGCGGTGATCAACGTCGCGTCCGACCACCTCGGGCTCAAGGGCATCGACACGCTGGAGCAGTTGGCCGAGATCAAGCGCATCGTGGTGGAAGTGGCCAAGGACTGCGCGGTGCTCAACGCCGACGACGTCAACGTGCTGAAGATGTCGGGCTACACCGACGCGAAGACCATCTGCTACGTCACCATGAACCCGTCGCATTCGCTGGTGCGCGAGCACATCCGTGCCGGCGGCCGCGCTTGCGCGCTGGAAGCCGGCGTCAACGGCCACATGATCACGCTCTACGACAAGGGCAGCCACATCCCGCTGATGTGGACGCACCTGATCCCGGCCACGCTGGAAGGCCGCGCGCTGCACAACGTGCAGAACGCGATGTTCGCCGCGGCGATGGCGTTCTCGATGGGCATCAAGCTCGACGCGATCCGCCAGGGCTTGCGCACCTTCGACACCACGTTCTTCCAGGCCCCGGGCCGGATGAACGTGTTCGACGAACACCCGTTCAAGGTGGTCATGGACTATGCCCACAACGCGCACGCGGTGGGGGTGATGGCCGACCTTGCCCAGCGCCTCGACGTGTCCGGCAAGCGCGTGGTGGTGGTGGCCGCGCCGGGCGACCGGCGGGACGAGGACATCGTGGCGATCGCGCAGGCCGTGGCCGGCAAGTTCGACCACTACGTGGTCAAGCGAGACGATGGCCTGCGCGGCCGCGACGGCGACGAAGTGCCGCGCATCATCGCGCGCGCGCTGGAGGCGGCGGGCGTCGGCAAGGACGCGGTCACCGTCATCGCCGACGAGCAGGAGGCGGTGGATGCCGCGCTGCGCATGGGCCAGCCGGGCGACCTGCTGGTCATGTTCGCCGACGCGCTGGCGCGCACCTGGAAGCAGATCACCAAGTTCACGCCGGAAGGCGCGGCGCCACGATCGGCGAAGAAGGTGGAGCTGCCGTCGCTGGAGTCCACGCTGACCGCGGACGAGGCGGCCGTCGCGGCGATGGAGGGTGTGGTGCGCGACGAGCGCGGGCTGGTGTTCGAGCGCGAAGAGAACGACTGACGCGATGGGCGCGGAACCGTTCGAGGAATCGCGGCGGCTGACCGGCTGCAACGTCTATTTCGCCGGCACCGGCGCGGCGCTGGAAGCCGCGCCCGGGCTGGCCTTCGACCAGGGCGCGATCGCGCGCTGGTGGGCGAACGTGCGCGAGGCCCGCGCGATGTTCGGCTGGCCGGACGGCGAGGTCGTCGTGCGCGCGCATGCCAGTGGTGCTTCGCTGGCCTTCGCTGCGCCGATGGATCGGCTGTACACCGCCACCGAAGTCAACGAGTGGGCGTGGTACGACGCGCTGGGCTTGCGCGCGCCATCCGATGCCGGCGTGGACGACGCCGGCGAGCCGATGCGTCCGCACGCCGCGGCGTACGCGCGCGACGAAGCGCTGGCGAAGCTGCGCGCCCTCGCCGCCGCCGAGGCGAACCCCGCGTTGCTGGACCTGCAGCGCGCCGCAGATGCGCATGGCGTGCCGCTGCTGGCCGACGACGACGTGGTGTCGATCGGGGCCGGAGCGCACGGCCGCGCGTGGCCGGCCGGCGCGCTGCCATCGCCCGACGAGGTGCCCTGGACGGAACTGCGCGCGATCCCGACCGCGCTGGTGACCGGCTCCAACGGCAAGACCACCACCGTGCGCCTGCTCGCGGCGCTGTGCCGCGCGCACCGCTGGCCGGCCGCACACAGTTGCACCGATGGCGTGTTCTTCGACGGCGTGCCGCTGGAGACCGGCGACTTCTCCGGGCCGCAGGGCGCGCGCACCGCGCTGCGCCAGCCCGGGGCCGAGGCCGCGATCCTCGAAACCGCGCGTGGCGGCATGCTGCGTCGCGGGCTGGCGCTGTGCCGGGCGGATGTGGCCGTCGTCACCAACATCAGCGTCGACCACTTCGGTGAGTACGGCATCCACGACCTCGACGACCTGGCGATGGTCAAGCTCACCGTCGCGCGCGCCGTGGTCGATGGCGGCCTGCTGGTGCTCAATGCCGACGACGCGATCCTGCGCGGCCAGGCGGAGCGCTTCGCCGGGCAGCGTCTGGGCTGGTTCTCGCTCGACGACCGCCACCCCGCGCTCGCCGCGCATCGCGACGCCGGAGGCGACACCTGCGGCGTGCGCGATGGCCGCCTGCTGCTGCACGTCGCAGGCGCCACGCACGACCTAGGCGCGATCGTCGACTTGCCGCTGGCGATGGGCGGGCAGGCCGCCTACAACGTGTCGAACCTTGCCGGCGCGGCGCTGGCCGCGAGCGGCCTTGGCATTTCCGCCGCAACGATCGCGCGCGTACTGGCCCGCTTTGGCGCCTCGCGCGACGACAATCCGGGCCGGCTCCAGCGCTGGCAGATGGGCGGGATCGGCGTGGTGATCGACTACGCGCACAACCCGGACGGCCTGCGCGGCCTGCTGCAGGCGGTGGGTGCGGATCGTCGCAACGGACGCATGGCAATCGTCGTCGGTCACGCCGGCAACCGCGAGGAAGCCGATCTGCGCGCGGTCGCGGCCACGGCGTTCGCGTTCTCGCCGGAACTCGTCGTGCTCAAGAGCGCGGAAGGCTACCTGCGCGGACGGTCCTCCGACGAAGTGCCCGCGATCATGCGCGACGAGTTGCTGCGTCTCGGCATGGACGAATCGCACGCCCTGGTCGAGATCGACGAAGTCGAGGCGGCGCGGCGCGCCCTGTCGTGGGCCGTCGCCGGTGACCTGGTGGTCTTGCCGACCTTCGATCGCGAGGCGCGCGAGCGGATCGAGGCCATGCTTGCGACAATGGAGGCCGACGGCTGGCAGCCGGGCGAGGACTTGCCCGCATTGCCGCCGAGGGATCCGGACGAGGCGACGGCATCGTGAACAAGTTCTTCCTGCGTCCCGCGCAACCGCGCGCGGACATCCTGCAGACCATCCTCGCCCGCAAGGCCGAGGAGGTAGCGGCGCGGTCGGCGGCCCTGCCGCTGGCCGAAGTCGCCGCGCGCGCGGCCGACATGCCTGCGCCGCGCGGCTTCGCCGCGGCGATCGAGGCGAAGGTCGCGTCGGGTGCGCCCGCCGTGATCGCCGAGGTGAAGAAGGCCAGCCCGTCGAAGGGCGTGATCCGCGCCGATTTCGATCCGGTCGCCATCGCGCGCAGCTACGAAGCCGGTGGCGCGGCCTGCCTGTCGGTGCTGACCGACGTCGATTTCTTCCAGGGCGCCGATGCCTACCTGCAGCAGGCGCGTGCCGCCTGCGCGCTGCCGGTGCTGCGCAAGGACTTCACCATCGATCCCTACCAGGTGCACGAGGCGCGTGCGCTGGGCGCGGACTGCATCCTGCTGATCGTGGCGGCGCTGTCGGACGAGCAGCTCGCCGAACTGTCCGGGATCGCGATGCAGCTCGACCTCGACGTGCTGGTGGAAGTGCACGACATCGACGAGCTGGAGCGCGCGATCCAGGTGCCGGCGCCGCTGCTGGGCATCAACAACCGCAGCCTGCGCACGTTCGAGGTGTCGCTGCAGACCACGCTGTCGCTGCAGCGCGCGGTGCCGGCGGACCGGCGACTGGTGACCGAGAGCGGCATCCACGGCACGGACGACGTGGCACGGATGCGCGCGGCCGGCGTCGAGGCCTTCCTCGTCGGCGAGGCCTTCATGCGCGAGCCCGACCCGGGCGCGGCGTTGCAGCGGCTGTTCTTCCCGGCATGAGCGATGCGATCGGCGGGCCGGCGCCCGGTGCCAGGGTGGTGGTGTTCGACTTCGACCACACCCTCTACGACGGCGATTCCGGCAGCCACCTGTTCGCCTGGCTGATCCGGCGCAGCGGGTGGCGCGTGGCACTGGCGCTGCTGGCGGCGCCGGTGTTCGGCACGATGGTCGCGTTCCTGCCGACCCGCCGTTACGGGATTTCCGGCTTCGTGTGGATCGGCACCGTGGGCATGGCGCGCGGGCGCGCGCTGGACGACGCCATCGACCGCTACGTCGCCACCCACACCGACCAGATCAAGGCGCGGCTGCTGCCGGTCGCGCTCGACGTGCTGCACGCGCATCGCGAGGCCGGCGACGACGTGGTCATCGCCACCGGTGCGCCGCCGGAGCTCGCGCGCGCGATCCTGGCCTTCGTCGCGCACGAGAGCGTGCCGGTGATCGGTACCGCGGTCGGTCCGCGCCTGGGCGCCATCGTCGCCACCCGCCATTGCCACGCCGAGGAGAAGATGCGGATGCTGCGCGAACGCGGCTACACCCGCATCGACATCGCCTATTCGGACTCCAGCGCCGACCTGCCCCTGCTCAAGGCGGCGCGGGCGCCGGTGGTGGTGAACCCGAAGCCGGGCGCCGTCGAGATGTTCCGCCGCGTGCTGCCGGCGGGCACCCCGATCCTCAACTGGGGCTGCCGGGATCGCGGCGGCGCGCCGGTGGCGACAGCCCGCATCCCCTGAAGGCCGGACGCCCGACGCCCACGCATCCGTAAGGGCGAGGCCCCCGCCCCGCGCGGCCCGATGCCGCGCACTTGCTCCGCCGAGCGCGCCCGGCACGCTTGACGGCGTCAGCCTGTGCATGCAAGTCTGTATTTACGTAATAGCTTACGGATATCCAGTGTCCTTCCTGTCCGAGCAAGGGGTACTGGCGCTGGGCAGCCGCTTCAAGGCGCTCAGCGACCTGTTCTACGACGCCGCCGATGCGATCTACCGCGACCGCGGCATCGCGCTGCAGGCGCGCTGGTTCCCGCTGGTCCGCCTGCTGCAGGTGCGCGGCGCGATGTCGGTGACCGAGATCGCCGACGTCATCGGGCAAAGCCATTCCGCGGTCAGCCAGTTGGCCACGCGGCTGGTGCGCGACGGCTGGCTGCAGGCGACGGGCGATGCGCGTGATCGCCGCCGCCGCACGCTGGCGCTCACCGAGCGTGCGCAGGCGGAGCTGCGCGCGGCGCAGCCGGTCTGGGAGGCGATCCGGGTCGAGCTGGAGGCGCGTCTTGCGGCGCAGGGCACCGGCCTGCTGCACGCGCTGTCGGCGCTGGAGGATGGACTGGTCGCGCAACCGCTTGCCGCCGGCGTGATCGCGCGTTGCCGCGCACGGCAGTCGGCGGCGGTGCGGATCGTGCCGTTCGCGCCGGAACTGCGCGCGGACTTCTACCGGCTCAACGCCGAATGGCTGGTCCGCTACTACCGCATCGAACCGATCGACCATGCCGTGCTGTCGGAACCCGAGCGCCACATCCTCGCACCGGGCGGGGCGATCTTCTTCGCCTTGCGCGACAAGGAGGTGGTGGGCACCTGCGCGCTGCTGCAGGAATCGCCGGGCGTCTTCGAACTGACCAAGATGGCCGTGTCCGAGAATTGCCAGGGCCTGGGCATCGGCCGCCGCCTGCTGGACGCCGCGATCGCGGAGTTCGAGGCCCGACGCGGCGAGCGGCTGTTCCTGGAGTCGCACAGCCGCCTGCAGCCGGCGCTGCGCCTCTACGCGCAGGCAGGCTTCGAACTGCAGCCGGGCCTCAAGCCCGATTCGCACTACCAGCGATCGGATGTCTACATGATCTATCGCGGCAAGCCCGGCGCCGCCTGACCGGCGCGTTGCCGCAGGCCGTCCTCAGGCCGACAGCAGGGCGTGGCCGATCTGCCAGGTGCTGATCGCGAACACCAGCACGCCCACGGCCAGCAGCACCCAGCGTTCGCTCACGTACTTCACGAACACCGCCGCCAGCGGCGCGGCGACCATGCCGCCGACCAGCAGGCCGAGCACGATCTCCATGTGCTGGAAGCCCATCGTGAGCAGGAAGGTGATCGAGATCGCCAGCGTCACCAGGAACTCGGCGGCATTGACCGTGCCGATGGTGTGGCGCGCCTTGCCGCCGCGCGCGAGCAGGGTGGACGTGGCGATCGGCCCCCAGCCGCCACCGCCTGTGGCGTCCAGCAGGCCGGCGACGAAGCCCAGTACCGGCACCCGCTGCACTTCCTGCTTCGGCACCAGCCGGCCGACCGCGCGCAGCAGGATCAGGACCGCGAGCAGCAGCAGGTAGGCGTAGACGAAGGGGCGGACCACTCCGCCCGGCAGGCGGGTCAGCACGTAGGCCCCGAGCACGCCGCCGACCATGCCCGGGAGCGCCAGCCGGAAGAACAGGCGCCTGTCGACGTTGCGCATCGCCAGGTGCGAAGCGCCCGATGCGCCGGTGGTGAACACCTCGGCGGTGTGCACGCTGGCGCTCACCGCCGCCGGTGGCAGGCCCATGCCGAGCAGGATCGACGAGGACAGCAGCCCGAACGCCATGCCCAGCGCGCCATCGATCAGCTGCGCGCCGAGGCCGATCAGCACGAACCAGAGGAACTGTTCGCCTAGCTCCATCCCGGGAACCGACTCGCGGGGAAGACGTGGCGAGGGTAGACGGTCCGCGTGTCCGGCGCGCGAAGGCGCCCCGGCACGGCGCCCCCGGTGGGGCGGGGCTCAGGCGTCGCCGAGGCGCTTGATGAAGCGGACCGTGCCGTCACTGAAGCCGCAGGCCTTGTAGAAGGCGTGGGCGTCGGTGCGCTGCGAGCCGCTGCTCAGTTCCAGCCGTGCGGCGCCGCCGGCGCGGGCACGGCGTTCGGCTTCGCGCAGCAGCTCGCGGCCGAGGCCCTGGCCGCGGGCCGACGAGCTGACCACCAGCGCGGTGATGCGGCAGGTGATCGTGTCCAGCGGCAGGTAGTACATGAAGTCGAGCGCGATCAGCCCGGACACCAGGCCGTCGACCCGCGCGACCACCAGCGCCTGGCGGTCGTTGTCGAGGATCGAGCGGATCCGGCGCGCGGCATCGCCGGTGTCGCAGGGGTAGCCCAGCTCGGACAGCAGCTTGGCAACGTCGTCGGCATCGATCGACGACGCGCTGCGCAGGTCGGCGTCCGGCAGGGCGCCGGCCGCGAAGTGCTGGACGCTCATCGCGTCCCGTAGAGCACGATCGTCTTGCCGCGCGCGTGCAGCTTTCCGTCGGCCTGCAGCTTCTTCAGCACCCGCCCGGCCATCTCGCGCGAGCAGCCGACCAGCCGCGCCAGCTCCTGCCGCGACACGCGCAGCTGGGTGCCCTGCGGATGGGTCATGGCTTCCGGCTCGCGGGTCAGGTCGTGCAGCGTGCGGGTGATGCGGTCGGTCACGTCCAGGAAGGCCAGGCGGCCGGCCTTGCGGCTGGTATCCAGCAGCCGGCGCGACAGCTGGGCGCCGATGGCGTACATGATCGAGGTGGCGTCGTTGGCCAGCGAGCCCTCGAACAGCTGGTACAGGCGCTCGTAGCTGATCTCGGCCAGTTCGCACTGGGTGCGGGTGCGCAGGATCACCTCGCGGATGTCGGACTCGATGAACAGGCCCATCTCGCCGACGAATTCGCCGTTGCCGAAGTAGCCCAGCACCAGCTCGCGGCCGTCGTCCTCCTCGGTGATGATGCTGACCGAGCCGCTGACCACGTAGTACAGCGTGCCGGCGGGGTCGCCAGGGCGGAACACCTCCGTCCGCGGTGGGTAGCGGCGACGGTGGCAGTGGGCCAGGAACCGCTCGATGGTCGCCGCGGACGGCGCCATCGGGTGGGCGGGGCGGCGGTAGCTGCTGATGAGGGCCACGGGGCTCGTCTTCATGGACAGGTGATACGGGGGAAGCGCTGAGAGTAGGACGTCCGCGCCCCGGGAGCAACGCATTGCAGCACCGGCGGGCGCTTTGCCCCATAATTTCCGGCTCCACCCTTCCGGACCCGGGAACCGACCGACGTGGTCAAGCCGCTGCCCCGACTGAAGCTCCAGGGCTTCAACAACCTCACCAAGTCGCTGTCGTTCAACATCTACGACGTGTGCTACGCCGCGTCCGAGGACGAGCGCCGCCGCTACATCGAGTACATCGACGAGGAGTACAACGCCGACCGGCTGACGTCGATCCTGACCGACGTGGCCGAGATCATCGGCGCCAACATCCTCAACATTGCGCGCCAGGACTACGACCCGCAGGGCGCCTCGGTGACCATCCTCATCTCCGAGGAACCGGTGATCGACAAGAAGGACGCCGGGCGGGAAATCATCTCCGACGCCGTGGTCGCGCACCTCGACAAGTCGCACATCACCGTGCACACCTATCCGGAGACGCACCCGGACAACGGCATCGCCACCTTCCGCGCCGACATCGATGTGTCGACCTGCGGCGTGATCTCGCCGTTGAAGGCCCTGAACTACCTGATCGAGAGCCTGGAGTCCGACATCGTGGTGATGGACTACCGCGTGCGCGGCTTCACCCGCGACATCAAGGGCAAGAAGCACTACATCGACCACAAGATCAATTCGATCCAGGACTACCTGGCCAAGAACATCAACTCGCGCTACGAGATGCTCGACGTCAACGTGTACCAGGAGAACATCTTCCACACGAAGATGCACCTGAAGGACTTCGACCTCGACAACTACCTGTTCGAGGAGAAGGCCAAGAACCTCTCGTTCAAGGAGCGGATGAAGATCGAGGCGCGGCTCAAGCGCGAGATCGAGGAGCTGTACCACGGCCGCAACCTGGTCGATTGACGGAAGGGCGGTGATTGGTCATTCGGGGCGAGGGGTCAGAGTGCCTTTTCGCCCTCTGCGGCAAGGATCCACCAGGCGGGACGGGGCGAAAAGGCACTCTGACCCCTGTTCTCACAGCCTGTAAGCCACCGTCTTCATCAGCTTCGACGCGGCCGCCATCAGCGACGGGATCGGCTGCGGCAGGACGCGCGCCCCGGCCAGCTCGGCGCTGTCGGCATGGCGGGCCTCGTCGGCCTTCATGGTGCGCAGGATCTCGCGGCTGCGCTGGTCGGCCTCGGGCAGGGTCTGCAGGTGCTGGTCGAGGTGCGCTTCGACCTGGCGCTCGGTCTCGACCACGAAGCCGAGGTTCCAGCCATCGCCGCGCAGCCCGGCCAGCACGCCCAGCGCATAGCTGCCCCCGTACCACAGCGGGTTGAACACGCTGGGGCGGCTGTCCAGCTCGCGCAGCCGGTCGGCGCACCAGGCCAGGTGGTCGGTTTCCTCCTGCGCCGCCTCCAGCAGATGCGCTTTCGTCTCCGGCTCCCGTGCGACCGCGGCCTGGCCGAAGTACAGGCCCTGGGCGCAGACCTCGCCGACGTGGTTGATCCGCATCAGCCCGGCGGCGTGGCGGCGCTCGGCGGTGTCCAGCGCGATGTCGGGGGTGTCGGCCGCGGGGTTCGGACGACGGGCCGCGGGCGCGCCGAACACGGTCTCGAGCGCGCGCTGGGCCTCGACCAGCACCCGGTCGACGGGGTCCAGGCCGCGCCCGGGTGCAGACCGCGAGGGGCGCAGGGCGGGGAGGGTGCGGGGGGGGGACGCGGACATCGGCGACGGGCAGGGGCGGGCCGGGGCCCGGAGGCCGCATGGTCGCCCGTGGCGCCGGCCAGCGCCACCCCGAGGGGGCGCAACTTGCGCAGGCGGTGGGGAATGGCTAGAATCCCGCTTCTTTTTCCGCCGTCCCAACGCGTGGCGAACTTCCGGCCCTCTCCCGCAGAGGGCGGAACAAGCCCGACCATGCACCGAGAAGCCATCGCGCCATGAAGACTTTCACCGCCAAGAACGAGACCGTCCAGCGCGACTGGTACCTCGTCGACGCCACCGGCAAGACGCTGGGCCGTCTGAGCTCCGAGCTCGCCCGCCGCCTCCGCGGCAAGCACAAGCCCGTCTACACCCCGCACGTCGACACCGGCGATTACCTCATCGTGATCAACGCCGAGAAGATCACCGTGACCGGCAAGAAGCTGACGGACAAGGAATACCACCGCTTCACCGGCCACATCGGCAACCTCAAGACCGAAACCCTGGCGCAGGCGCTGGAGCGCCACCCGGAGCGCGTGATCGAGATCGCGGTCAAGGGCATGCTGCCGAAGAACACGCTTGGCCGTGCGATGTACCGCAAGCTCAAGGTCTACAAGGGTGCCGAGCACCCGCACGCCGCCCAGCAGCCGCAAGTCCTGGATATCTAAGTCATGGCAACCACCCAGAATTACGGCACCGGCCGTCGCAAGTCCTCCACCGCCCGCGTGTTCCTGCGCAAGGGCAGCGGCAACATCACCGTCAACGGCCGTCCGCTGGACGAGTTCTTCGGCCGCGAGACCG
>JAIUOJ010000034.1 GCA_020161335.1 Pseudomonadota bacterium
GGTGAAGGTTTCCGGCAGCAGCACCACGTCGGTGAGGCCGTGCAGTGGCGCGATCAGCTCGCCGTAGTAGGCACGGTTGCCGGCGGGGTCGTGCCACAGGGTGGCGCCCTGGACGAGGGAGATGCGCAGGTTGTGCATGGTGGGCTCCGGGGCCTGGCCGTCCTTCAACTCAAAGTGCCTGCAGGCGCTCGATCGCCGCCGCCAGGGTGGCGTCGTTCTTGGCGAAGCACAGCCGCGCCAGGCGCTGGCCGGGGGGCGGCGCGGCGTAGAACGGCGACAGCGGGATCGCGGCGACGCCCTTCTCGATGGTCAGCCAGCGGCAGAACGCGGCATCGTCCAGGTCGCTGACGGCGGAATAGTCCACCAGCTGGAAATAGCCGCCGGGCACCGGCAGCGGCTTCAGCCGCGTGGTCAGGACCTGCTCGCGGAAGCGGTCGCGCTTGGCCTGGTAGAACGCACCCAGTTGTTCGTAGTGCTCCGGCTCGGCGTCGAGCATCGCCGCGAACGCATGCTGCGCCGGTGCGAACGTGCAGAACACGTTGTACTGGTGCACCTTGCGGAACTCGGCGCTCAGCGCCGGCGGCGCGATGCAGTAGCCCACCTTCCAGCCGGTGCAGTGGTAGGTCTTGCCGAAACTCGACACCACGAAGCTGCGCTCGCGCAGCGAGGGATAGCGCAGCGCGGATTCGTGGCGGGCGCCGTCGAACACGATGTGTTCGTACACCTCGTCCGAGAGCAGGAAGATGCCGCTGCCGTCGATGATCGCCTCGACCTCGCGCATGTCGTCGGCCGAGAGCATGGCGCCGGACGGGTTGTGCGGGCTGTTGATCATCAGCATGCGCGTGCGCGGCGTGATCGCCTCGCGCACGCGCCGCCAGTCGGGCGCGAATGTGACCGGATCGAGCGGCACGTGCACCGCGCGCGCGCCGGCCAGGTCGATGGCCGGTTCGTAGCTGTCGTAGCACGGATCGAGCACGATCACTTCGTCGCCGGCGCGGACCACGGCGTGGATCGCGTTGAAGATCGCTTCGGTCGCGCCGCTGGTCACGGTGACTTCGGTCTCGGCGTCCGGCAGGTGGCCGTAGACGCGCCGGGTCTTGGCCGCGATCGCCTGGCGCAGGGCCGGGATGCCGGTCATCGGCGCGTACTGGTTGTGGCCGGCGCGCATCGCCTTGTCCAGCTCGTCCACCAGACGCACGGGTACGGAGAAGTCGGGGAAACCCTGCCCGAGGTTCACCGAGCCGTGTTCCATCGCCAACTGCGACATGACGGTGAAGATCGTGGTCCCGACGTTCGGAAGTTTGGTCTGGGGCATCAAGGTGTCTGCGCGGAATGTCGAATGGACCTGCGTCCAGTTTACGTTTGCCACGCGATCGGTTAAACCTGTCGGATGCCGATGTCACACCTGCCGCTCGGCGACGCGCGCGTCGCCGAACTCCTGCACGCCTTCCTGGCCGCCGAATACCGCTGGCAGCACGATGGCGGCTGGCACGACATCATCATCGGCCTGCCCACCCCGGGACTGGAGCTGGCGTTCCCGGACGCCACCACGTTCGGCGCGCTGTCGGCCTGGAACCCGCTGTCGATCGAGCGCAGCCGCGACGAGAACCGGCTTGCCGACGAAGCCCTGCACGATGCGCTGGTCGCCAGCGGCCACGCCTACCTGCCGGCGTTCGCGTCCGCGCGCAACCGCAGCTGGCGCGAACCGAGCTGGCTGGTGTTCGGCATGGGCACCGACGAGTTCGACGCCCTGTCCCGCCGCTTCGGCCAGCTCGGCACGCTGTGGTGGCGGCCCGGGACGCACGTGCGCCTGCGCATGGACGCCACCCGGCCAGCGGACATGCCCGACGAGCCCAACGTCGACTGGCTAAAATGACGGCGATGGCCGCCTCCTGGCCGACGCCGAGGGCCTGTTGACGCTTATGGCATACGTCGCATGGCTCTCCGATGGCCGCCAGGGGCTGTTGCGTGGCGCAGGGCCTGGCTGGCCGCCAGGTCAAGCCGCGCGGCGCCGCAGGGCGGCCATCGGGACGCCACCCGAAGCGCCCACCACGCGGACGCACGCCGCGGCGTCATCGCTGCGTTGCGTATGGACCTACGCGCCGTCGCGCTTGCTCGCCGCGCACGCCCGCGCGGCGGGTGCGGCCTATGCCACCAGCGTCAACAAACCCTAGCCCATGCCGCCAACCTCCCACGCCGCCGCGCCGCTGATCGACGTGCGCGGCCTGTGCTTCGCACGCAACGACGTGCCGGTGTTCGGGCCGCTCTCGTTCGCGGTGGACGCTGGCGAGGCGCTGCTGGTGCAGGGCGGCAACGGTGCCGGCAAGACTAGCCTGCTGCGGGTGCTGGCCGGCCTGCTTGACGGGGCCGGTGGCGAAGCCTGGTTCGGAGGCGCGCCGGCGATGCCCGCCAGCCGTGCCCGCCACGTGGCCTACCTCGGCCACCTGCCGGGGCTGAAGGCGGACCTGTCGGCGCTGGACAACCTCGAGTACCTCTGCGGCCTGCTCGGGCGGCGGGATTCGATGGACTTCGAACAGGCGCTCGGCGTGGTCGGCCTGGCCGGCTACGAGGACGCGCCGGTGCGCACCCTGTCCGCCGGCCAGCGCAAGCGCCTCGCGCTCGCCCGGCTGTGGCTGTCGCCGGCGCCGCTGTGGCTGCTGGACGAACCCTACGCCAACCTCGACCTGCCGGGCATCGAACTGGTCAACCGCATGGTGCAGGTGCATCTCGATGGCGGCGGCGGCGCGCTGGTGACCACGCACGGTGCCTACGCCGCACCCCCGGTGCGCACGCGCCTGCTGCTGCTGGATCCGGCGCCCGCGGCCGGCGATGTCGCGGGACGGGCGGCATGAGCAGCGACGCCCGCCCTACCCTCGCCGGCACCGCCCGCGCCCTGCTCCGGCGCGACCTGCGCCTGCTCTGGCGGCGCCGCGGCGATGCGCTGCAGCCGGCGCTGTTCGCGATCCTGGTGGTGGTCCTGTTCGCGCTGGCGCTGGGCAACGAACGCGCGATGCTGGCCGCGGTGGCGCCGGCGGTGCTGTGGGTGGCCGCCCTGCTGTCGGGCCTGCTGTCGCTGGATTCGCTGTTCCGCGGCGATGCCGAGGACGGCTCACTCGAACAATGGATGCTGGCGCCGGTGCCGCTGGCATGGCTGGTCCTGGTGCGTACCCTCGTGCACTGGGCGACGACGGCGCTGCCGCTGGTGCTGGCCACGCCGCTGCTGGCCGAACTGCTGGCCCTGCCGCACACGCTGCTGCCGGTGCTGCTGCTGTCACTGGCCCTGGGCACGCCGCTGCTGAGCCTGCTCGGCGCGGTGGTCGCGGCGCTCACCGTGGGCATGCGCCGGGCCGGAGTGCTGCTGGCCCTGCTGGCGCTGCCGCTGTACGTGCCCGTGCTGGTGTTCGGCGCGGGCAGCCTCGCCGCGGCCGCGCAGGGCTTCGATCCCACCGGCGGCCTGCTGCTGCTGGCCGCGGGCCTGGCGCTGGCCCTGGTGCTGGCGCCGGTGGCGGCGGCGACGGCCCTGCGCATCGCCCACGCCTGAGCCGGGCCCGTCGCCTGCGGTTGAGTTGGATCAAGGCGCATCCGGCGCCACGACGGGAGCATGGCGTCGCCGGCCACGCGGGCCGGCATCGTCCTTTCTTCCAGGAGTGCCCCGGATGTCCCCCCGCAAGATGCTTCTCCCCGGCGTGATCGCCCTGATCCTGTCCGCCTGCGGCGGCAAGGCCCCCGAGCCCACCCCGGCCGCCACGCCCGCCCCCGCGCCGGTCGAGCAGCCGGCCGCACCGGCGCAGACCGCCCCGATCGCCGAGGACGTCCCGGCGCCCGCGGCCGACGTCGCCGCCCCGGCGCCGGCCGCGGCCGCGGCGGCACCCGCCGTGGTGAGTGGCTGCGCGACCACGATCGAGTCCAACGACGCGATGAAGTACAACGCCGACTCGATCACCGTGCCGTCCAGCTGCGCCCAGTTCACCATCACCCTCAAGCACGCCGGCACCCTGCCGGTCGGCGCGATGGGCCACAACCTGGTCGTGGCCAAGGCCGCGGACATGAACGGCATCGCCGCCGACGGCATGGCCGTCACCCCCGACCACCTCAAGGCCGGCGACACGCGCGTCATCGCCCACACCAGGATGATCGGTGGCGGCGAATCCGCCTCGGTGACGTTCGACGTCGCCAAGCTCAAGGACGGCGGCCCGTTCAAGTTCTTCTGCACCTTCCCGGGCCACCTGGCGGTCATGCAGGGCAGCCTGCAGGTCGGCTAGGCCTGCCGCAGGACCGGCGACCAGCCCCCGCGAGGGGGCTGGTAAACTTGCTCGATGCCCGCGGCCCGCAGTGCGCCGCCCACGCACAGGCCGTGATGTCCCCGCTGATCCGCTGGTTCCACCAACTCGGCTCGCCCCCCTATTTCGACCGCTTCGCCGCGCGTTGGGCGCCGTGGGCGTACGCGCTGGGCCTGGCCACGATGGCCGTGGGCCTGTACGGCGCGCTGTTCTCCGTGCCCGCCGACTACCAGCAGGGCGACAGCTTCCGCATCCTTTACATCCACGTGCCCAGCGCCTGGATGAGCATGGCCATGTTCGCGCTGATGGCGCTGTACGGCGCGATCGCCCTGGTGTGGCGGATCAAGCTGTGCGAGATCCTCGCGATGGCCTGCGCGCCGATCGGCGCCGCATTCACCGTGATCACGCTGGCCACCGGCAGCATCTGGGGCAAGCCGATGTGGGGCACCTGGTGGGACTGGGATCCGCGCCTCACCTCGCAGCTGGTGCTGCTGTTCCTGTACTTCGGCGTGATCGGCCTGTACGCGGCGATCGAGGACCGCCGCGCCGCCGCGCGCGCCGCCTCGCTGCTGGCGATCGTCGGCGTGGTGATGCTGCCGATCATCCGCTACTCGGTGGTGTGGTGGAACTCGCTGCACCAGGGCCAGACGATCCGCGTGTTCGGCGAGTCGTCGATGGACGCCAGCATGATCCCGCCGCTGCTCTGGATGGTGGTCGGGACCAAGCTGTGGGCCATCGGCTCGCTGCTGGCGCGCGCGCGCGCCGACAACCTGCAGCGGGAGGCCGGCAAGGACTGGGTGCGGCAGCTGGCCGGGGTGCCGCGATGAGCTACGCCGGCTACGTCACCGCCGCCTACGCCGTGTTCGCCGCGGTCCTGCTGTGGGACTTCGTGGCGCCGCGCATCCGCATCGCGCAGGTGCTGCGCGCCGTCCGCCTGCTGGCCCGGCGGCAAGCCGCGCGCGGCGATGCCCCGAACGAGCTGAGCCGATGAACCCCACCCGCCGTCGCCGCCTGGGGTTCGTGATCGCGCTGGTCGCCGCCGCGGCGCTGGCCGCGACCCTGGTCGCCTTCGCGCTCCAGCGCAACATCGCCTACCTCTACACGCCCCACGAAATCCTCTCCGGCGCCGCCGGCGCGGCGGTGGCGTCGGGCGAGGCGCGTTTCCGCCTCGGCGGCATGGTCGAGAAGGATTCGTTCCGGCGCGAGGCCGGTTCGCTGGTCTCGCATTTCCGCGTGACCGACGGCGACGCGCTGCTCGAGGTGAGCTACGACAAGATCCTGCCGGACCTGTTCCGCGAGGGACAGGCCGTGGTCGCCACCGGGCGCATGCGCGGCAACACCTTCGTCGCCGAGGACGTGCTGGCCAAGCACGACGAAACCTACGTGCCCAAGGAAGTCGCCGACAAGATGGGCCTGGCGCACAGCAAGCACAACGTCGATGCGGTGCCGGATCCGGAGGCGAAGCAGTGAGTCGAGACTTCCCCTGCCCCTGTGATCCCGAACGCAGTGGGGGATCTGCTTTCAGGGCAGGATGCCCCACGGTTTCCGGAATGCCCCGTCCGATGGCGACGGCCGCGCGACAAGCGCCCCGTCGTGTTCGTGGAGCATCCTGCTAGGTGCTGGCCGAACTCGGACAAACCGCCGCCCTGCTCGCTCTGCTGACCGCGCTGCTGCAGGCGGTGCTGCCGCTGGCGGGGGCGCAGGCCGCCGCCGATCCTGCGCGCGCCCGCTTCGCCACCGCGGCGATGGCGGTTGCGCGGCCCGCGGCCTACGCCCAGCTGGTGCTGGTGCTGTTCGCGTACGTGGTGCTCACCATCGCGTTCGTGCAGCAGGATTTCTCGCTGCGCTACGTCAGCGACAACTCCAACTCGCTGCTGCCGCTGGTGTATCGCTACACCGCGGTCTGGGGCGCGCACGAGGGCTCGCTGCTGCTGTGGGCGCTGATGCTGTCGGTCTGGAATGCGGCGGTCGCGCTGTGGTCGAAGCCGCTGCCGGAGGTGGTGGTCGCGCGCGTGCTGGGGGTGATCGGGCTGGTGGCGATCGGCTTCCTGTCCTTCATGCTGTTCACCTCCAACCCGTTCGAGCGCCTGCTGCTGGTGCCGGTCGAGGGCCATGACCTGAATCCGCTGCTGCAGGATCCGGGCATGATCATCCACCCGCCGATGCTGTACGTGGGCTACATCGGCTTCGTGGTGCCGTTCGCGTTCGCGATCGCGGCGCTGCTGGACGGCAACGTCGATGCACGCTGGCTGCGCTGGACGCGGCCGTGGACCAACGTCGCCTGGGGCTTCCTCACCATCGGCATCGCGCTCGGGTCGTGGTGGGCGTACTACGAACTGGGCTGGGGTGGCTGGTGGTTCTGGGACCCGGTCGAGAACGCCAGCTTCATGCCGTGGCTGGCGGGTGCCGCGCTGATCCATTCGCAGGCGGCCACCGAGAAGCGCGGCAGCTTCGCCGGCTGGACGCTGCTGCTCGCGATCGCCACCTTCTCGCTGTCGCTGCTGGGCGCGTTCCTGGTGCGCTCGGGCGTGCTGACCAGCGTGCATTCGTTCGCCGCCGATCCCTCGCGCGGACTGTTCATCCTCGCCTTCCTGGCCGCGGTGGTCGGCGGCGCGCTGCTGCTGTACGTCCTGCGCGCGCCACGGTTGCCCGAAGGCCGCGCGTTCGCCGCCACTTCGCGCGAGACGCTGCTGCTGGTCAACAACCTGCTGCTGGCCGCCGCCTGCGCGATGGTGCTGCTGGGCACGCTGTACCCGCTGCTGGCCGACGCGCTGGACCTGGGCAAGGTATCGGTCGGCCCGCCCTACTTCGGCACGCTGTTCGTGCTGCTGATGGCGCCGCTGGTGCTGCTGGTGCCGTTCGGGCCGCTCACGCGCTGGCAGCAGGAGCAGGCCTCGCGCCCGCTGGCGATGCTGTTGCCGTGGCTGGGGCTTGCGCTGCTGCTTGGCGTCGTCGCGTGGTTCATGGCGCCGCAGGGCAAGTTGAAGGCGGCCGCCGGCGTGGCCGCCGCCACGTGGGTGCTGCTGGGCACGCTGCGCTTCGTGTGGACGCGGCTGCGCGCGCAGGGCCGCGCGTTCACGCCGGAAATGCTGGGCATGACCCTGGCCCATGTCGGCATCGCCGTGTTCCTCGCCGGCGCGCTGCTGGTGGAAGCGCTGAACGTGCAGCGCGAAGTGGCGATGCGGCCGGGCGACATGGTCGAGATCGGCCGCCATACGTTCCGCTTCGACGGCGTCGAGCGCGTGCAGGGCCCGAACTACGTCGCCGACCGCGGGCTGGTGCAGGCCTTCCGCGATGATCGGCCGCTGGAGCTGCTGCATCCGGAAAAGCGCGCCTACGCCAGCGGCGGCCAGGTGATGACCGATGCCGGCATCCATGCCGGCGTGTTCGCCGACGTGTTCGCCGCGCTCGGCGAGTCGCTCGGCAACGAGGCCTGGGCCGTCCGGCTGCAGGTGAAGCCGTTCGTGCGCTGGATCTGGGCCGGGGCGTTCCTGATGGCGCTGGGCGGTTTCGTCACCGCCACCGACCGACGCTTCCGCCGCGTCACGCAGGATCGCGCATGACCACGCCTGCCCCCTCGCCCGCGCCCGCGCCGCGGCGCGGCAAGGCCACCGCCGCGGTCATCGCCGTGGTGTTCGTCGCCCTCGTCGGCCTCCTGTTCTACGGCGTGCTGGTGTCCGACCGCGCCGACCGCGAAGCCCTGCCCTCGCCGCTGATCGGCAAGCCTGCCCCCGAGTTCTCCTTGCCGGTGCTGCACGAAGCGGGGCGGCTGGTGTCGTCGCGCGAACTGCATGGCCAGCCCTACCTGCTCAACGTCTGGGGCAGCTGGTGCCCGGGCTGCCGCATCGAGCATCCGGTGATCGCTCGCTTCGCCGAAACCAAGCGCCTGCGCGTGATCGGCTACAACTGGAAGGACGAGCACGCCGACGCGCTGCGCTGGCTGGAGCAGTTCGGCAATCCCTACTGGCTGGTGCTGGTGGACTACGACGGGCGCAAGGCGATCGACTGGGGCATCTACGGCGCGCCGGAAACCTTCCTGGTCGACGCCGACGGCATCGTGCGCTGGAAACACGTGGGCCCGGTGGACGACGCGGTCATCGCCAACGAACTGGGGCCGGTGCTCGACGCCATCGGGGTGCCGCGGTGAGCGGTCGCGTCGCCGGCCTGCTGCTGTCGCTGCTGTGCGCCATCGTGCTCGCGTCGCCGCCCGTCCCGGCCCAGGTGGTGCGCGATGCCGCGCCGCTGGAGTTCCGCGACCGCGCCGAGGAGATCCGGTTCCACGACCTCGTCGCCGAACTGCGCTGCGTGATGTGCCAGAACCAGTCGCTGGCCGATTCCAACGCGCAGATCGCGCACGACCTGCGCCGCGAGGTGTTCGACCTGATGCGCGCGGGCAAGAGCGATGCCGAGATCCGCGACTTCCTGGTCGAGCGCTACGGCGAGTTCGTGCTGTATCGCCCGCGCTTCGGCGGGCATACATGGCTGCTGTGGCTGGCGCCGGCGCTGCTTGTGCTGGCCGGTGGCCTGGTGATCGCGCGCATCCTGCGCGTGCGCAGCCGGCAGCCGATGGCGGCCGACGAGGACCAGGAATGGTGACGGTCGCGCTGTTCTACGCATTGTTGCTGGTGGGCGCGATCGTCGTCGGCGCCCTCGTCGCCGCGCCGCTGCGCAAGGGCTCGCCGAAGCTGTTCATCGGCATCGTGGTGGCGCTGCCCGTGCTGCTGCTCGCGCTGTACCAGGTCGTCGGCAAGCCGCTGATGCTCGACCGTGAGGCCGTGGCGGCCGCGTCGTCGCCGAATCCGCAATCCATCGAGCAGGCCATCGTCGAGCTGCGCGAGGAACTCAAGCGCAATCCCGCGCAACCGGA
This sequence comes from Pseudomonadota bacterium, assembly GCA_020161335.1. GTDB lineage: Bacteria > Pseudomonadota > Gammaproteobacteria > Xanthomonadales > Xanthomonadaceae > Luteimonas. Next base: position 9,148 of record JAIUOJ010000034.1, read on the forward strand.
AGGCTGGCGCCTGCTGGGCCGCACCTATGCCTCGATGGGGCGCTACGCCGAATCGCGCGAAGCCTTCGCGACCGCGCTGCGCCACGCGCCGGACGATCCCGACCTGCTGGTCGAGGCCGCGCAGGCGAACGCGCAGGCCAGTCCCGACCACCGCTTCGACGACGCCTCGTTCGCGATGCTGCGCAAGGCCATGACCCTCGACCCGGAGAACCAGCGGGCGCAGTGGTTCATCGGCGTGGTGCAGCGCCAGCGCGGGCTCGATGCCGATGCCGTCGCGACCTGGGAAGCGCTGCTGCCGCGGCTCGATCCCGAGACGGCCGCGGCCCTGCGCTCGCAGATCGACGTAGCGCGCGAAGCCGCGGGAATGGCACCGCTGCCCGCCGCCACGCAGGCGACGCCTGCCGCCACCGGCCGCGGCCTGCGGGTCAGGGTCGCGCTCGATCCCGACTTCGCGTCGCGCGTGCGCCTGCGCGGCGATGCCACCGTCTTCGTCATCGCGCGTCGTCCCGACGGTCCGCCGATGCCGGTGGCGGTCGAGCGCCATGCGCTGCAGGACCTGCCGCTGGACATCGTGCTCGACGACGGCGACAGCCCCATGCCGACGGCAAAACTCTCGGCGCTGCAGGACGTCGAGGTGCTCGCGCGCCTGTCCGCCAGCGGCAGCGCCAACCGCGGCGAAGGCGACCTCGAGTCGGCGCCGGTGCGGGTGACGCTGCCCGCGGATGCGCCTGTCGAACTGGTGCTGGGCAAGGCGACGCCGTAGCGTCTTGCCCCCTCAGCGCGCTGTCATCCCGAGCGCAGCGAGGGATCTGCCCGTTCCCTTCCACCGGAACAAGGCGAACAGCAGATCTCTCGCTGCGTTCGAGATGACAGCTTGCAGCGATGGCGATGGCCCTTCGCCGGGAAGACGGCCCCGATACCGAATCCCGCTAGAATCCAGGCCATGACCGAATTCATCCCGCCGGGCACGCGCTACGTCGACCTGCCCTCGCCATTCCCGATGAAGCGTGGCGGCCAGTTGCTCCACGCGCGCGTCGCCTACGAAACCTGGGGCACGCTGGACGCGGCACGCGGCAACGCCATCCTGATCGTCACCGGACTCTCGCCCGACGCGCATGCCGCCGCCAACGAGGCCGACGCCACGCCCGGCTGGTGGGAGGCCATGCTCGGCCCCGGCAAGCCGATCGACACGCGGCGCTGGTTCGTGGTCTGCGTGAACTCGCTGGGCAGTTGCAAGGGCTCGACCGGCCCGGCCTCGATCGATCCCGCCACCGGCACGCCCTATCGCCTGCGCTTCCCCGACGTGTCGATCGAGGACGTCGCTGACGGTGCCGCGCACGTCGTGCGCGCGCTCGGCATCGAGCGCCTGGCGTGCGTGATCGGCAACTCGATGGGCGGCATGACCGCGCTCGCCCTGCTCGCGCGTCACCCGGGCATCGCCCGTTCGCACATCAACATCTCCGGCAGTGCGCGTGCGTTGCCGTTCTCGATCGCGGTGCGCTCGCTGCAGCGCGAGGCGATCCGCCTCGATCCGAACTGGAACGGCGGCGAGTACGACGAGTCCACCTATCCCGAATCGGGCATGCGCATCGCGCGCAAGCTCGGCGTGATCACCTATCGCTCGGCGCTGGAATGGGACGGCCGCTTCGGCCGCGTACGGCTCGACTCCGACCGCCCCGACGAGGAACCCTTCGGCCTCGAGTTCGAGGTCGAGAGCTACCTCGAGGGCCACGCCCGCCGGTTCGTGCGCCGCTACGATCCCAACTGCTACCTCTACCTCAGCCGCTCGATGGACTGGTTCGACCTCGCCGAGTACGGCGGCGGCGACGTGCTGGCCGGGCTGGCGACGATCCGCGTCGAACGCGCGCTCGCCGTCGGCGCGCGCACCGACATCCTGTTCCCGGTCGAACAGCAGGAAGAAGTCGCCGAGGGCCTGGCGCTGGGCGGTGCCGAAGTGCGCTTCATGGGCCTGGAGTCGCCGCAGGGCCACGACGCGTTCCTGGTGGACATCGCGCGCTTCGGGCCGGCGGTCCAGGGATTCCTCGACGCCCTGTAGGCGCCGCGAGCGCCCGCCCGCGGCCCGAAAGCGCGGATGCTGCGTCGCAACATGGTCTCAGCCATGGTTGCATCCGTGACCGTCTAGAATGGCGCCATGACCGACGATGCCCTGCCCGACATCCCGTTCGAAGGCCACGACCGTTTCATCGCCGCCCTCGACGACGCCGTGTCCGCCGGCGACGAGCACGCCATCACCGCCGCCCTGCGCAACACCCTCTGCGGCCTGATCCGCGACCCCGGCGTCCACCTGCCCGGCTGCGTATTCGAACCCATCGACGACCACTACGCCCGGCGCGAGATCTACCGCAGCCCCGAACACGGCTACAGCGTGGTCGCCATGACCTGGGGCCCCGGCCAGGGCACGCCCGTGCACGACCACTGCGGCCTGTGGTGCGTGGAAGGCGTGTGGGACGGTGAACTGGAGATCACCCAGTACGAACTGCTGGAAACCGACGGCGACCGCTGCCGGTTCCGCGCCGCCGGCGGCATGCAGGCCGGTCCCGGCAGCGCCGGCAGCCTGATCCCGCCGCACGAGTACCACACCATCGGCAACACCAGCCCGGACAAGGTGGCGGTGTCGGTGCACGTCTATCAGGCGCCGATCGAACACTGCTGCAAGTTCGAACGCCAGGACGGCGAGTGGTACCAGCGCATCGCCGCCACCCTGCCGGTGGACCGCGCCGCCTGAGGCCCCGGGCCGATCCGCTATACTGCGCGCCCGCGCCGGAGTGGCGGAATCGGTAGACGCAGCGGACTCAAAATCCGCCGCCCTTAAAAGCGTGTGGGTTCGAGTCCCACCTTCGGCACCAGGAAAATCAATGGCTTGGCGGAAACGCTAAGCCATTTTCTTTTGTGCCATTCTTTTGTGTACGAACTGTGTACGAATGCGCACACCGGGTCCCGCCCCACATCACTCGCTGTGTCTCAGCTCGCGCCGTGGTTGGCAGGCCTCAGCCAATCTTCGATTTCCATCTTCATCAGAACGCCAAGTCCAATTCGCGGAGGGGTAGACCCTGCGTGCTTCATTGGACTTTTGCTTGACCGCTGACCCGCTCGAGTCTGGGCGAGTGCGCCGCAGTGGCTCGCTAAGCGTCTCACGATGCCTGCCAGCTAATACGCATCATTGCCGACTATGTCGCGCTGTTAATGGCTAACATACTCACGCTTGGCTTGCGGCGCGTACGACCACGGCGACTCTCGTTAGATATCAACCGAACTGGGCAGCATCGAGGCCTGAACTTTGACGATTGCAAGCCCCAATGAAGAGACGACACGTGCCCAGCTCGTGGATTCGCAGCTTGCGCGCGCGGGTTGGAGCAAATCTCGCCGAAGTCTAATCGAAGAGTTCGTCCTTGAAGCGCATGGGCCTATGGGGCTTTCCAAAGGTCAGCAGTTTGCGGACTACGTCCTGATGGCAAGCCATTGGCGGTCGTTGAAGCCAAGCACACTTCGCGCGACGAAATCGCTGGCAAACGCCAGGCAGCTGACTACGCCGACGCTATCAAATCGAAACATCGCCAAGACCCTTTCATCTTCCTTACGAACGGTAAGGAGATTCAGTTCTGGGATCGCGAACGTTACGCACCCCGCAAAGTGTCTGGCTTTTATACCCGGGACGATCTGGAACGACTCCGCCATCAGCGCCAATTCGCTCAGCCATTGCATGGTGTCCCCGTCAATGCCGACATCGCAGGTCGCGACTATCAGTACGAGGCCATTCGACGGGTCACTGAGGGCGTAACTTCCGCTAAGCGCAAGTTTCTTCTAGTGATGGCTACAGGCACCGGCAAGACGAGGACGACCATAGCCCTCGTCGATACCCTCCTGCGCTCTAAGCGCGCTCAACGCGTGCTATTCCTGGCCGACCGCCGCGAACTCGTGCGGCAGGCCATGTCAGAATTCAAGTCTCATTTGCCGAATGAAAGCCTGGCTCGCATCGAGTCCGGCGAGACCTCTGGCGCGCGCATCCAGTTCGCCACCTACCCCAGCATGATGCAGGTGTACTCGCGCCTGTCGGTGGGCTACTACGACCTTATCGTGGCAGACGAAAGCCACCGCTCTATCTACCAACGCTATAAGGCGATCTTCGACCACTTCGACGCCATTCAACTCGGTCTGACAGCAACGCCAACAGACTACATCGACCACAACACTTTCGAACTGTTCGATTGCGGGGATGGTGCTCCCAGCTATTACTACAGCTATGAGCAGGCAATTGCCGACCGCAACCTCGTGAACTACCGCGTGCTGGATGCACAGACCAATTTCCAGCTGAAGGGCATTCAAGGCGATGCGCTGCCAGAACCACTTCAGCAGATGGCGCGCGATCAGGGAGTGGAGATCGATGAACTCAACTTCGACGGCACTGATATCGAGAAGGGCGTCATCAACCAAGGCACCAACGATGCCATGGTACGCGAGTTCATGGACAAGAGCCGTAAGGACGCTCGTGGCCTACCCAACAAGTCCATCATCTTTGCCGTTAGCCACGCCCATGCCAAGCGGCTTTACGAGAGCTTCAATCGTTTATACCCAGAACTGCAACGTCAGGGCATGGCCGAAATCATCGACAGCCACATGGAGCGCGCCGACGCCACGCTGGATGACTTCAAGTTCCGCACCATGCCTCGCGTGGCCATTTCGGTGGACATGCTCGACACAGGCGTTGACGTGCCTGCCATCCAGAACCTGGTGTTCGCCAAGCCCGTCTTCAGTAAGGTCAAGTTCTGGCAGATGATCGGTCGCGGTACCCGCCTGCATACAGACAAAGCCACTGGCGAGGTCAAGAAGGACTTCCTGGTCATTGACCACTGGAAGAACTTCGCCTACTTCAAGCTCAAGCCAGACGGTGAGGTCGATCATCCGAGTGAGCCGTTGCCCGTGCGCCTTTTCCGCTTGCGGCTTGAGGTGTGGCAACTGCTCCATGGTCGGGAGCCGGGAGCTCAAAGCACGCTCGATGCCATCGCGACTCTGCAAACCATGCTGCAGGCACTGCCACGCCAAAGTATCAACGTAAGACCGCACTGGGATGAACTGGACACACTGGCCCGTCAGTGGCCGACACCCAGCCCCAGCACGCTCGAAGACCTGTCGAAGACCATTGCCCCGCTGCTGCGCCTGGCGCCATTGGCGGGCCTAGACGAGTTGCAGTTCCGCGTCTGGTGCGAGCGGCTCACCATTGGTTGGCTCAAGGGTGCTGCCAATGAGCAGGCAACCGTGCGCGAACGCATCCAGACCGCCATAGCTAGCCTGGCAGACAATATTCCCGATGTGCAACGTGTCGCTGAGCAGCGAGCCTGGGCCCAGTCGCCCAGTTTCTGGCAGCACTTAGACATGGGCCGGCTTGCCACTTTACAGGCCGTTTTCGCGCCCCTAATGCGGTACCGCACCAGTGCGCCCATCCACACAGTAGAAATCAATCTGCCCGACAGCATCACGCAGCGCAGCTGGATCATCTATGGTCCAACTGGTGAAGGAGCCTTTGCCGAAAGTTACCGCCAGCAGGTTGAAGCCTTGGTGCGCCGCCTAGCAGATCAACTTCCCGAGTTGGCGAAGCTCAGGAGTGGTGAAGACCTGAGTGATGAAGAGCTTGAGCGCATAGGCACCATGCTGAACCAAGCCGATCTGTTCGTCACCGAAGATAACCTGCGCAAAGCATTCGAAGCGCCGGCTGCTTCGCTAGCAGATTTTCTACGCCACATGTTGTGCGAAGGCGTTCAGCTGCCTAATCGCGAACAGCGCATCAACGCCGCATTTGACGCCTTCATTGCCAGCCACGGCTACTTACGCGCCAACCAGCTCAACTTTCTACGTGCGGTGAAGGCTGCGGTGCAAAGCTACGGTCGCATCACCCTGGCGGCACTAAACGAGCCCCCACTGTCCCGAGTCGGCCGCGTGGAATCTCTGTTTCCGTCTCAGGACATCAACGAACTCATTGCCTTGACCAACCAGCTGTTGGACGAGGCCGCCTGACTTTCTTTAGGACGAATCTGAATGCTTGCTCCGCACATCAAGAAAAAAGTCGACGAACTCTGGAATCGCTTCTGGGCTGCTGGTCTCACCAATCCCTTGGTAGCGGTGGAGCAGATCACTTACCTCCTGTTTCTCAAGCGACTGGAGGACATCGACCTCAACCGTCAACAGCGTGGGTTCCCGTCACTCTACATTGGCAAAGAAGAATGCAAATGGAGCTACATACGTCAGGAGAAGACCAACCCTACGCACCTGATTGACGTCGTGTTCCCGTGGCTTCGCGAACTAGACAAGCACTTTACCCAGACCAGCGCTGACGGCACCGAGCTGGCCAGCCTCAGCAACCGCATGGCCGACGCCTATTTCCAGCTCGATCCCAATAAGGGACAAGTGCTGAGCGACGCCATTGATGCCATCGACCAGCTCTTTGCCCGCGCGGGTGATGGCAATGCTGCCCAGGACATCATGGGCGACACCTTCGAATACCTGCTCAGCGAGGTAGCTACGGCAGGCAAGAATGGTCAGTTCCGCACCCCACGCCACCTGATCCGTTTCATGGTGGAGCTTCTGGACCCTCAGCCCGGCCAGCGCGTGATTGATCCTGCCGCCGGCACAGGTGGCTTCCTCTTCAGCACCCAGCAGTACCTCATGCGCAAGCTCTCGGCTCAAGATAACGTGGTGCTGGAGTGGGACGGCACCCCGCATCGAACTGATGGCGCCGCAGCCACGCCTGAGCAGTACTCGGCCATCCACAGTGGCGCCAACTTCGTCGGCCTTGACAACGACCGCACCATGGCGCGCATCGGCTGGATGAACTTGGTGCTGCATGACCTGAACGACCCACACTTGGTGCAAGGAGACTCGCTAAGCAAGCGTGAAGGCAAGACCCAACTAAAGCAGCTACTTGAGTCGGAAACCTACGACTTCGTGCTGGCCAACCCACCCTTCACTGGCACCGTCGACAGCGGCGACCTGGAGCCTGACTCTCTGTTGTTCCCCCGCGTTGGCGGCGGCGGAAAGAAAAAGGACGACGCCATCACCAACAAGAGCGAGTTGCTATTTTTGTGGCTGATGCTCGACTTGTTGACCGTCGGCGGCCGATGCGCAGTGATCATTCCTGAGGGCGTGCTGTTCGGTAACACTGATGCGCACGTTCGCCTGCGCCGCGAACTGCTCACAGAGCACGTGGTGGAAGGTGTCATTTCATTGCCCGGTGGCGTGTTCCAGCCGTACACAGGAGTGAAGACCTCAGTGCTCATCTTCCGCAAAGAAACCCGGCGCGACGATCGAGCCACGTTCACGGGCGCTGTGGCCCCGCGCACGGAGCATGTCTGGTTCTACGAGGTAGAGGAAAACGGCTACACGAAAGACGCCAAGCGCAATGCCCGCCCCGGCCAGCAGAACGACCTGTGGGATGCGCTTGAGAAGTTCAAAGCTTGGATCGCCGAGGGCCGCCTGGGCGCGCAACACCATGAGAAAACGCTACTGCAGCCGAGATTCCATGTCGAACGCTGGCGCCAGGCCATGCTGCGAGACACCGCAGATCATCTGACACCCGCGGGACAAGCATTTGCGGGACTGCCGGACATCAGCATGTGGGACGGCCAGGCGTGGGCCATCCACGAGCTGTTTCCTGATCTCCCGGCTGAACCCAAGGCCGCTGAGGAGAGCGTGCGAGCCACCGCTGCCAACACACTACTGGAACTTGCCATTCAGGCGCTAACGCCTGCCGGGCAAAAGGTCTGGGAAGAAACCCTTGGCGCCCGAATAGCTGACAAGATTACCGATGCCGAATTGCTGGATGCGTGGAAGAAGGCCGCCAAGTCGGCAGAGGCAGATTTCAGAAAGTTGGCTCGGGAGAAAGAACCCTTCTTCGAGAAGGAGGCGTCGCCCTCGCTGCCAATGTGGAAGGACCTGCTGAGAACGGCCCTCGCCGAGGCGCAAGCCGAGCCGTATGTGCTGGGCCTTCTTAGGGCCAACCAGCCCCCTCAGTCCCTTACGGCGCACAACATCGACCACAAGCTGGCAGCTGTAGCCCGCGAGGTGGCCAAGCTCGACGGCTTCGACGTGACGCTGCGGAGCCTGGCCGTCGATCAAGCTTCCAACCTCAAAGCGGCCAAGCACTGGGTCATACCTGTCCGCGGGTGGTTCCCTAACGACGAATGGCAGAGCGAGGACGGCACGCTAGTGGGCTCACACGACGCCGACGGCATAGTGCGACCCACCTATGTGCAAACCATGCTTGCGGCCGGCCTATACGACGACAAGGGCTCGCTCAAGGATGGATTGCTCGACCCCGACTGCATCGAGGCTCGCGACTGGAACCTGTCCGCCGGACAATACAAGCCGTTCGACCTCACGCAGCTTAAGAGCGACAAGAGCGTGGCTGAGTTGATCGATGAGCTAATGGCCACGGAACAAGGCATCATCAATAAACTGGACAGCTTGCTGGCGATGATCGGGGGACGCGAATGATCTGGCCGCAAGTCCAACTGGCGCCATCGCTTGCTCGTGTAGTTAGAGGCGTCACCTTTTCTCAAGCTGACGCGACAGACGCCCCCTTCGACGGGGGAGTTCCAGTATTGCGCGCAGGGAATATCCAGCAACGGCTGATCACTGACCGCGACTTAGTTTGGGTCAATCGCGCCTTTGTCGGCGGCGACCAGTACCTCCAGCGAAACGACATCGTTGTCTGTACATCTTCTGGCAGCGCAACCCTTGTCGGAAAATCTGCGATCCTGGAGGAAGAATTCGAAGGAACATGGGGAGCCTTCAACGCAGTCGTCAGGTGCAGACCAGAAGTATTGCTGCCTCAATACCTCGCGTTTTGGCTGTCTTCAGAGGGCTTTCGCTTTTGGAAGGACCGGCAGGTCCAAGGCGCCAACATTCAGAACATTCGGCAGTCGGCCATTGAGTCAATTCGGCTCCCGCTCCCCCCTCTTCCCGAGCAACAGCGTATCGTCGATGTGCTTCAGGAGGTGGCGGCACTTTGCGAGGCCAAGCAACGCGCAATTAGCCTTTGCGAGAACTTGGGAAAGGCTCTCTTCGAAGAGCACTTCGGAATTGCGGGAGCATCGACGCTTTGGCCCATGGAACCCTTTGGCAAGCACACGACCTATAGCAAGTACGGCCCTCGTTTCCCTGACCAACCGTACAGCGACACTGGCATTCACGTGCTTCGCACAACTGACATGAATGCTGACGGCACAATCAGGTGGTGGGAAGCACCAAAGCTGGCATTGACCGAAAAGCAGATTCGGGAACACGCGCTAAAACCTGGCACGCTCGTCATCAGTCGCAGCGGAACCATTGGTCCGTTCGCACTCTTTGATGGGAAGGAAGATCAGTGCGTTGCTGGTGCCTATTTGATCGAGTTCGGGCTAGGCGACTCGATCGAGCCCGAATACGTCCGCGCGCTGTTCTCCACGCCCTATATTCAGCAGATGCTACGAAAGGCGGTGCGAAGTGTTGCCCAACCTAACATCAACGCACCGAATATTCAGGCCATCCCGATTCCGGTGCCTCCACGTGACCGACAAGTGGCATTCTCTAAGCATGTAAGTCTGCTTCGCGAATGGACCAAGCAAGTAGTCGACTCCGCCGGCGCCTTTGATTCCTTCGCGAAAGCAGTCGTTGAGGAAGCCTTTTCTGGAGACCTGACCTCTCAGTGGAGGCAGAACCATTCGGAAGAAATCGCGGAGGCCACTCGCGCCCGAGGCACTTTGCTTCGCGAGCGCGGCAGCGGGATCGCACTCAGCTTGAAACCCGCTGCAACAACCAGCGTGCAAGCCGAACCGGCGGTGCGCCCGGCACGCCATTGGCTTCTGGGTGAACTGAGCGATTTCCAACGTCAGATATTGGATGCCTTTACTACGTACTGCCAGGCCAGCGGAGAGGCCTTGCTCGTCGAAGACGCAGACGTATTCGCCCTCTTTTGCGACGACGCGATGGTGGCCGAGCGCCTGCAGCCATTCGGTACGTCACACGGCAATCGCATCCGACGTTCGCTCAGCCAACTGGCCGCCCTGGGATTGATTGCGAAAGTGACAATGCCGAAGGACGATCCAGAAACCGGTGAGCGCGATTACCTAAAGGCGTTTCGTCCGCTAAGGTCGGATGAGTTCACGCGCATGGCCGACATGCAAACACTGCACAAGGTCGTATCCACACCGACGAACGCCCAGCGGTACTACTTTCACGTCCAGCTTGACCACGAAGTTTCCGAACGTGCCGGCGCGGACGGCATGTTCCAGGTTATCTCGCTCGAGGATGGCAATGGCAAAGACTACACCCAGTTGGTAGAGCAAGGTCGACACTACGCTTCCCTCGACCAACTCAATTTGGACCTTGCCGCCGCCCTGAAGGTGCCCGCGGCGCATATCGAGTTGGAGGCTGAGTAATGCGCCTGCGTTACCTGCACCTGCAGAACTACCCACCTATATCCAACATAAAGGTTTGCTTCGCTAATGACTCACCTTTGGATCGCGAGTGCGCGATTCGGTTCGTGGTGGGTGTCAACGGCAGTGGCAAGTCCAACCTGCTGCGAGCGGTGGCCGAGGTGTTCTTGGCCCTGGCCGATCTTCGCGTGCCTGCCTTCCCTGTGAGCCTGGTGTACGAGCTGGGTGAACGGGGCTCACCGAACCACCGCACACTGCTGCTGCACTGCCCGGGCGATCGCCATTTGGCCAGCCTGTGGCTCCAAGTACGCTTCGCCTTTGATGACCATGGTGGCCAGGAGCTCTTTGAAGTTTGCATTGAGCATTTGGCGCTGAACGGTGCTCCCTCCGTGCCTGGCTTCACGGCCTTGATCGAGCCTGGCCGGTGGCCTCAGCGCGACAGCACGCCCCCGCAAATTGCATTGCCGTCGGCAGTGTTGGCATACACCACGGGCGACTTACGCCCATGGCGATCGGTGTGGAATCGTAATCAGCGGGCGGAAGGTTTACTAGGTACCGACAACGACCCGCAGAGCGAAGAGCGGCCAGCAGGTTGGACGGCGGAACAGGAGAGTACCTTGCAAGCCTTGCGCCGAACCGAGGCGGAGCCTGCGCCGCTAGGCGGAACTGCGAGCCATACAGAGACCGACCGGTTTCGCCGGCCCATCCTGCTTGATGCGACCCTGCTCAAATGTGCGCTGCTGGCCGTGGCGCTGCCGCAAGCCCTTGCGGAAACAGCAACCTACTTGGGTCACGTTGAGGTCGTTGCTGACGTGGACGAGCTTCGGCGTCGCGCTCCCAAGGAGACCCCGCTGCAGGAGTTGCTGGAACGTGGCGGTTGGCACCATTTAGTAGCGGTGGCGTTCCGTTCCCGCTTCCGTGCGGAACGATGGGATCAGAGGCTTGCTAGGACCGCGCACGACTGGTGGTTCTGCGCCAGTGACGTGATCGGAGAGCCGCACCCGGCGGAGAGCCGTCGCACCCTGCTCTTTGACATGAAGGGACCGTTCGATGCTCAAGGCGCAAGCTTTGCATCGGCGGCCCACGACGAGCTGCTGACCTGCAATACGCCAGGCCAGGCACTACGGACTTTGTTGGGCGGTTCGAAGGAGGCCAGTGCCTTCGACGTGTTCACTCGCTTGTTGGAACTGAATCAAACCGGACTGTTCGACGACGTGCTCCTGCGGTTGCGTCGCGCGCAGGCGCCCGTTGATAGCGACATTCCTAATGTCGACGACATTGGCGTACTGAGGTACGAGGAGTTGTCAGATGGCGAACAGATGGTCCTAGGCCGCATGGCGCTTTTTCACTTACTGCAGGGTCAGCAAGACGCTTTGTTGCTTCTCGACGAACCCGAGACCCACTTCAACGACAAATGGAAGCGTGAGATTGTCGATATCATCGACGACGCCATCGGCCGCACTAGCAATGATGTGCTGATCTCCACTCATTCGGCGATCGTGTTGTCAGATGTATTCAACAATGAGATCGTGATGGTCGAGAAGACAGCGCAGGGATCGAATGTGCGCCCCGTCAATGAGCCCACGTTCGGCACGAACCCAAGCGCCTTGATGATGACCGTATTCGGTGCCGATGACAGCATCGGCAAGCGCGCTCAAGAATTCATCGAAGGAAAGTTGCGTCAGGAAACCGGCACATCCGAGGATATCGCCGACTTGGAGCGACTGATTGCTCGAATGGGATCGGGCTTCTATCGCAGCGAGTTGCGCACCCTGCTGAACAAGTGGCGGGGCGGCGATGTTTAAAACGATCCATCGCGTGGAATGCTCCCCGGCGCTCGCTGCCTGCCAGCAATTGATTCGAACGTTCTCGCTTTGGCTCTGCAATCCCGCAACCACGCCAGCAAGTCTCACCCAACCAGGCTTGCAGCCACCTGTGTTGCCAAGCGCCATTGAAGCCGATTGGCTGTGGACGTTCCTTCAACGCGTTGATGCTGGTCGGCAACTGCTAGACCTTGCACGTGAGCTAGCAGCTATGCCGAATACTGAGAAGGCAGCACTAACGAGCTGGGTACAGTCGGTCTCGGACCTCGCAGCACAGTTCAAACCGGCACCGGCCGCATGGCCGATTGATTGCCCGCTTGCGATTGGGGCGAACTGGAGCGCATTCAGAACGGTGATCGAGGCCTTCTATGAGAAGGGATTTCGCTCTGGTCTCCCGTATTTGCCGAATGGCACTCCGGTCGCGGCAGGTGGGGTTACCTACGCTGATTTCGTCCGTGCATTTCGTTCTGCCCACAGTCGCAGCAATGCTCCTCATGCTCGACAAGTGTGCATACTCTGCAGCGGACCGCTGGGCGATACGCCTCACGTAGACCATTGGGTTACCAAGAGCGCCTTCCCTCTGCTCAGTGTGTGCCAGGACAACCTGACAGTTATTTGCAGCACCTGTAACGAAGCCCCAAATAAGGGCGATAAACCCGTGCATAGTGCTGGCAACTTTTCTAACTGGTTCCATCCGTACTTACGCCCGGCGCATGGCACCTTGCAGCTTGTATACGATGCCCACGCGGTGGCTGTGCGCTGCTCGTCAGTTGAAGTTGCCGACCATCCCAAGGCAGCCAATCTCAACAAATTACTCGACCTAGATGCGCGATGGACCCGAGAGCTCAAGGCCGAGTACGAGAAGCATCAAGAGATTCTTCGGCGCCGAGAGGCGTGGAGGGTTAGTAATGCGCAGGTGGGGCACACATTGACGGAGCTCAACGCCTACATTCAGCAATGGGCGGACGACCTATTGCCCAGCGAGCCGTATCACGAGGTTCACGCCACTCTTGCGCAGGCAGTGCTTGAACCTTCGCGAATGGAGGCATGGCTCGAGGAGTTGGCAATTGTTCAATAGGCCAAATCGAGCCGTCCTGCCATTAAATAACAGGAAAAAAACAGCGAATCCCCACTCGCCGGTTACTTCAGAAACGGACACATATCGTACACAGCCCATGACGATGTCAGAGGGGCGCGATTTCCACCCAAATAAGCGAAGCGTCCGTCTGATTGCCTATCCGCCGCTCTTAGCCTCGAGCTCTCACTATTGGATACGTTGCAACCAAGCGCTAATCTCGGAGGAGATCCTTTCAGCACTCTCAACCGGGTTCGCGTCGCTGCTCGCATCCCAGGCAAAGGCCCTAGCTTCCACGGGCCCAACCGGCACGGGGGGCGGTAGCGGCCCTCCGCTCGCACTGAATCGCCCCGGGTTCAGTAGACATTTCCAAGCCGTACATTACGGCAATCACGGAGGTGTGTATGAGCGGCAAGCGGTATTCGGATGAGTTCAAGGCCGAGGCGGCCAAGCAGGTGATCGATCAGGGGCGTTCGGTGCGAGAGGTGTCGACTCGGCTGGGCGTCAGCATCGACTCGCTGTATGCGTGGGTCAGGGAGCAGCGCAAGGTGCCGGCCGCGCGGCATGCGGATGTTTCGTTGGCGGCGGAGAACCGTCGCCTGCAGGCCGAGCTCAAGCGGGTGACCGAGGAGCGCGACATCCTAAAAAAGGCCGCCGCGTACTTTGCCAAGGGGTAAGGGCGAAGTACGCGTTCATGCAGGCGCATCTGGACCAGTTCCGCGTGGTAAGCATGTGTCGTGTGCTGGGCGTGCAGCGCAGCGGGTTTTATGCGTGGCGGCGCCAGCCACAGAGCGATCGCCATCGCGAGGATCAACGTCTTCTGGGCATGATCAAGCAGGCATGGCTGGAGAGCGGCACGGTCTACGGCTACCGCAAGGTCACCGACGACTTGCGCGACCTGGGCGAGGCTTGCGGCAAGCATCGCGTGGCACGGCTGATGAAGCAGGAAGGTCTGCAGGCGCAAGTGGGTTACGGGCGTCGTCCGCGGCCTCGTGGTGGCCGGGTCTCAACGGTCGCGCCGAACCACCTGGATCGGCAGTTCGACGTGGTCGCGCCCAACACGCACTGGGTCACCGACATCACCTACATCCGCACGCACGAGGGCTGGCTGTACCTGGCGGTGGTGCTGGATCTGTACTCACGCCAGGTCGTGGGCTGGGCGATGCAAGGCCAGATGCGCGCCGATCTGGTGCTGCAGGCGCTGCTGGCAGCGGTGTGGCGTCGGAAACCGACGCCCGGACTGATGCTGCACTCGGACCAGGGCAGTCAGTTCACTGGTGCCGAGTGGCAGGCGTTCCTGAAGGCCCACGGGATCGTCTGCAGCATGAGCCGGCGCGGCAACTGCCACGACAACGCCGTAGCCGAGAGCTTCTTCCAGTTGCTCAAGCGAGAACGGATCAGGCGAAAGACCTACCTGACCCGGGATGCGGCGCGTAGTGACGTGTTCGACTACATCGAGATGTTCTACAACCCAAAACGCCGGCACGGCTTCAATGGAGGCGTCTCTCCGGTAGAGTTCGAACGGCAGGCGGGACTATCAGGCTTGTAGTTGTCTATGAAACCCGGGGCGATTCATTCCGACTAATTGATGGCGTAGAAAATAATGACGCACGGCGCAAGTTGCCGCTCCTGATGGTACCTCAATAGCTCAACTTCTCTCAGCCAGCGTAGCCCGGGTAAGCGCAGCGCAC
The DNA here is from genome assembly GCA_020161335.1 of Pseudomonadota bacterium. Lineage (GTDB taxonomy): Bacteria > Pseudomonadota > Gammaproteobacteria > Xanthomonadales > Xanthomonadaceae > Luteimonas. The sequence goes on from JAIUOJ010000034.1 coordinate 24,164, forward strand.
CCGGGGCTTTTGTCCGGTTCCTTGTAATGCATTCAATACACGGCGCGCTGACTCCGAATGGGCATCGTCGTGAGTCGTGGCGCCCCGGTATCCCCGGGTGCGCTGTGCTTGCCCGGGCTACGGGGTCCGCCGGACCGGGACGCTACTGCTTGTTGGCTTCCGTCTCTTTCGCGGCCTTGGCCTTCGCCTCCGCCCGCGCTTTCGCATCCACGCGGTAGGCCTCGATGT
>JAIUOJ010000035.1 GCA_020161335.1 Pseudomonadota bacterium
CTGCGGCTGCGGGCGCGATTCAGGCACTGACCCGTGCGCGGGCGGCGGTCAGCGCGGCGCGGCGGCCGCGGGCTGCGCCTGTACCAGTGAGCCGGCGAGCTTGACCGCGCGCTCGAAGTTCGATGCGAGGTGGACGTGGCCGGCGTGCGCGTCCAGGCGCATCGAGGCGATCACGCGGTTGGGCTGTTCCTGCAGCCCCGACACGACCAGCGCGATGCCCTGGCGCTGGCAGCGGCTGGCCAGTTTCTTCAGCGCATGCACGCCGCTGGCGTCGATCACCGGCACCAGGCCCATGCGCAGGATCAGCACCTTCGGCGGCTCGAAGAACTGGTCCAGCAGGTGGTCGAGCCGGTTGGCGGCGCCGAAGAACAGCGGGCCACCGATGCGGTAGGCCTCGACGCCCGCGGGCAGCCGCGCGCGCTGCGCCAGGTCGGTGCCACCGCCGTCCGCGTCGTCCTCGTCGCCGTCGTGCATGCCCGAGCGCGCCTCCACTGACTCGGCCATGCGATGCATGAACACGAAGGCGGCCAGCACCACGCCGGCCTCGATGGCGATGGTGAGGTCGAACAGCACGGTCAGCGCGAAGGTCAGCAGCAGCACCGCGCGGTCGCCCCACGGCGCCGACAGCGTGCTGCGGAAATGCTCGACCTCGGCCATGTTCCACGCCACCACCAGCAGCACCGCCGACAGCGCGGCCAGCGGCACGTAGCGCATCAGCGGCGCCAGCAGCAGCATGAACAGCAGCAGGTAGCCCGCGTGCAGCATGCCGGCCACGGGCGTGCGCCCGCCGGAGCGGATGTTGGTGGCGGTGCGCGCGATCGCGCCGGTGGCCGGCAGGCCGCCGAACAGCGCCGAACCGACGTTGGCCACGCCCTGTGCGACCAGTTCGCCGTTGGAACGGTGGCGGCCGCCGGTCATGCCGTCGGCGACCACCGCCGACAGCAGCGATTCGACTCCGGCCAGGAAAGCGATGGTGAAGGCGCTCGGCAGCAGTTCGAAGGTGCGTTCGAACGGGATGTGCGGGATCTCGAAGCGCGGCAGCGCCGAGGGCAGGTCGCCGAAGCGCGTGCCGATCGTCTCCGCCGGCAGGGCGAACGCCGCCGCCGCGAACGTGCAGGCGAGCAGGGCGATCAGGAAGCCGGGCCACTTCGGCTTCCAGCGGCGCAGGCCGAAGATCAGCAGCAGCCCGAGCACGGTGAGCGCGAGCGCGGCCGGCTGGGTGGTGGCCAGGTGCTGGCCGTACGCCGCCCAGCGGTCGAGGAATTCCGTGGGCACGTGCGCCATCTGCAGCCCCAGCGCGTCCTTCACCTGCGACGAGAAGATGCTCACCGCGATGCCGGCGGTGAATCCGGTGATCACCGGTTGCGGCATGTACTTCATCAGCGTGCCCAGGCGCAGCAGGCCGGCGGCGACCAGCATCAGGCCGGCGAGCAGGGTGCACAGGACCAGGCCGCCGTAGCCGAAGCGCTGGATGACCACGAACACGACCGGGATGAAAGCCGCGGTGGGCCCGCCGATCTGCACCCGCGAGCCGCCCAGCGCGGAAATCAGGAAGCCGGCGATGATCGCCGTGTGCAGGCCCTTCTCCGGCGTGGTGCCCGAGGCGATCGCCAGCGCCATCGCCAGCGGCAGCGCGACGATGGCGACGGTGAGGCCGGCGATGGCGTCGGCCTTGAACGTCGCCAGCCCGTAGCCCTCGCGCAGGACCGTGAGCAGCTTCGGTTCGTACTGGCGCAGCCAGGGATGGCGGTCGGTGCGGGACATCGTGTCGGCAGGCGCTACGCCGCCGGCGGTTCCTTCAGGCGCACGCCGCGCCCCTTGCCCTGGCTGGGCTGGTCGTTGCCGATCAGCTCGATCCCGGCGGCCTCCAGGCCATCGATCACCTTCATCAGCGTGCCGACCACGCCGCGCACGGTGCCGTGGCTGGCTTCCATGCGCTGGATCGTCGGCAGGGACACGCCGGCAAGCCCGGCCAGCGTGCGCTGGTCGATGCCGAGCAGGGCGCGCGCGGCGCGCATCTGGGCAGAGGAAATCATGGCCGGACCTCGTGTGAGGGCCGCAGTATCCAACGCTCAGGGATGCCTATGCAAGCTTCAAACCTTGCTGTTGACGCTTAAAACATCAAACCGGAGTGGGCGGCCTATTCGACGAACTCGGCGCGGGCGTACGACTCCAGCAGGCCGCAACGCTCGCAGCGCCAGGTCCGGGTTTCGAACACCTGCCGGCCGGTGGTCTTCAGGCCCTGCCAGAACGACTTTTCCGGCGCGCCCTCGATCCAGGCCGCGGCGGCGCGGCGATCGCCGTGGCCACGCTCGAGGATGTAGCCGACATGCATGCGGCCGTGGCATTTCGGGCATTCCAGCGGCAGGTCGGCCATCACGGTTCCATCGGCGGGGCTGGTCCCCATCGTCGTTCCGATCCCCTGCGGAAGGCAATCCCGATGCCGGCCGGCCGTCGCCGGCGTGTCAGAAATCGATGCGCATCACGTAGCGACGCGGCGTGGGATGTGCGACTTCGCGGAAACCGGCGGCGCGAAAGGCGCCGACCGCGCCCACGTGCAGCTCGCCCCAGGGGATGTCGCCACCGTCGGTGGCCATCGGATAGCCCTCCAGCGCCACGGCGCCGTGCCTGCGCGCCTGCGCCACCGCCGCCTGCGCGAGTGCGCTGCTGATGCCCTGGCGGCGGTATCCGGCGCGGACCACGAAGCAGACCACGGCCCAGGTCGAGGCGTCGTCCTTGTCCTCGTCGCGGCCCGCCCACGGCACCGGCGAATTGCGCAGCGGCGCGAAATCGGCGCGGGGGCCCAGCCGGCACCAGCCCACCGGTTCGCCGTCGAGGTAGGCCAGCAGCCCCGGGGGCGGCGTGCGCGCGGCGCGCACCTGCTTGTGCAGGAAGGCTTCGCGCGCCTCGCGCGGCATGTGCCAGAACTCGCGCAGCGGCAGGATCGCGCGCTGGCACTGGCACTTGGCGGCCTGCCCGCGCTGGCCCAGCACCCGTTGCAGGTGTTCCCAGCGCGCCGCGGTGGCGGGCTTGACGGTGATCGACGCCATGGCGGCGACGCTACCGCGTCGGCGCGTCGCTGTCGCGGTCCTGACCACTCCAGGCGCGTTACACCAGGCGCGTTACTCCAGGCGCAGCTCGGCGTTGCCCGAGAACGTCTCCAGGCGGATCTCGCCCGAGCCGCTGCCGAAGCTGTGCTCGAAGCTGGAGCCCGGGCCGTACTTCGGCCGCGACACGCTCACGCCCGGCGCGCTCAGGCTGCCGCTGAAGCTTTCCGCATGCACCCGTGCCGACAGCGCCTTCTGCAGGGTCAGGCGCAGGTTGCCGCTGACCGACTCGGCGCTGATCCTGCCGCCGTCGGCCAGCGCGCCGGTGAAGCCGGCGTTGCCGGACACGGTGCTGGCGCTGAAGCGGCGCACGGCTTCGCCGCGGGTGTCGATGGTGATGTCGCCGGACACGGTCTCGGCCGAAACCTCGCCGCCGATGCGGCCGCGCAGCGCGATCGTGCCGCTGACGCTCTCCACCTCGACGGTCTCGCTGTTGAGGTTGAGGCGCAGGTCGCCGCTGACGCTGCTGATGTCGGCCGAGCGCGGTGCGCCGACCGCGGTCACGCTGCCGCTGACGCTGTCGATGTCGAGTTCGTCGCCGGCGACGCCCGCCACGTCGATGGTCGCGGCGACGCCCTCGATGTCGAGGCTGGCGTGGCGCGGCACCTGCAGGACCAGCGTGGTCGGCTCGGTGTTGCGGCTGTTGCGCGGGTAGCGCACCTTGACCTCGAGGTTGCGCTGGTCGCCCTCTACCTGCAGCCGCTCGGCGCCTTCGCCGAGGCTGCCGGTGATCGCCACCTCGGCCTTGTCCCAGGTGCGCACCTCGATGCGGCCCTTGACGTTGGAGATGTCGACGCGGCCGCGCGCATCGAGCGGGCGGGTTTCGTTGATCGGAGTGGCGGCGAAGGCGGGGATGCCGGCGGTGCAGGCCAGCAGGGCGGTCAGCAGCAGGGTGGTCTTCATGGCGGGGCTCCGGACAGGCAAGGCGTGCAAAGGGGGTCAGGCGCGCGCGAGGCGCTGGGTCAGCGACAGGCGCTGCGCGTAGATGCGCTGCAACTGCTGCAGCAGGTACTGGGCATCGGGATCCTGCGCCAGCGCTTCGCGCACGGCGACGGCGCTGGCGTCGAGCTGGTCGAGTGAGGCGTGGGCGGGGGCGTCGGGCTGCATCGCCGACACTTCGCGCAGCGCGCCCTGGTACTCGCGGGCCATGGCGTCAGCCATGACCACCAGCGGCGCGCGCCCGGCAGGGGTGCCGTCGCCTGCAGGCGCGGCGGTTGGCGGCACGGCGTCCTGCGGCCCGGCGACCGCGGTCGGTTCCGCGTCCGACCGCAGCTGCCAACCCAGGCCGAGGGCGACCGCCAGCACCGCGGCCGCGGCGAAGGCCGGCAGCGGCCGGCGCGGTCGCGCGGTGCGGGGTGTCGGCGCTGCGTCGCGCGCCGCGTCCGACAGGCGTGCATCGATCGCCGGCCACAGGTCACGCCCGGGCAGCGCGTCGCGACGCAGGCCGCGCAAGTGCATGCGCAGCGCCGCGGGCATGTCGTCGCCGGAATGCGGGTCGTTGGCGGAGGGGTGGGTCATGCGTGTTCTCCCAGCTTCGCACGCAACAGCTTGCGCGCACGATGCAGTTGTGCCTTGGAGCTGCCGACGGCCATGTCCAGCATCTCCGCGATCTCTTCGTGCTTCCAGCCTTCCACGTCGTACAGCACCAGCACCGCCCGGGCGCGTGGCGGCAGGCTGGCGACCGCCTGCTCGAGGTCCATCGACAGCGCGGTGCCGTGGCCGGCGGAGTCGGCGGTGCCGATGCCGTCGAGCGCGTCCTCGTCGTCATCCCGTGCCGGCGCGCCGCGGCGGCTGCGCAGCTCCATCAACGCGGTGTTGGCCGCCAGCCGGTGCAGCCAGGTGCCGAACGCGCTCTCGAAGCGGAACGCCGGCAACGCCTGCCAGGCGCGCACGAACGCTTCCTGGGTCAGGTCCTCGGCGCGGCTGTGCTGGTGCCCCACCAGGCGCAGGATCACGCCGTGCACGCGGCCCAGGTGCCGTCGGTACAGCGTCTCGAACGCGCCGGTATCGCCGGCGGCCGAGGCCCGCGCCAGCGCGTGGTCGTCGTCCACCGCGAAGGCGGCGGCGTCTGGCAGGCATTCGGGCATGGTCGTCATCAGCATAGCCAGTGGGATGCCGGGGAGGGCCGCGGGGTTTAAGCGGCGCCCGCACGTTGGCCGGGGCCGGGCGCGCGGCGCGTTGCACAGGACATGGGGCGGAAGGGACTCGCGGCACGCATCGCCGCCACGGTGGCACTCCTACTGGTCGGCGGCCTGCCGTGGCTGGCGCCGGTGCCGGGCGACTGGCAGATGCGCTGGGACACCGGTCCCGTGGCCGGCAGCGTCGTGCTGTCGCCGGTTTCTGACCGCGTGCCGTCGCCCGAAGGGCTGCGCGCCGGTGACGTGGTCGATACCACCGCGATGTCGGTGCGCGACCGGCTGGTCAGCGGCAATCCCTCGGTGGCGCCCGGCACGGCGCTGGTGCTGCCGCTGGCGGAGTCGCCGGGACGCGAGGGCGCCAGGGACCGGGTCGAGGTGCGGGCGGTGGCCGACGACGACCTGTCCGGCCGCTACCCGTGGCGCGAATGGCCGTTCCTGCTGCTGGCCCTGCTGCTGGTCTGGAAGGGCCGCGACCGCGTGGCCTGGGGCGTTGCGCTGCTGCTGGCGGGCGTCGGCATGCTCGCGCCCGTGCTGTGGGCGCCGCTGGCGTCGCCGTGGAACCTGCCGCAGCGGCTGTTCGTCGAGTACGTGGTGCGCCTGATGGCGGCGTTCGGCGCGCTGATGGTGCTGCTGGGGCTGCTCGGCCACCATGCGCCGCGCCTGTCGCGGGCGATCAAGCTCACGCACGTGGCGCTGTTCGCGCTCTATTACGTCGACCGGCTGGGGCGCGACCTGCCCTGAATCCTGCACGGGCAGACCACCTGGGGCGAGCCGTTCCGCCCGTCGATCCCGGTCATCCTGGCCTTTCTCGCCAACTTCCTGGTGCTGGCGGCGCTCACTTCGCGACGGATCGACGCCGCCTCCCGGCTGCGCGCGCTGGGTGCTGCTGGGCATCGCGCTGTATGTCATCTCGGTGCTCGACGCGGTGCTGCTGCGCAGCCAGCACCTGTGGCTGGTGCCGTACACGCTGTCGCTGCTGGCGCTGGCCTACGCCACGCTGCGCCACAAACTGGTGCCGACGACGTTCGCCATCAGCCGCACCGTGGTCTACGGCGTCGTCGTCGCGCTCATCGTCGGCGCGTTCGCGGTGGTCGAGGACCTGGTGTCGTCGCTGGCCATCGGCCGCAACGCGGGGCTGGCGCTGCAACTGGGCGTGCCGCTGGTGCTGGGTATCCTGTTCCACCGCATCCACGGCAAGGTCGAGCCGCTGGTCGAGCGTGTGTTCTTCCGGCAGCGCTTCGAGGCGGAAGCGCGCCTGGACCGCCTCGCGCACGAGAGCGCCTACATCGCCCACCCCGGGCCGCTGGTCGCGCGCGCCCTGCGGGACGTGTCCTTGGCGTTGCGCACGCCGGGCGTCGCGTTGTACTGGCACACGCGCGATGGCGGCTATCGCCGGCGCGGGCAAACCGCGGACGGGGCGTGGCCGCGGCGGGTCGACGAAGACGATCCCGCCTTCGTCACGCTGCGTGCCGGCCAGCCCTGGGTTTTGCTGCAGGCGTCCGCCAGCCCGCTGGGCACGGGCGGGATCGCGTTTCCGATGTCGGTCGCCGGTCGCCTGCTGGGGGCCATCGTCTGCCGCGAGCGCGCCTCGCAGTACGCCCCGGACGAACGCAGGCAGATGGCGCGCGTGGCCAGCGCGGTCGGCACCGCACTGCATGCCCTGTCGGCCAGGGCCAGCGAGGAGGCCATGGAGGCGCTGCTGGCCGGGCAGCTGTCGCTGGAAGAAGCGAGGCGCCGCCTGGACGGCGCGCGGGGGCGTGCGACCAAAGCCGCAGGCCGGTCGCGCGTGCGCAGGACGCGCAGCGACTAAAATGCGCGTTTCCCGCCAGCCCCGAGCCAGCCGTGACCCCCGCCTCGACACGCACGATCAAGCAGGAAGACCTCGTCCAGTCCGTCGCCGACGCGCTGCAGTACATCAGCTACTACCACCCGGTCGACTACATTAAGAGCCTCGCCGCCGCGTACGAGCGCGAGGAATCGCCGGCCGCCAAGGACGCGATGGCGCAGATCCTGATCAATTCGCGCATGTGTGCCGAGGGCCATCGCCCGATCTGCCAGGACACCGGCATCGTCACCGTGTTCCTCGAAGTGGGCATGGACGTGCGCTGGGAAGGCTTCACCGGTTCGCTGGAAGATGCGGTGAACGAAGGCGTGCGCCGCGCCTACCACCACCCGGACAACAAGCTGCGTGCATCTGTGCTGGCCGATCCGGCCGGCAAGCGCACCAACACCAAGGACAACACGCCGGCGGTGATCAACGTCAAGATCGTGCCGGGCGACAAACTCGACGTGATCGTCGCGGCCAAGGGCGGCGGGTCCGAGGCGAAGTCGAAGTTCGCGATGCTCAATCCCTCCGATTCCATCGTCGACTGGGTGCTCAAGACCGTGCCGACCATGGGTGCCGGCTGGTGCCCGCCGGGCATGCTGGGCATCGGCATCGGCGGCACCGCCGAGAAGGCGATGCTGCTGGCGAAGGAATCGTTGATGGAGCACATCGACATCCAGGAACTGATCGAACGCGGGCCGTCGAACAAGGTCGAGGAACTGCGGCTGGAACTGTACGAGAAGGTCAACGCGCTCGGCATCGGCGCGCAGGGCCTCGGCGGCCTGACCACCGTACTCGACATCAAGATCAAGGATTACCCGACGCATGCGGCCAACCTGCCGGTGGCGATGATCCCCAACTGCGCGGCCACCCGGCACGCGCACTTCACGATGGATGGTTCCGGCCCGGTGTCGCTGGAGCCGCCGTCGCTGGAGGATTGGCCGAAGCTGACCTACAACCCGCAGAACGCGCGCCGCGTGGACCTCGACACGATCACGCCGGCAGACGTGCTGACCTTCAAGCCCGGCGAAGTGCTGCTGCTCAACGGCAGGATGCTCACCGGCCGCGATGCCGCGCACAAGCGCATGGTCGAGATGCTCGACAAGGGTGAGCCGCTGCCGGTCGACCTGAAGGGACGTTTCATCTACTACGTCGGCCCGGTCGATCCGGTGCGCGATGAAGTGGTCGGCCCGGCCGGCCCGACGACGGCCACGCGCATGGACAAGTTCACCGAGCAGGTGCTGGCACAGACCGGCCTGCTGGGCATGATCGGCAAGGCGGAGCGCGGCCCGACCGCGCTGGAAACCATCAAGAAACACCAGTCGGTGTACCTGATGGCGGTCGGCGGTTCGGCTTATCTCGTGTCGAAGGCGATCAAGGCGGCGAAAGTCGTCGGCTTCGCCGACCTTGGCATGGAGGCGATCTACGAATTCGAGGTCAAGGACATGCCGGTGACCGTGGCGGTCGATGCGCAGGGCACGTCGGTGCACGACACCGGGCCGCGTGAGTGGCAGGCGCGGATTTCGAAAGGCATGATCGGCAAGATCCCGGTGGTGGAGATCGCCTGACCCGGTCGGGGAGCGGCATCCGCCGCCGCCCCGGTCGCCCCGATGGCGTCCCGCCAACGGCTGCGCTAACGTGGCGGCCATCCTTGGAACGGAGGGTGCGCATGCCACAGGTTGACTCCCGCGACGCCGGCGTCCTCGCACCCGGTACGCCGGCGCCGGACTTCACCCTCAACGCCACGCCGGACCAGACGCTGTCGCTGCACGAACTGCGCGGGGCGCCGGTGGTGCTGGTGTTCTATCCCGCCGACTGGAGCCCGGTCTGCGGCGACGAACTGGCGGTGTTCAACCAGGCGTTGCCAATGCTGAAACAGCGCCACGCCACGGTGCTCGGCATCTCGGTCGACAGCGTCTGGAGCCACCAGGCCTTCGCCGAAGCGCGCAACCTGCACTTCAACCTGCTGGCCGACTTCGAGCCCAAGGGCGGCGTGGCGGCGGCGTACGGCGCCTACGACGTCGCGCACGGGTTCTGCCGGCGCGCGCTGTTCGTGATCGACCGCGATGGCAACATCGCATGGAGCTACCTGTCGCCGACCGCGGTGAACCCCGGGGTTGACGGCGTCCTCGACGCGCTGGAGGCGCTGCCCGCATGAGCCTGAAGATCCCCGTTGGCAAGGACGACCACATCCAGGGCCGTCCCGACGCGCCCGTGGTCCTGGTCGAGTACGGCGACTACCAGTGTCCCTACTGCGGGCAGGCGGCGCCGCTGGTGAAGCGACTGCAGCAGCGCTTCGGCGACGACCTGTGCCTGGTGTTCCGCAACTTCCCGCTGTCGGAGATGCACCCGCAGGCCCTGCCGGCCGCGGTGGTGGCCGAGCACGCGGCCGGGCAGGGCCGGTTCTGGGAGGCGCACGACCTGCTCTACGCCAACCAGCCGTCGCTGGGCGAGGCGCTGTACCGGCGCATCGCGCAGACGCTCGGGCTGTCGTGGGCCGACCTGCGCCAGGCGATGGAGGGCGGCCCGGAACTGGAGCGCGTGCAGGCCGATTTCGAGGGCGGCATCCGCAGCGGCGTCAACGGCACGCCGACCTTCTTCATCAATGGCCAGCGGTTCCAGCCGACCTCGGGTTTCGACGACCTGTTCGACGCGATCGGGGCGATCGTCGACGGCAAGCGCTGAACGCGCGCGGACGCCGTAGACTGCGCGTCCCGCCCGCGCCTCCGCCACGCCTTCGCCCATGTCCGTCGTCCTCCACGGTGCCAGGAGCACCGCCTCGCTCGTCGTCCACTGGCTGCTGATCGAACTGGGCGTCGCGCACGAGCTGCGCATGCTCGATTTCGACAGGCGCGAGCAGAAATCGCCGGAGTACCTGGCGCTCAACCCGCAGGGGCGGGTGCCGACGCTGGTCATCGACGGCCAGCCGCTGACCGAGGCCGCGGCGATCGTCATGCACCTGGCGGACCTGCATCCCGATGCCGGGCTGGCGCCGGCGCCGGGCACGCCCCGGCGCGGCGACTACTACCGCTGGATCTGCTTCTGCGCCAACACGCTGCAGCCGGCCTACCGCGACTGGTTCTATCCTTCGGAACCGGCGGGCGAGGCCAATGTCGAGGCCGCGCAGGCGCAGGCGCGCGCGGAACTGGAAGCGGCCTGGCAGCAGGTGGCCGACCATCTCGCGGCGCACGGCCCCTATCTTCTGGGCACGCACCGAATGGCCGCCGATTTCCTGTTGACCATGCTGATGCGCTGGTCGCGCAACATGCCGCGTCCGTCCGACGACTGGCCCGCCCTGCAGGCCCACGCGCGACGCATGAAGGCCCTGCCGTCGTTCGCCGAAACCTACCGCCGGGAAGGCATCACCGACTGGACCTGAGCGGCCTCGCCACGGTCCATGCTCAGTCGACGTGATCCTGGTACTTGCGGCCGCCCTGGAACGGCATCAGGTGCTGGGCCACGATGCCTTTCGGAACCGTCTCGAGTTTCATCACCCCGTACTCGCGCGGCCATTCGCCCTGGTCGCGCGGCAGCTTGAAGGTGCCCATCAGCATGTCCACCAGCGGCAGGTGGATGGCGTAGTTGACGTCGATGTAATCCTGCTCGCGCGCGTGGTGCCAGTGGTGGTAGCGCGGCAGCACCAGCAGGTACTCCAGCCAGCCGAAGCGGATGCCGAGGTTGGCGTGGGCGAGCACCGCCTGCAGGCCGACCAGGATCACGTAGGCATTCACCGCCGGCGTCGAGAAGCCCAGCACCAGCAGCGGCAGCAGCACGGCGCTGCGGGTGAGCACGATCTCGACGAAGTGGATGCGCGAACCGGCCAGCCAGTCCATCTCGCGGCTGGAGTGGTGCACGGCGTGGAAGCGCCAGAGCCAGGGAATGTTGTGGTACGCGCGGTGCAGCAACGCCTGCGCGAGGTCGGCCACGAACACCGCGAGCAGGAACTGCGCCCAGACCGGCAGCGACTGGATCGCGTCCTTGAGCGACGGGAACGCCGCCAGGCCGGCGATGGTGGAGGTGGACGCGGTGACCAGGATCAGGATGAACTGCACCAGCACGTGGCTCAGGAAGAAGTAGGCCACGTCGGTGCGCCAGCCCTCGCGCAGCGGCGAGATCCGGCGCTTGCCGAGGTAGTGCTCCATCGGCACGAAGACCAGCGCGGAGAAGAACAGCGAGATCACGAACCAGTCGAGGCCCAGCGAGTAGGGCGTCTTGCCGATCGCGTCGAACTGCACGTTGGTGCCGCCGATCAATACCGCCAGCGTGGCGCTGCCGACCCCGACCAGCGCCACGCGCTTGTTGCGGTCGCGCAGGATCGCGACCGTGCCGAGGATGAAGGCGGCGACCAGGCCGACCAGCAGCAGCTGGCGCGCGAACTGTTCCGAGTAGACCGCGCGGAACTCCCGGCTGGTGAGCAGCTCCGGGTAGTGGAAGCACAGCACGGCGAACACGCTGAGCAGGCCCAGCAGGGCCGAGGCGTAGGCGAAGAACGACCGCCGGGGGCGGGTTGGGGCCGGGACGTCCATGTGCGCTCGCAGGGTGGGCTGGCGACAGCTTAGCCAACCCTGCGCGCGCCGTCGCGGGGGCTCAGTCCGCCCGGGGTTCGAACCACTCCTGGAGCGAGATGCCCAGGCCGATGTAGCTGGCCTTGTGGTTGTAGTCGATCAGGCTCTCGCCGTAGCCGTGGAACAGCTGCAGGTGGCCGCGCATCGGCAACGTCCGGTGCACGGGGAAGCCCCAGTCGAACTGCAGCGCGCCGTGCGAGCGGTCGCCACCGCGCAGCGAATGGCGCGCCATCAGCGAGTACTCGTGGCGCCCGCGGACGTGGGTGAGGGTGGCGTCGCCGCGGCCGATGTAGTCCTCGATCGCGGGGTTGTCGTCATCGTTGCCGTCGGAGATGCGCACCCAGGGCCGGATCATCAGCGCCCAGTCGTCGCGGTCCAGGCCGATGTTGAACATCAGCCGGTTCCAGCTGCGCGAGAGCGGGTCGCTGCGGCCGTTGGACTGGTGGTTGATGCCAACCGCCGCCATGCGTCCGCGCCAGCCGGCGATGCCGTAGCCATTGCGGAACACCAGCAGCACTTCCGGCTCGTAGTTGGTCTCGCGAAACGGCCGCGAGGCCTCGCTGTTGTAGACCTGCCAGTGCGAGGACTGGGTGTAGCCCATCCAGACATCGCCGTTGTCGCCGAACAGGTTCTCCACCGCCTTGGTCTTGAAGCTCAGCTGGAACTTGGCTTCCAGCGCATCCAGCTCCAGTGGCGTGGTCACGGTGTTGCGCGGGTTCTCCGAGCGCGGCATCTCGTTGACGTCGCTGGTGAGGAACGCCGGCAGCAGGTAGACGGGCTTGTAGGCGCGGAAGTTGAACAGGCCGAGCTTGGAATCGCGCGCGAGTTCCCAGCGACTGTCGAGCAGCGAACCGCGGCCTTCGTTGGCGAGCGCATCGCCGAGCGCGTCGTCGTGGCGGAAGATGTCGTTCGCCGCGCGCCTGCGCGCCAGGCCGCTGGCATCGCCGGTGCGCGCGTCCAGTGCCTCGCGCGCCTGCGCCGCGGCGAGGTCGGCCTGCAGCGGGCCGGCGCCTGCGCGGCGGGCGAGGGCGTCGTAACAGGCAAGGCGGGGTGCATCGGCGGAGATTGCGGCGCAGCCTTCGAGCGTGGCGCCGCCCGCCTCCTGAGCGTGGACCAGCGACGGCGCCAGCGCGAGGGCCAGCACGGAGGGCAGTAGGGCGGGACGGGGCATGGCGGTCAGGTCGGTCCTGGGGTGGGTTCGAGCAGGTTGCCGGTGCCGGCGTCGGCGGCCTGCTGCGCCTCGGCGAGCTGCTCGTCGATGTCGCGGTTGACCGAGGTGTCGGCGTCGTGGCTGTGCACGGGCTCGGCGTGCTCGACCACGGCGGCCGCACCGGCCGACGGATCGCGCGCGGTGAGGATGTGGTAGGTGGTACGCGGGCTTTCGATGCCATGCTGCGCGAACGCGGCCTTGACCAGCCGGATCGATTCGCTGCGCACCTTGCCCAGGTCGCTCTCGCGCTGGTCGATCCAGCCGAAGAAGCGCAGCACGATGCCGGCCGGGGTGAACTCCTGCACGGTCCACGACGGCGCCGGATCCGACAGCACGCCCTCGACGCGCCGCACCTGGTCGAGCGCCAGCGCATGCGATACGCGGATCGACTGGCTGCCGTCGATGGTGACGGTGAAGTCGAAGCGGCGGCGCGGATTGCGGCTGTAGTTGAGCAGGATCGCCTTGAACACCAGGGCATTGGGCAACTGCAGCTCGTTGCCGTCGAGCGTGATCAGCAAGGTGGTGCGCGAATGCAGCGCCACCACGCGGCCTTCCTTGTCGTCGATGCGCACGTGGTCGCCCGGCGAGAACGGCCTGCGCACGCTGAGCAGGACGCCAGCCACGTAGTTCTCGGCGATGTCCTTGAACGCGAAGCCCAGCACCAGGCCGACCACGCCGGCCGAGCCGAGCACGGCGCTGACCAGGGCGGTGGCGTTGAGCAGCTGCAGCGCGACGACCACGCCGAACAGCACGATCAGGGTGCGAATCACGCGCCGGATCAGGGCGTCCATGTACGGGTTGTCGGTGCGCAGCCGCATCCAGTGCAGGCGGCGCGAGACGAATCCGCCCAGCCACGAGGCCACCACCACGATCAGCAGGGCGGCGAGCAGCAGCGGCGTCTTGGCCAGCAGTTCGGCGAACTTGTCGGCGACCAGGCCAAGGGTGAAGTCGAAGCGCGCGCGCACGTCGGTGTCGAGCGGCGGTTCCTGCGCCTGCGCGGTGGCCGATGCCGCGGCAGGGGCACTCGCAGGCGCCGGCGCGTCCTGCATCGCCAGCGCGGGCAGCGCCAGCACCCAGCCCAGGAGCAACAGGCACAGCAGGCGCGCCGGCAGGCGCGACGGGAGGCGGCGTCCAGGTGTCGGCAAGGCGAGGTCTCGTACGGAAAACGCGAGTCTAGCCTCGCGCCTGCAAGGCGACGTCAACTGTGCCACCACGCGATCGCGAAGATCCCGATCATGGCGAAGGCCAGGGTCAGCTTGAGGATCGTGCCGACCAGGATGCCGAACCAGGTGCCGATGCCGACCTTGGTCGCCTGCCCGAGTTTCTCGCGGTCGATGCCGCGGCGCGCCAGCAGCTCGCCGACGACGGCGCCGACGAACGGGCCGGCGAACACGCCGATGATGCCGAAGAACAGGCCGGCGACGGTGCCGATGACCGCGCCCAGCACCGCCATGCGGCTGGCGCCGACGCGTTTGGCGCCGGCCGCGGAGGCGAGGAAGTCGATGCCGATGGACAGCGCCGTCAGCGCCGCCAGCACGAGCAGGGTGCCCACGCCGATCTGTTCGAAGCCGCCGGCCCAGGCCGCCAGCAGCATGCCGGCGAAGACCAGCGGCAGTCCCGGGATCGCGGGCAGCACGGTGCCGGCGATCCCGGCCAGGACCAGCAGCAGGGCGATGGCGTAGTAGAGCGTCTGCGTGTCCATGCATGTTCCCGTCGGGCGGAGGCGCCGACGCGCATTCTGGCAAAAATCCGCGCACCTGCGCGATGCCCGCCGGCCCGGCGGTGCGCGGCGCGATGTCCGTTCGCGCGCCGATCCGGCGTTCGATGCCAGGGCACGATGCGGTCGCGTCTGCGTGCCGAAAGGGGCCGTGCATCCACCCACATCGAGGACCCACGACATGGCTTCCGACAAGCAGCCCGGCACCCCGGCACCCGCGGACTGGCAGGACGACGCGGAACGGCGGCCGCCCCCGGCCGGCGCCGGCACGCAAGACGACGACCCGCGCCAGCAGGGCACGTCGCAGGATCGCCAGACCGGCACCGTCAAGCCGTAACCGCCCCCCCTTCACGTGACCCGCGCTCCGGCGCAACCACGCCCGGAACGAAAAACGCCGGCCCCACGGGGCCGGCGTCCGCGTCTGCGTGCCGAGCGGTGCCTCGTTCGCGCCGACCGCGCGCCCATCGAAGCGGGCGCGGCCGCAGGCGATGCCGGTCAGTACGCGCGCACGTAGCCGTCCTGCACGCGCACGTAGCTGCCCTTGCGCAGGCCGCCGACGTCGTTCTGGTGGATCACCGTGGTCCGGCCGTCGTCCATGCGCACGTGGATGTTGTAGCCGGCGCGGCTGCCTTCGACGCGGTTCTGGATCGCGTTGCCCGCGACCGCGCCGCCCGCCGCGCCGGCGGCGATGGCGACGTTGCGGCGCCCGTCGCTGTCGGTGTTCTTGCGCGCCAGTTCCTTCGCGGCGACGGCGCCCACGATGCCGCCGACGACCGGGCCGATGATGTTGCCGCCCTGGCTGGCGGTCGCCTGCTCGATGGCGAGGATCGTGCCGCAGTCATGGCATCGGCTCGACGACGGCGCATTGCCGTAGCCGCCGCCGTAGCCGCTGCCGTAGCCCGGCGAGGTGCTGGCGCAGCCGGCCAGCGCGACGCTGGCGGCGAGGCCGAGGATGCACAGTGGCTTGTTCATGGATTGACTCCCGGGCATGGCCTGCAACGGGCAGGGCCTTGTCGCGGGTCATGCTGTGCAGCGACGCGTGAACACCATGACAACCGGGCCGCTTGCGCGGCCTGCGGGAGGTTTGCGATTCAGACGTTCGTCATCCGCGTGCAGGCGTCGTCAACCGCGGAAATCCTGGTGGCAGGCCTTGCAGTCGGTGCCGACCTGCTTCAACAGGGCTTCGGCACCGGCGCAGTCGGTGGGCGGCGTCGCCAGCGCGGAGTCGAGATCGGCGCGGAACTGGCTGGTGTGCCCCTGAAAGCGCTTGTCGTCGGCCAGGCCGGGGAATGCCATCTCCAGGTCGTTGGCCATTGCGCGCAGCGTGCGCACGTGCGGGACGGTATCCGTGGCCGCGCAGCGGTTCTGCTTGATCTTGTCCGACAGCAGCCCGGAGTGCCTGGCCATCACGTTCATCACGCTGTCGGGGAACGGATCGTGGCGCGCCTGCAGCGCGCGCATCGCCATGACCGCGGCGACCGCACCCACCACCAGGCCGACGAGGAACAGGAACAGGTAGCGCGAGGCTGCCGAAGACTTCTTCGTGGCGGGCTGGCTGGCCATGCGATGGGGCTCCGTGTGGATGACGCCGGCGATGGTACGACGCCGATGGCACCGCGCGCCACGGCTACACTGGCGGCATGGATCCCGTCCTCCGCGACCGCTTCGCCGGCATCGACCGGCTCTATGGCGCCGGTACCGTCACGCGCCATGCCGGCGCGCGCGTCGCCGTGGTCGGGCTGGGTGGCGTCGGCTCGTGGCTGGCGGAAGCGCTGGCCCGCTCCGGCATCGGCCACCTGACCCTGATCGATGCCGACGACATCTGCGTGTCGAACACCAACCGGCAACTGCCGGCGCTGGAGGGCCAGTACGGACGCAACAAGGCCGAGGCGATGGCCGAACGCTGCCGCGCGATCAACCCGGCGATCGATGTCGAGGCAGTGCCGCAGTTCCTGACCCCGGCCAACATGGGCGAGCTGCTCGACCGCGGCTTCGACCTGGTGCTCGACGCCTGCGACAGCTTCCGGGTGAAGGTCGAACTGATCGCGTGGTGCCGGCGGCGCAAGCTGCCGATCGTGGTCTCGGGGTCGGCCGGTGGCCGCACCGATCCGACCCAGGTGCGGCTGCGCGACCTCTCGCGCACCGAGCACGATGCGTTGCTGGCCCTGGTGCGCAAGAAGCTGCGCGCCGAGTTCAACTTTCCGAAGAACCGCGACCGCTACTTCGGCGTGCAGGCGGCCTATTCGCTGGAGAACGTCAGGTATCCGCAGGCCGACGGCAGCGTGTGCGGGATGCGCCCGCAGCTCGGCCCGGACGCGGCGCTCAAGCTCGACTGCGGGGTCGGCCTCGGCGCGGCCACGCACGTCACCGGCGCGTTCGCGTTCGCGATGGTGGGCAAGGCGCTGGAACTGCTCGCGAAGGCCAGGCCCACGCGCTGATTGCCCGTCATGACGTGCCCGGGGCGGGGCGCTGGCCAGGCGGCACTGCGTCGGCGCCAGACCGGGCGATCGGATACGCCGGCCCCGCCGGCCGGGCCTGGCGGGCGGGGCCGGCTATGGCGCGGGCAGGGGCAGGCCGAACAGGCGTTCGGCATTGCGCGTGGTGGCGGCGGCGATCTCGTCGGGCGCGCTACCACGCAGCGCGGCGATCGTGTCGCGGACCACGGCCAGCCGCGCCGGTTCGTTGCGTTCGCCGCGGATGCCGGCGTCGGGCTGGTCCGGCGAATCGGTTTCCAGCAGCAGGAATTCCAGCGGCATCGATGCGGCCAGCGTGCGCAGGCGGTTGGCGCGTTCGTACGTCACCGGCCCGCCGAGGCCGATCAGGAAGCCGAGCTGCCATAGCTGTCGCGCCTGCTCCGGGCTGCCGGAGTAGCTGTGGACCACGCCGCGCAGCCCGCCGACGCGACGGATCGCGGCGATGACCGCATCGACCGCGCGGCGCGCGTGCACGATCACCGGCAGGTCGAACTCGCGCGCCAGCCGCAGCTGGCCGTCGAAGTAGTGCGCCTGCCGCGCGGGATCGAGTCCCTCGACGAAATGATCCAGCCCGCATTCGCCCACGGCGACCGGCGCTTCGCGCTCGATCCAGTCGCGCAACTCGCGCAGGTGTTCCGGGCGGTGCTCGGACAGGTACATCGGGTGCAGGCCGTACGCGGGGAACAGGCCGGCATCGTCCTGGCAGATCGCGCGCAGCTTCGGCCAGCCGGCGCACGTGATCGCGGGCACGACCTGGCGCGATACGCCCGCATCGCGCGCGCGACGCAGCGCGGCGGCACGATCGCCGTCGAACTCGGGCGCGTCGAAATGACTGTGGCTGTCGACCAGCACGGGCCGGTCAGGGCTGCGTGGCGCTGCCGTCGAGCGGCGGCGGGTCGTCCTTGCGCCGCTTCCAGTTGGCCAGCAGGATCGTGCCCAGTCCGAACAGCAGTTCGTCCAGGAACGGGATCGGGTCCAGTCCCGGTGGCAGCAGCACGCTGGCCACGAACAGGCCGGCGGTGAGCTTGAACAGGGTCGGGTAGCGCAGCTTGCGGGCCCAGTTCAGGAACGGCAGCAGCAGGGCGTTTCTCATCGCGCGCATCCGGGAGTTCGACGGGCATCACGCTAGCACGCGGCGGGGCACCTTGCGATTCATCGGCACGTCAGTTTCGCGGGAACTTTTCGGGCTGCTGTTCAGGTGCGCGGTGCTGCAATTCCGGTTGACTGAAACGCGTGGCTACGGCCCGGAAGGACGACGGCATGAAGAGCAACACCTTGGCGATTGCAGTGGTTTCGTTGCTGGTGGGTGGCGTGGCGGTCGGCGCGTACCACAACACGCGCGACAAGGCGGAGGCGTTGCCGGCGAACGGGGTGCAGGCGTCCGTGGATGCCTCGCCGGCCGATGGCCTGGACCGCGCCGCCGACGCCAATGCCATTCCGGCGATGCAGCTCGATTACGCGGCGGTGACCCACGTCGAGCCGATCGCGGAGAAGGAGCGCCTGTACGCGACGGTGATCGGGTCGGAGGCGGTGCGCGAGACGACCACGTCGACCACGCCGCGCCAGGTCTGCAACGACGTGGTGGTGCAGGAGCGCCTGCCCGAGCGCGACGGCAACGTCGGCGGCACGGTTGCCGGTGCGGTGATCGGTGGCCTCGTCGGCAACCAGGTCGGCGGCGGCAACGGCCGCAAGCTGGCGACGGTCGCGGGCGCGGTCGGCGGCGGGTTCGCCGGTCGCGAGATCGACCGCCGCCACGTCGGTGGCCGCGTGGTCGAGCGCGTGGACCGCCAGTGCCACACCGTGCAGGACAGCGCGCAGTCCTCGCGCGTGGTCGCCTACAACGTGACCTACCGCAACCCGGATGGCACCACCGGCACGATGCGGACCGACAGCAAGCCGGGCAACCGCATCGCCCTGGGCACCCAGGACAAGACCGTGGGCTATGACGTCACTTACCGCTATGACGGCGTCGAGCGCACCGTCCGCATGGACCGCGACCCGGGCGACCGCCTGCCGGTGATCGACGGCCAGGTGGTGCTGCAGACGGCCTCGGCCGGTGCCCCCGAGCGCGGCTGAGCCACCCCTGCGGAGTGTCCCCGAAACGGGCCGGCCCTGCGCCGGCCCGTTTTCGCATGGGCCGGCGACCCGCGGCGGCGGTCCCGATTACAATGGGCGTTTCCCGCCGCGAAGACCGCCATGGCCCTGCATCCCTACGACCTGTACGACGTCCGCTCCCTGCTCAGCGAGGAGGAACGGGCCGTCCAGGACACCGTGGCGCGTTTCACCGACGAGCGCGTGCTGCCGATCATCGGCGATTGCTTCGACCAGGGCCGCTTCCCGACGGAACTCATCCCCGAGATCGCCGAACTGGGACTGCTGGGCGCGACCCTCCCGGCCGAGTACGGCGGCTCCGAACTCAACTACGTCAGCTACGGCCTGATCTGCCAGGAGCTGGAGCGCGGCGACTCCGGCCTGCGCAGCTTCGCCAGCGTGCAGTCCTCGCTGTGCATGTATCCGATCTTCGCCTACGGCACCGAGGAGCAACGCATGCGCTGGTTGCCGGGCATGGCCGCGGGCAAGGTGATCGGCTGTTTCGGCCTGACCGAACCGCACGGTGGCTCCGACCCGGCCAACATGAAGACGCACGCGAAGAAGGACGGCGCCGACTGGATCCTCAACGGCTCCAAGATGTGGATCACCAACGGCAACCTGGCCGACATCGCCATCGTCTGGGCGCAGACCGACGACGGCATCCAGGGATTCGTGGTGGAGAAGGACTTCGCCGGTTTCACCGCGCAAGTGGTGAAGCACAAGATGAGCCTGCGCGCGTCGGTGACCAGCGCGCTGTTCTTCGACAACGTGCGCGTGCCGGAGGCCAATCGCCTGCCCAACGTGAAGGGCCTGAAGGGCCCGCTGGGCTGCCTGACGCAGGCGCGCTACGGGATTACCTGGGGGCCGATCGGCGCCGCCATCGCCTGCCTCGACGAAGCCCTGAACTACTCGAAGGAACGCATCCTGTTCGGTCGTCCGGTGGCCGCCACCCAGAGCGCGCAGCTGAAGATGGCCGACTGGGCGCGTCGCATCACCAGCGCGCAGTTGCTGTCGCTGCAGCTCGGCCGGTTGAAGGACGCCGGCAAGATGCAGCCCACGCAGGTGTCGCTCGCGAAGTGGAACAACTGCCGCATGGCGATCGACATCGCCCGCGAAGCGCGCGACCTGCTGGGAGGCGCCGGCATCACCACCGAGCATTGCCCGATCCGCCACGCGCTCAACCTCGAATCGGTCATCACCTACGAAGGCACGGAAACCGTGCACCAGCTGGTGGTGGGCCGCGAGCTGACCGGCATCAACGCGTTCTGATCTTCTTTTTGTCCGTCATCCCGGCTTGTGCCGGAACGACGAGCGGGGATTGTCGCCATGCCGTTCTCCGATATCCGTATCGACACCGAACGCCTGACCTTGCGCCTGCCGCAGATCGCGGATTTCGACCGCTATGCCGAGCTGATGGCGGACGAGGACGCGTGTCGCCACATCGGCGGCCACCTCGCACGCGGCGCCGCCTGGCGCAAGTTCCTGCAGATGCCCGGCGCGTGGGCGCTGCAGGGGTTCGCGATGTTCTCGCTGGAGGAGAAGGCGAGCGGTCGCTGGGTCGGGCAGATGGGCCCCTGGCGGCCTGATGGTTGGCCCGGCAACGAGATTGGTTACGTGCTCCACCGCGATGCCTGGGGCAAGGGCTACGCCACGGAGGCGGGCGTCGCCACCATCGACTGGGCCTTCGCCAACCTGGGTTGGGACGACTTCATCCACTGCATCTCGCCGGAAAACCTGGCCTCGAAGAAGGTGGCGCAGCGCCTGGGCTCAACCCTGCTGCGCGAGGGCCGCGTGCTGCCGGCCCCGGCGGACGAGGCGCACGTCGAAGTGTGGGGCCAGACTCGCGCGCAGTGGATGGAACACCGGAAGCGTTTCGCGTGACCACCGTCCATGGCTACTCGCCCTCGGGCAATTGCCACAAGCTGCGGCTGCTGCTGGCCCAACTCGGTACACCGTATCGGTGGATCGAGGTCGACAGCAGCCGCGGCGAAACCCGCACGCCCGAGTACCTGGCGAAGAACCCGAACGGCAAGGTGCCGATGCTGGAACTCGACGACGGCCGCATCCTGGTCGAGTCGAACGCGATCCTGCACTACCTCGCCGAAGGTACGGGCTTCCTGCCCGATGACCCGTGGCAGCGTGCGCAGGCGCTGAGCTGGATGTTCTTCGAGCAGTACAGCCATGAGCCTTTTGTCGCGGTGGCGCGTTTCATCTGCGGCTGGACGCCATTGGAGTCGCCGCGCCGTGCCGGCCTGCCGCGCCTGCGTGAGCGTGGACATGAAGCGTTCGCGGTGATGGAAGGTCACCTGTCCACGCATCCCTGGTTCACCGGTACCGGCTACGGCATCGCCGACATCGCGCTGTTCGCCTATTCCGACGTCGCCCACCAGGGCGGCTTCGAACTCTCGCCATATCCGGCGCTGCGCGGCTGGCTGGCGCGCGTGCGCGAGACCCCGGGTTTCGTCGCGATGCCCGATCCTTCTCCCGGTAACGCCGCATTGATCGCGGCGTCGACTTGAATCACCCTCACCCCAGCCCTCTCCCGCAGGCGGGAGAGGGGGAGACACGCATGTTCGCCACCGTCCCCAACCCCATCCCGGCCCGCATGAAGGGCCTCAACCGCGCCGAAATCTGCGACGTCAACTTCACGGAGTTCGTAAAGGCATGGGACGGGCGCGTGGACGCGAAGCCCGCTGACGGCGAAGCGATCCTCGACGGCAGCGCGCTTGACGCGCGTGGTTTCCGCGAACTGTTCGAGTCGCAGCTCATCAGCCGCCACCTCGACCTGATGGCGCGCGTGCTGCGCGTGCAGAACAAGGTCTTCTACACCATCGGCAGCAGCGGCCACGAAGGCAACGCGATGGTCGCGCGGCTCACGCGCCATACCGACCCGGCCTTCCTGCACTACCGCAGCGGCGGCTTCATGGCCGAGCGCTTCCGCAAGCTGCCGGGCATGGATCCGGTGATGGATTCGGCGCTGTCGTTCGCCGCATCGAAGGACGACCCGGCTTCGGGTGGCCGCCACAAGGTCTGGGGCAGCAAGCCGTTGTGGGTGTTGCCGCAGACGTCCACGATTGCCTCGCACCTGCCCAAGGCCTTCGGTACCGCCGTCGCCATCGAGCAGGCGCGTCGCATCGGTCATGCGCTGCCGATCCCGGACGACAGCATCGCCATCTGTTCCTTCGGCGACGCCTCCAGCAACCACGCCACCGCACAGACCGCATTCAACGTCGCGGCGTGGACGGCCTACCAGAAGCTGCCGGCGCCGGTGCTGTTCGTGTGCGAGGACAACGGCATCGGCATCTCGGTGAAGACGCCCGACGGCTGGGTGGCGCGCAACTTCCGCAATCGCCCGGATCTCGATTATTTCTACGCCGACGGCCTCGACCTTGCCGGCGGCTACGGCGACGTGCAGAAGGCGGTCGAGCATTGCCGCCGCACGCGACGCCCGACGTTCCTGCACCTGCGCACCACGCGGATCATGGGCCACGCCGGAACCGACTTCGAGATCGAATGGCGCAGCATCGAGGAACTGTGCGCGGTGGAAGCGGGCGACCCGCTGCTGCGTTCGGCGACCATCGCGCTTGAATCGGGCCTGATGTCGAAGGACGAGGTGCTGGCGCTGTACGAATCCACACGCGCGAAGTGCTTCGCCGCCGCCGAGGACGCCGACCGTCGCCCGCGCCTGACCGAACTGGCCGACGTGATGGCGCCGCTGGCGCCGTACACCCCCAAGGCCGTGCACGCCGAAGCCACGCGCTTGCCCGATGCCGAACGCCGCGCGCTGGCATTTGGTGGCGAAGCGAAGTTGCCGGAGAGGCAGGGGCCCAAGCACCTGGCCATCCAGATCAACGCAGCGCTGCACGACCTGTTCGCCAAGTACCCGGAAGCCTTGCTGTTCGGCGAGGACGTCGCGCAGAAGGGCGGCGTGTACACGGTGACCAAGGGCCTGCAGAAGGCGTTCGGCCCGCGTCGCGTGTTCAACACCTTGCTCGATGAAACCGTGATCCTCGGTCTTGCGCAGGGCTACGCCAACATGGGCCTGCTGCCGCTGCCGGAGATCCAGTACCTCGCGTACTTCCACAACGCCTGCGACCAGATCCGCGGCGAGGCGGCCAGCCTGCAGTTCTTCAGCAACGGCCAGTACCGCAACCCGATGGTGATGCGCATCGCGTCGCTGGGTTACCAGCGCGGCTTCGGCGGGCATTTCCACAACGACAACTCGATCACCGCGCTGCGCGACATCCCGGGCCTCGTGGTCGGCTGCCCGTCGCGCGGCGACGACGCCGCCACCATGCTGCGCACGATGATGGCCTTGGCGAAGGTGGACGGACGCGTCTGCGCCTTCCTTGAACCCATCGCGCTGTACATGACCAAGGACCTGCACGAACCCGGCGACGGCGGCTGGCTCACCGAATACCCGTCGCCGGAACAGGCGATGAGGCTGGGCGAGGAGCGCGTCTATAACCCCAAGGCGAAGGATCTGGTGATCTTCACCTTCGGCAACGGCGTGCCGATGAGCCTGCGTGCCGCGAAAGCCATCGAGGCGAAGCATGGCTGGCAGGTGCGCGTGGTCGACCTGCGCTGGCTGGCGCCGCTCAACGAGGCGGCCATCGCGAAGCACGCCGGTGAGTGTGAACGCATCCTGGTGGTCGATGAGGGCCGCCGCAGCGCCGGCGTAGGCGAGGGCATCATCACCGCGATCGCCGAGGCCGGTTATCGCGCGCGGCCATTCCGGCGCGTGGTCGGCGCGGACACGTTCACGCCGTTGGCGGGTGCGGCGTTCCTGGTGATTCCGTCGGACGAATCCATCGTCGCCGCCGCGGACGATCTCGCCACGCGCGGCTGACGCAGGCGTTGCGGACGCCCGCGCGCGTGCTCAGTCGACGTAGACGGCGCGGATCTCGACGCGTCGGTTCGGCGCCAGGCAGGCAATCAGCGCCGGTCCGCGCTCGCGGGTGCACTCGACCACCGGTTCACTGCTGCCGCGCCCCTCGGCGCTGATCAGCGACGCGGCCACGCCGCGTGCGACCAGGTAGTCGCGTACCGCTTCGGCACGTCGCGCCGACAGCGCGAGGTTGACGCGGTCGGTGCCGATGCGGTCGCTGTGACCGACCACCTGCACGCCGACGACCTGGCGGCCATCGGCCAGCGTTGTGGCCAACGCATCCAGCGGGCCGTTGCCGCCGCGCGCGATGTCGGCCCGGCCGAA
>JAIUOJ010000036.1 GCA_020161335.1 Pseudomonadota bacterium
GCCAGTCGGCGAGGCTGGCCTCGTACTCCGGCCGCTGCGAGTCGGGCAGGATGCGCTCGCCCGCGCGGATGTCGCGGAAGCCGTCGTGATAGCGGCCCACCGCGGTGGTGATGTCGGGGATCGCGCCCGGGCGCGACAGCAGCCAGCGCGTGAACGAGCGCTGCAGGTTCCAGATCACCAGCAGCGCGTCGATCTGCACCGACTCGGGCACCTTGCCGTCGAGCGCATCGATCTGCAGCCACAGCGCGCGTGCCTCCAGCGTCTCGCGGGTGATGGTGAACGCCTTGGCGACTTCGCCGATGCTGCGCCCGCTGTCTTCCTGCATGCGCAGCAGGAAGGTCGCGCCCATGCGGTTGATCATCGTGTTGGTGACCGCGGTCGCGATGATCTCGCGCTTCAGGCGGTGGTGCTCCATCGCCTGCGCATACTTCTTCTGCAGCGGCTGCGGGAAGTAGCGCTGCAGCTCCTTGGACAGGTAGGGATCCTCGGGCACGTCGGACTGCAGCAGCTGGTCGAACGCGACCAGCTTCGAGTACGACAGCAGCACCGCCAGCTCCGGCCGGGTCAGGCCGATGCCGCGCGCCTTGCGGTCGGCGATCTCGGCATCCGACGGCAGGTACTCGATCTGCCGGTCGAGCAGGCCCTGCGACTCCAGCGTGCGGATGAAATGCTGCTTGGAACCGAGCCGGCTCAGGCTCATGCGTTCCATCAGGCTGATCGCCTGGTTCTGCCGGTAGTTGTCCCACAAGACCAGGTCGGCGACCTCGTCGGTCATCGACGCCAGCAGCTTGTTGCGGGCCTCCATCTTCAGCTTGCCGTCCTGCACCTGGCCGTTGAGCAGGATCTTGATGTTCACCTCGTGGTCGGAGGTGTCGACACCGGCCGAATTGTCGATGAAGTCGGTGTTCAGCAGCACGCCGTCCAGCGCCGCCTCGATGCGACCGAGCTGGGTCATGCCGAGGTTGCCGCCCTCGCCCACCACGCGGCAGCGCAGGTCGCGGCCGTCGACGCGGATCGCGTTGTTGGCGCGATCGCCGACATCCGCGTTCTGTTCCGAAGCCGCCTTGACGTAGGTGCCGATCCCGCCGTTCCACAGCAGGTCCACCGGCGCCTTGAGGATCGCCGAGAGCAGTTCGTTCGGCGCCATCGACTTGGTGCCTTCCGGCAGATCGAGCGCGTCACGCACCTCGGGCGAGATCGCGATCGACTTCAGCGAGCGCGGGTACACGCCGCCGCCCTTCGAGATCAGGTTGGCGTCGTAGTCGGCCCAGCTCGACCGCGGCAGCTTGAACATGCGCTCGCGTTCGGCGAAGGAACGCGCCGCGTCCGGGTTCGGATCGAGGAAGATGTGGCGATGGTCGAAGGCGGCGACCAGGCGGATGTGCCTCGACAGCAGCATGCCGTTGCCAAACACGTCGCCGGACATGTCGCCGATGCCGACGCAGGTGAAGTCCTGGGTCTGCGAATCGCGGCCCATGGCGCGGAAGTGGCGCTTCACCGACTCCCACGCGCCGCGCGCGGTGATGCCCATGCCCTTGTGGTCGTAGCCCACCGAGCCGCCCGAGGCGAAGGCGTCGTCCAGCCAGAAGCCGTGCTCGCGCGCGATGCCGTTGGCGATGTCGGAGAACGTGGCCGTGCCCTTGTCGGCGGCGACCACGAGGTAGGGATCGTCCTGGTCGTGGCGGACCACGTCAACCGGCGGCACGATCGCGCCGTCGACGATGTTGTCGGTGATGTCGAGCAGGCCGTTGATGAACAGCTTGTAGCAGGCCACGCCCTCGGCGAACAGCGCGTCGCGGTCGTTGCCGGCAGGCGGTCGCTTGACGATGAAGCCGCCCTTCGAGCCGACCGGCACAATCACCGTGTTCTTCACCATCTGCGCCTTCACCAGGCCCAGCACCTCGGTGCGGAAATCCTCGCGCCGGTCGGACCAGCGCAGGCCGCCGCGCGCGACCGGGCCGAAGCGCAGGTGGATGCCCTCCACGCGCGGCCCGTACACGAAGATCTCGCGGTAGGGACGCGGCTTGGGCAACTCGGGCACCCGGGCCGAATCGAACTTGAAGGCGATGGTCTCCTTGAAGCCGCCATCGGCCGCGCGCTGGTAGTAGCTGGTGCGCAGGGTGGCGTCGATCACGCCCATGAAGCTGCGCAGGATGCGGTCCTCGTCGAGGCTGGACACGTTGTCGAGCAGCGCCTTCAGCGCGCGGCGCGCACTGTCGTACTGCGCGTTGCGGCCCTGGCGGCGGGCGTCGACCACCGGCTGCAGCGCGGCCAGGACGGCCTTGTCGCCGCCGGCCAGCGCCTGCAGCTGCGCGCCGAGGCGCTCCGCGCCGCGTTCGATGTCGGCCTTGGCTTCGCGCCCGGTGCGCGGATCGAAGCGCGCCTCGAACATCTCCACCAGCAGGCGCGCGATCAGCGGGTTGCGGGCGAAGGTTTCCTCGACGTAGGCCTGCGAGAACGGCACGCCGACCTGCAGCAGGTACTTGCTGTAGCCACGCAGCAGCGCGACCTGGCGCCAGCCCAGCGAAGCCGACAGCACGAGGCGGTTCAGGCCGTCGTTCTCGGCGTCGCCGCGCCACAGGCGCTCGAACGCCTCGGCGAAGTCGTCGGCGGCGCGCTCGACGTCGAGGCCGGCGAAACTGCTTTCCACCTCGAAGTCCTGGATGTAGACCGGCGTGCCGTCCACCTCGACGCGGTACGGGTGTTCGGTGATCACGCGCAGGCCGAGGTTCTCCATCATCGGCAGTGCGTCCGACAGCGCGATGTCGCTGCCCTGGCGGTACAGTTTGAAGCGCAGCGCGCCCTCGCCCGCCTGGCTGACCGGCAGTTGCTGCAGGCTCAGCTGCAGGTCGTTGCTGGAGCGCAGCGCCGCCAACCGCTCGACGTCGGTGGCGGCGGCCGCCGGGCTGGCGTTCTCGATGTAGCCGGCCGGCAGCGCGCGGCCGAACCGGTTGGCCAGCGCCAGGCCCTGTTCCTCGCCATGGCGCACGACCAGCTCGTCGCGCAGGTCGTCCTGCCAGTTGCGGACGATCACGCCGAGTTCGCGTTCGAGCTGGTCCTGGTCGACATGGAACTGCGCGCCCGCGCGCGGGCGCACGATCAGGTGCACCTGCGCCAGCGGCGACTCGCCGACCAGCACGCTGCTGTCGACGTGGTCGGCGTGCAGCATGCGGCGCAGCATCGCCTCGACCCGATGGCGCACCTCGGTGTTGTAGCGGTCGCGCGGGATGTAGGCGAGCACCGAGTAGAAGCGACCGTAGCGGTCGCGTCGCAGGAACAGCTTGCTGCGCACGCGCTCCTGCAGGCCGAGCACGCCGGTGCCGAGGCGGTACAGCTCGCCGGCGCTGGACTGGAACAGTTCGTCGCGCGGCAGCGTCTCGAGGATGTGCTTGAGCGCCTTGCCGCTGTGCCCGGTCGGCTTGAGTCCGGACTCGCTCATCACGTGCTCGTAGCGGTCGCGCACCAGCGGGATCTCCCACGGGCGGCGGTTGTAGGCGCTGGAGGTGTACAGCCCGAGGAAGCGCTGCTCGGACACCGATCGCCCCTGCTCGTCGAAACTGAGGATGCCGATGTAGTCCATGTAGCCCGGACGGTGCACGGTCGACCGCGCATTGGTCTTGGTCAGGATCAGCGCATCGGCCGGCTCGCCGCTATGGCGCAGCTGGTAGGCCGCCAGCGTCTTCAACGGACGCGGCTTGTGGTCGCTGTCGGCGCGCAGCAGGCCCAGGCCGCTGCCCTCCACCGGGCACAGCAGCTCCTCCCCGCCCTTGCGACGCACGTGGTACTCGCGATAGCCGAAGAAGGTGAAGTGGTCGCTGGCGGCCCAGCGCAGGAATTCCTGCGCTTCGCGACGCTGGGCATCGCTGACCGGCAGGCGCCGGGTGGCGAGGTCGGCGGCGACCTGCTGCATCTTCTCGCGCATCGCCATCCAGTCGTGCACGATCGCGCGCACGTCGGCCAGGACCTGGCGGATCCGCGCCTCGATGCGCGCCATGCCCTCGGCGGTCTGCCGGTCGAGCTCCAGGTGCATCACCGATTCGGTTTCGCCCTCGCCGACGGACACGATCCTGCCGGCCTTGTCGCGCGACACCTGCACCACCGGATGGCCGAGCACGTGCACGCCGATGCCTTCCTCGGCCAGCGCCATGGTCACCGAATCGACCAGGAACGGCATGTCGTCGTTGACGATCTGCAGCACGGTATGCGGCGATTCCCAGCCGTGCGTCTTCGCGCCGGGGTTGAACAGGCGCACCAGCGCCGAGCCCGGCTTGCGCTTGCGCGCGAACTCCAGCAGGTCGTGCGCGAGCGCCGCCCAGCCGTCCGGGCTGTGCAGCGGCAGCTCGTCCGCGGTCATGCGCCGGTAGAACGCACTGGCGAACGCGCTGGCCTCGTCCTGCGCGCCCTTGCCGGCGTGCTTGCGGATGGCGCCGAAGATCGGGTCGAGCACGCTGTCGCCGCGTTGCGCGGTACGCGACTCGCCGCCCTTGCCTGGCACGGCGGTGCGGGCGCTCTTCGCGGGCGCGATCTTCTTGTCGGCGGCTTTCGCGGCGGCAGGCTTGCGGGTACGGGTGGAAGACGTCATGTCGGGACTCTCAGGATGGCGTAAGGCCCGCGTTCGCACGCGGGCCGTTGCGGGGGACGCGCCGCGTGGGCAGGCACGTCCGGATGCGGGCACGAGGCACCATCGCCTCCCTCGTCGGGAGGCAACGCGCGTCGGGCGGGCACGATCAGGGGCATGTCGCGGCTCAGCGCAGCCCGGTTTCGTGGCGGGCGATCACCAGGCGCTGGATCTCGCTGGTGCCTTCGTAGATTTCGGTGATCTTGGCGTCGCGGAAATAGCGCTCGATCGGCATTTCCTTGGAGTAGCCCATGCCGCCGTGGATCTGCAGCGCCTGGTGGGTGATCCACATCGCCGCCTCCGATGCGGTGAGTTTGGCGATCGCGGCCTCGGCCGAGAACTTCCGGCCCTGGCCCTTGAGCCACGCCGCGCGCAGCGTCAGCAGCAGCGACGCGTCGAGCTTGCACTTCATGTCGGCGATCTTGGCCTGGGTCATCTGGAACGCGCCGATCGGCTGGCCGAAGGCCTTGCGTTCCCTGACGTATTCGAGGGTGGCCTCGTAGGCGGCTCGGGCGATGCCGATCGCCTGCGAGGCGATGCCGATGCGGCCGGCGTCGAGCACGCCCATCGCGATCTTGAAGCCCTCGCCTTCCTTGCCCAGCACGTCGTCGGCCGACGCAACATAGTCGGTGAACTCGATCTCGCAGGTCGCCGAGGCACGGATGCCCAGCTTGGGCTCGGTCTTGCCGCGGTGGAAACCCGCGCGCGCGGTGTCGATCATGAACGCGGTGATGCCGCGCGCGCCCTTGTCGGGATCGGTCATCGCGAACAGCACGATGTACTTCGCCACCGGGCCGGACGTGATCCAGCTCTTCTTGCCGTTGATCACGAAGCTGCCGTCTGCCTGCTTGACGGCGCGGCACTTCATCGCGGTCGCATCGGAACCCGACTGCGGCTCGGTCAGCGCGAACGCGCCGATCTCGGCGCCCTCGGCGATCGCGCGTACGTATTGCTGCTTCTGCGCCTCGGTGCCGTGGGTGAGGATGCCGTTGCAGAACAGCGAGTTGTTGACCGACACGATGGTCGAATGCGCGGCGTCGCCTGCCGCAATCTCCACCATCGCCAGCACGTAGGCCACCGGATCCATCCCGGCGCCGCCGTACTCGCCCGGCACCTCGATGCCCATCAGCCCGTTCTCGCCGAGCAGGCGGATGTTCTCGAGCGGGAACTCGCCGGTACGGTCGTGGTGCTCGGCGCTCGGCGCGATCTTCTCCTGCGCGATGCGACGGGCGACGTCCTGGATCATCAACTGTTCTTCACTGAACCCGAAATCCACGGCGACCCTCTTCGTTACCGGAGAAACGAATATTGTAGCCGCCGGGGATGGCGAACCGAACCGCTTCGCTTGACGGCGCGGCGCGCCGGCCGAATAATATCTTTATATCGCGATATGGAGATATTTATGGATCTCGAGGCCTGGTCCTCGCGCCTGAAGGTGCTGGCGGACCCCACCCGGGTCCGGCTGCTGGCCCTGCTCGAGGGCGAAGAGCTGACGGTGGCCGAGCTGTCCGCGATCACCCGCCTCGCCCAGCCCCGCGTCTCCACCCACCTGGCCAAGCTCAAGGAGGCCGGGCTGGTGCGCGATCGCCGCGCCGGCGTGTCGGCCTACTACCGCTTCGACCACGAGTCGCTGGACCCGGCCCAGCGCGCCCTGTGGCAGGCCCTGTCGACCGGCAGCGACGACCCGCTGCTGCGCCAGGACGCCGAACGCGTGCCGGCGGTGCTGGCCAGCCGCGCGGCCGACCAGAACTGGGCGGACAGCGTGGCCGGCGACATGGAACGGCACTATTCCCCCGGCCGCACCTGGGAAGCGCTGGCGCGCAGCGCGCTGCCGCTGCTGGAGACCGGCGACGTACTTGACATCGCCTCCGGCGACGGCGTGCTGGCCGAACTGCTGGCCCCGCATGCGCGCCGCTACGTCTGCGTCGACAGCAGCCGCCGCGTCGTCGCCGCCGCGGCCGAGCGCCTGCGCAAGTTCCGCAACGTCGAGGTGCGCGAGGGCGACATGCACGCCCTGCCCTTCGCCGACGCCGAGTTCGACCTTGTGGTCCTGATGCACGCCCTCACCTATGCCGACAAGCCGGCGCAGGCGGTGGCCGAGGCCGCGCGCGTGCTGCGCCCGGGTGGTCGGCTGCTGCTCTCGAGCCTCGCGCGCCACGAACACCAGAACGTGGTCCAGGCCTACGGCCACGCCAACCTCGGTTTCGCCGACAAGGACCTGCGCCGCTTCGCCGCGCGCGCCGGGCTGGAACTGGTGAACGCCGAAACCGTCACCCGCGAGAAGCGCCCGCCGCATTTCGAGGTGATCTCGCTGATCGCGCGCAAGCCGTGAGCCACGCGCCGGCAAGGAGCAGGACATGAAGACACTTCCCTGGTTGCATCCGGCACGCGTGGCGCTGCTCGAAGCCGCACTGCGCGAACGCATCCTCGTCATCGACGGCGCCATGGGCACGATGATCCAGCGCCACGACCTGCAGGAGGGCGATTACCGCGGCGAGCGTTTCGCCGAAGGCTACGACCACGCGCACCACCCGGCGCACGAGGGGCACGGCCCCGCCTGCGGGCACGACCTCAAGGGCAACAACGACCTGCTGCTGCTGACCCGGCCGGAGATCATCGCCGCGATCCACACCGCCTACCTCGAGGCCGGCGCCGACCTGGTCGAGACCAACACCTTCAACGCGACCTCGGTCAGCCAGGCCGACTACCACCTCGAGCACCTGGTGTACGAGCTCAACAAGGCCGGCGCCCGCATCGCGCGCGAATGCTGCGACGCCGTGGAGGCGCGCGATCCCGCCAGGCCGCGCTTCGTCATCGGCGTGCTCGGCCCGACCAGCCGAACCGCGTCGATCAGCCCTGACGTCAACGATCCCGGCTTCCGCAACACCAGCTTCGACGAACTGCGCGCGACCTACCGGGAGGCGATCGACGGCCTGATCGACGGCGGCGCCGACACGCTGATGGTCGAGACCATCTTCGACACCCTCAACGCCAAGGCCGCGCTGTACGCGATCGAGGAAGCCTTCGACGACCGCGGCGGCCGCCTGCCGGTGATGATCTCCGGCACGATCACCGATGCCTCCGGGCGCACCCTGTCCGGGCAGACGGCCGAAGCCTTCTACGCCTCGGTCGCGCACGGCCGCCCGCTGTCGGTGGGCCTGAACTGCGCGCTGGGCGCGCAGGAACTGCGCCCGCACGTGGAAACGCTGGCGACGGTCGCCGACGCGTACGTCAGCGCGCACCCGAACGCCGGCCTGCCCAACGCCTTCGGCGGCTACGACGAAACCCCCGAGGACATGGCCGCGGTCCTGCGCGAGTTCGCCGAAGCCGGCCTGCTCAACCTCGTCGGCGGCTGCTGCGGCACCTCGCCCGACCACATCCGTGCAATCGCCGAAGCGGTCGCGGGCGTGCCCCCGCGCCGCCTAGCTGCCGACGCCATGAAGAACGCCGCATGAGCGAACCCGCCCGCCATACCCGACTCAGCGGCCTCGAGCCGCTGCTGATCACGCCCGACCTGCTGTTCATCAACGTCGGCGAGCGCACCAACGTCACCGGCAGCGCGCAGTTCCGCAAGCTGGTGAAGGAAGAGCGCTACGAGGAAGCGGTGGATGTGGCGCGCCAGCAGGTCGCCAACGGCGCCCAGATCCTCGACGTCAACATGGACGAGGGCCTGATCGATTCCGAGAAGGCGATGACCCGCTTCCTCAACCTGATCATGTCCGAGCCCGACATCGCCCGCATCCCGGTGATGGTGGACTCCTCCAAATGGAGCGTGATCGAGGCCGGCCTGAAGTGCCTGCAGGGCAAGAGCGTGGTCAACTCGATCTCGCTCAAGGAGGGCGAGGCCGCGTTCATCGACCACGCGCGCAAGGTACTGCGCTATGGCGCCGCCGCGGTGGTGATGGCGTTCGACGAGGTCGGCCAGGCCGACACCTGCGCGCGCAAGGTCGAGATCTGCACGCGCGCCTACAAGATCCTCGTCGATGAAGTGGGTTTCCCGCCCGAGGACATCATCTTCGATCCCAACATCTTCGCCGTGGCCACCGGCATCGAGGAACACGACAACTACGCGGTCGATTTCATCGAGGCGACGCGGATCATCAAGCAGACCCTGCCGCACTGCCACGTATCGGGCGGCGTGTCGAACGTGTCGTTCTCGTTCCGCGGCAACGAGCCGGTGCGCCAGGCGATCCATTCGGTGTTCCTGTACCACGCCATCCAGGCCGGCATGGACATGGGGATCGTCAACGCCGGCGGCATGCCGATCTACGACGACCTGGACCCGGAGCTGCGCGAACGCGTGGAGGACGTGATCCTCAACCGCCGCAAGGACGGCACCGAGCGGTTGCTGGAGATCGCCGAGAAATTCAAGGGCAAGAAGGGCGAGACCAGGAGCGAGGACCTGGCGTGGCGCGAGAAACCGGTGCGCGAGCGCCTGGCGCATGCGCTGGTGCACGGCCTCGACGCCTACGTCGAGCCCGACACCGAGGAAGCGCGCCAGCAGGCCGCGCGCCCGCTCGACGTGATCGAAGGGCCGCTGATGGACGGCATGAACATCGTCGGCGACCTGTTCGGCGCCGGCAAGATGTTCCTGCCGCAGGTGGTGAAGTCGGCGCGCGTGATGAAGAAGGCGGTGGCCTACCTGCTGCCCTTCATCGAGGAGGAAAAGGCGCGCACCGGCGACACCGCGAAGTCGAACGGCCGCATCGTCATGGCGACGGTCAAGGGCGACGTGCACGACATCGGCAAGAACATCGTGGGCGTGGTGCTGGCGTGCAACAACTTCGAGGTCGTCGACCTCGGGGTGATGGTGCCGACCCAGACCATCCTCGACAAGGCACGCGAGGTGGAGGCCGACATCATCGGCCTGTCCGGACTGATCACGCCGTCGCTGGAGGAGATGAGCCACGTGGCGCGCGAAATGGAGCGCCAGGGCTTCCGCATGCCGCTGATGATCGGCGGCGCCACCACCTCGCGCGCGCACACCGCGCTGAAGATCGACCCGCACTACAAGGCGCCCACGGTCTGGGTGAAGGACGCCTCGCGCGCGGTCGGCGTGGCGCAGTCGCTGATCAGCGTCGACCTGCGCGAGAAGTTCGTCGCCGCCAACGACGCCGACTACGCCGAGATCCGCCAGCGCCATCGCAACCGCGGCGACGCCAAGCGGCTGGTGTCGCTGGAGAAGGCGCGCGGGCAGAAGTTCGACGGTGGCTGGGACGCCTACGTACCTCCCGCGCCGAAGCAGCCGGGCCTGCACGTGTTCGACGATTACCCGCTGGACGAGCTGGTCGACTGCATCGACTGGACGCCGTTCTTCCAGGCCTGGGAGCTGGCGGGCAAGTATCCGGCGATCCTCACCGACGAGGTGGTCGGCCGCCAGGCCAGCGAGCTGTATCGCGATGCCCGCGCCATGCTCGACACCATCGTGCGCGAGAAGTGGCTGACCGCGAAGGCGGTGTTCGGGCTGTGGCCGGCGAACAGCGTCGGCGACGATGTGGAACTGTCCCTTCTCCCGCTCGCGGGGGAAAGTGCCCAAAGGGCGGATAGGGGCGACGCAACCGGCTCATTCCCACCCCAACCCGCCCCCGTAGACGGGGGCGGGAGCAAAGCCACCCTGCACTTCCTGCGCCAGCAGGTCGACAAGCCCGCCGACCGACCGGACTTCTGCCTCGCCGATTTCGTCGCGCCCAAGGACTCGGGCAAGCGGGACTGGATCGGCATGTTCGCGGTCACTGCCGGCATCGGCATCGAACCGCACGTGGCGCGCTTCGAGGCGGCGCACGACGACTACAACGCGATCCTGCTCAAGGCGCTCGCCGACCGGCTCGCCGAAGCACTGGCCGAACGGCTGCATCAACGCGTGCGCAAGGAATTCTGGGGCTACGTGGCCGACGAGTCGCTCGACAACGAGGCGCTGATCGCCGAGCAATACCGCGGCATCCGCCCGGCGCCCGGCTATCCTGCCTGCCCCGAGCACAGCGAGAAGGCCACGCTGTTCGCGCTGCTCGACGCCGGTGGCAACGCCGGCATGTCCCTGACCGAAAGCTTCGCGATGCTGCCGACGGCGGCGGTGTCGGGCTATTACTTCAGCCATCCGGGCAGCCAGTACTTCGTGGTCGGCCGGGTGTCGAAGGAGCAGGCCGCGGACTACGCGAAGCGCAAGGGCGTGGAGCTGGCGCAGGTGGAGCGGTGGCTGGCGTCCAACCTCGACTATGACCCGGAATAGGGTTCGACGCGCGGCGGCATGAGCATCGCGCGCGGCGGCGCGCCCGGCACCAGGGCGCCACGGTTCCCACGCAGCGCGGCTGGCGTCCAACCTCGACGATGACCCGGAATAGGGTTCGACGCGCGCCGGCATCAGCATCGCGCGCGGCGGCGCGCCCGGCACCAGGGCGCCACGGTTCCCACGCAGCGCGGCTGGCGTCCAACCTCGACGATGACCCGGAATAGGGTTCGACGCACGGCGGCGTGAGCATCGCGCGCTGCGGCGCGCCCGGCACCACGACACCACGGTTCCCACGCAGCGCGGCGCCGCGCAACGCCTCGGATGCGGCGCGGCGCGGCTAAGATCAATGGCGAGCCCAGCTGCGACCGACACGGATGACGACCCTGCCCTCCACCGCCAACCGCGCCTTCCTCGAGCGCCATGCCGCCGCCGGCCGCATCGGCCTGTGCGGTACCCGTGACGTCGTCGGCAAGGCGATTCGCAAGGCGCAGGCGCCGCTGACCGCGGACGGCCACCGCAGCCCCTGGTCGCATGCGTTCCTGTTCCTGGACCAGCGCCTGGACGGCCACTGGTGGGTACTGGAGTCCGACCTCGACCTGCGCTATCGGCACGTGCAGGAGAACCGTGCCGCGCGCTACTTCGACGACGAGGCCTTCCCCAACGTGGCCGTGCTCGATTTCGGCCTCGATGCGGCGCAGACACGCCAGGTGCAGGTGGCCGCCCTCGACCTGCTGGCCGGGCTGTCGAGCTATTCGCTCGGCGAGCTGGTCGGCACCCTGTTCGCCATGCACAGCCGTCGCCTGCGCCAGCGCGACAACCTGCTGGCCCAGGAGGGCGCGCTGTACTGCTCGGCGCTGGTGCAGCACTGCTACGCGGCGGCGGGCATCGATGTCATCCCCGGCGTGGCAGGCAAGAACATCGCGCCACACGACCTGTACGATTCGCCGCTGCCGCATCGCACGCATGCGTTGATCCGCGACCTCGGCATCTCGCGCCTGCGCCGGATCGCGCACGATGCCTGCGACCTGCTGGACACGCCGATCGAGGACCTCATCTGAGCGCAGGTTCGCCATGAGCGATCCGCCCGCCGCCACAGCAGGGGCCGCGCCGATCCCCTACGGCCGGCTCGCGGCGTTCTACTTCGCCTACTACGCGGCGATGGGCGCGTTCACGCCGTACTGGAGCCTTTACCTGGCATCGCTGGGCCTGCAGGCCACCGCGATCAGCGTGCTGATGAGCCTGTGGTACGCGACGCGCATCGTCGCGCCGAGCACCTGGACCGCGCTCGCGGCGCGTTCCGCGCACCCGGTGCGCTGGCTGTGGGCAGGCTGCATGCTGACCCTGGCCAGCTTCGCCGCGCTGCTCGCGCCCCACGGCTTCACCGGGCTGTTCCTGGCGATGGCGGCGTTCTGCTTTTTCTACAACGCGGTGATGCCGCAGTTCGAATCGATCACGCTCTCGCACCTGGGCACGCGCAGCGAACGCTACGGCCTGGTCCGCGTCTGGGGATCGATCGGGTTCATCGCGGTCGTGGTGGCCTACGGCTGGCTGATCGACCGCCTCGGGATCGGCGCCCTGCCCTGGCTGATGCTGCCGCTGTTCGCGGCGCTGGTGCCCCTCGCGCTGGGCAACCGCTACGCGGAGCTGCCCGAGGAACCGCGCGCCGCGGTCGGCGACGGCTTCCGCGCGCGCCTGCGCAGGCCGCAGGTGGTCGCGTTCTTCGTCGCCGCGTTCCTCACCCAGGTCTCGTTCGGGCCGTTCTACACCTTCTTCTCGATCTACCTGCAGGAACACGGCTACGCGCCGACCGTGCAGGGCCTGCTGTGGGCGGTCGGCGTGCTGGTGGAGATCGCGGTCTTCTTCGCCTCGGTGGCGATCTTCCGGCGCTGGGACGCCGGCAGGGTGCTGGTGCTGGCGCTGCTCAGCGCCGCGCTGCGCTGGTGGGCCACCGGCCTGTGGCCGGACACGCTGGCGGTGATGCTGTTGGCGCAGGCCTCGCACGCGCTCAACTTCGGCGCGTTCTTCGCCGCGGCAATGCAGTTGCTGGCGCGGTTCTTCCCGGGACGGATGAACGGGCACGGCCAGGGCGTGTTCTATGGCCTGTCCTCGGGCGCTGGCGGCGTGGCCGGTGCCCTGCTCGCGGGCCAGCTGTGGCGCTTCGGCGGCCACGTCGCCTTCATCGCCAGCGGCTTCATCGCGCTCGCCGCGGCGTTGATCGCATGGCGCTGGCTGGTGGCGAACCCTTCCGCCGAGGCGACGCGCTGATGCCTCCGCGGCGCATCAGGCGACGTGCGCGACGCGCATCACCACACGAGGTCGTCGGGCACCTGGTACTTCGGATCCGCGTAGGGATCATCGCCGGCCGGCGCATCGGGATCGACCTTCAGCGCGACCGCGGGCGCGAACAGCGCCTCGGCCTCGGCCAGCACCGCCGCGGTGACCAGCAGGTAGCGGCCATTGAGCTGGACCACGCCGAGTTCGCCGCCATTGAGCGCACGCAACTGCTCGGGCGTGACGTAGACGCGCTTGATCTTGCCGCCGTACTCGAAATGGCGCGCGATCTCGGCGGCTTCGTCGTTGAGCGCCTTGTCCTTCAGCAGGTCCGCCACCTTCGCACGTGCCTCGCGGCGAAGGCGGGCCTCCTCCTGCTTCAGGCGTTCGGCCTCGATGCGCTCGTCCTTGTCCTTCTGCGCGCGGATCGCATAGGCCTTCGCCAGGTCGATGTCGTCGCGGCCGCGACCGGGCCCGCGTGCGGGCCTGTGGGGCGACTTGTGCGGGGGCTTCTGACCGGGCTTGCGCGACGGCGACGGCGCTTGGCCCGACCGCGCCTGCTCACGCGCCGGCTTCGGATCGCGGGCGGGCTTGGGCGCGGGCTTGAAGCCCAGTCCCAGCAACTGGTCGCGCAGCGTATCGCTCATGGCAGGAACACCCGGTCGGTCCCGATCAGTAGTGCGGAGGCAGCGGTTCCTGCGACGGATCGCCGGGCACGTCGCCCCGCGTCAGTTTCAGGTCTTCGAGCACGCGCTTCAACAGTTCGGTCTGGCCGGCGGTCTCCAGCCGCAAGGCGGTGAGCGCTTCGTTCAGCTCCGACAGCAGCTGGTCCTGGAACGCGAGCCGCATTTCCAGTTCCACCACGCGCTGTTCGAGTTCGCCGGACATCGCTCAGTGCACCCGGATCGAGCGCCCGCGCCCGATGCCCCAGTACGCCAGGCCCGCGGCCTCGACCTCGCCGGGGTCGTACAGGTTGCGCCCGTCGAACACCACCGCCTCGCGCAGGAGCGCCTTCACCTGCGCGAAGTCCGGGCTGCGGAACTGCTTCCATTCGGTCACCACCGCCAGCGCGTCGGCACCCTCGAGCGCGCCGGCCGCGCTGTCGCACAGCACGAAGTCGTCGCGCGTGCCGAAGATCCGCCTCGCCTCGTCGCGGGCCTCGGGATCGTAGGCGCGCACCGTCGCTCCCGCGTCCCACAGCTGGCGCAACAGCGTGCGGCTGGAGGCCTCGCGCATGTCGTCGGTGTTGGGCTTGAACGCCAGCCCCCACAGCGCGATGGTGCGCCCGCGCAGCGCGCCGGCATCGCCGAAATGGCGCAGCATCAGCTCGAACAGGTGCGCCTTCTGCCGCGCATTGACCGCTTCCACGGCACCCAGCAGCCGCGGCTCGACGCCGTGCTGCGCGGCCGTGCGCGCCAGCGCCTGCACGTCCTTGGGGAAGCACGAACCGCCGTAGCCCGCGCCTGGATAGATGAAGTGCCAGCCGATGCGCGGGTCGGACCCGATGCCCCTGCGCACCTGCTCGACGTCGGCGCCGACCTGCTCGGCAATGTTCGCGATCTCGTTCATGAAGCTGATCTTGGTCGCGAGCATCGCGTTGGCCGCGTACTTGGTGAGTTCGGCCGAACGCACGTCCATCGCCACGATGCGCTCGTGGTTGCGGTTGAACGGCGCGTACAGGCGGCGCAGTGCCGAGACCGAATCAGGGTTCGAGGTGCCGATGACGATCCGGTCCGGGCGCATGCAGTCCTCGACCGCGGCGCCCTCCTTGAGGAACTCCGGGTTGGAGACCACGTCGAAGGCGATGTCCGCGCCGCGCGCCGCCAGTTCGGCGGCGATCACGTCGCGCACGCGATCCGCGGTGCCGACCGGCACGGTGGACTTGTCGACCACGATCGCCGGCGCCCGCAGTTGCCGGCCGATCGTGCGCGCGACCGCCAGCACGTACTGCAGGTCGGCGCTGCCGTCCTCGTCCGGCGGCGTGCCCACGGCGATGAACACGATCTCCGCCGACGCCAGCGCGGCGGCTGCGTCGGTGGTGAACGACAGCCGGCCGGCGGCGTGGTTGGCCCTGACCATCGGGGTCAGGCCGGGTTCGAAGATCGGCACGACCCCGGCGTTCAGGCCATCGACCTTCGCCGGGTCGATGTCGACGCAGGCGATCTCATGACCCACCTCGGCGAGGCAGGTCCCGGTGACCAGTCCGACGTATCCGGTTCCGAAGATGGCGACACGCATGCCGGAAGTCTGGGCGCAGCTTATTGCGCCTTGTTGACCACGTCGAGCAGCTCGACCTCGAACACCAGCGTGGCATTCGGGCCGATCGGGCCACCCGGCGTGCCCTGCTCGCCGTAGCCGAGCTTGCCGGGGATCCACAGCTTGTACTTGCTGCCGGCGGGCATCAGCTGCAGGCCTTCCTGCCAGCCGGGGACGACCTGGCCCAGTGCGAACTCGACCGGCTCGCCGCGCGCGTAGGAATCATCGAAGGTCTCGCCGTCCAGCAGCGTGCCCTTGTAGTGCACGCGGACGGTGTCGGAGGCCTTCGGCTTCGGGCCGGTGCCTTCGGTCAGCACTTCGTACTGCAGGCCGGATGCGGTGGTCTTCACGCCGGGCTTCTTGGCGTTCTCGGCAAGGAACTTGTCGCCTTCCTCGGCGTTCTTGCGCTTGGTTTCCTCGAATTCAGCCGCCTGCTTGGCCTGCATCCGCGTGCTGAAGGCCTGCATCACCTGCATCGCCTCCTCCTGCGTCAACAGCGGCTCCTTGCCGTCCATCGTGCTGCGGATCGCCTTGACGAGGGTGTCGAAGTCGACTTCGTCCTTGGCGCCCTTGAGGCTGTCGCCGATCTGCATGCCGATCACGTAGCTGACCTGCTGCTTCTCGGTCTTCAGGCCACCCTTGGCCGCGACCGCGGGCGTCGCCGCGGCGTCGCCGCTGCCATCGGCCGGCTTGCCGGTGTCCTTGTCCAGCGGCTTGCAGGCCAGCAGCGCGAAGCTCAGCGCCACGGCCAGCGCGGCCATGGCGGTGGAACGGATCGAAACATTCATTGCGGCGACTCCTGGAAAAGATGCGGGGACTGGCGCGGCCATCGCCGCAAGGAAGGGAAAGCGGTGGGACTCAGGGGATCTCCAGCAGTTCGACCTCGAACACCAGCGTCGAGTTCGGGCCGATCGTGGGCGGGCTGCCGCGCTGGCCATAGGCGAGGTCGCCGGGAATCCAGAAACGGTACTTGGAACCGACCGGCATCAGCGTGAGGCCCTCGGTCCAGCCGGCAATGACCTGGTTGAGGCCGAATTCGGCCGGCTCGCCGCGACCATAGGAACTGTCGAACTCGGTGCCGTCCAGCAGCGTGCCGCGGTAATGCACGCGCACGCGGTCGCCGGGCTTGGGGCGGGCGCCAGCGCCCTGCCGCAACACGCTGTACTGCAGCCCGGAGCCGGTGCTGAACACGCCCTTGGCCTGCTTGTTCCTGGCCAGGAAGTCGGCACCCTCGGCCCGGTTGCGCTCGGCCTGGCGGCTGGCTTCCTGCTGGCGTCGCTGCTGCAGGGCGGCGCGGACTTCGGACGCCTGCTCGGTCGACAGCAGCGGCGTGCCGCCCTCGACCACCGTGCGCACCGCGCGCACCAGGGTGGGCACGTCGATCTCGGCGGCCATCGGCGCCAGCGAGTGGCCCACGTCCAGCCCCATCATCAGCCCGACCTTCACCTTGTCGACCGCCGGCGGCAGCGCGCCGGGGGCCAGCCCCGGCACCTGTTGGCCCTTGCGCGCGGCCGCGCGCTGCATCAGCGCGGGGCTGACCTGCGCGACTTCCGCCTCGGTGATCAGCGGCTCGCGGCCGGCAAGCGCCTGCTCGACGGCACGCTGGAACGCCGCGTAATCCAGGTCCGGCCCGACCGACGCCAGCGACTTGCCCACGTCCATGCCGATCAGGTAGCTGGTGCGCTCGCGCTCGCCGGACAGGGTCCCCGCGCCCGCCGCCCCGCTCGACGCCTGCGCGGCGAGTACGGGGATGGGGACCTGGACGGTCAGCAGCAGCGCGGCCAAGGCCAGCACGGCGGGGCCGCGCGCGAAACGGTTCATCAAGCTTGCAACTCCGGCGCGCCTGCGATCTCGGCGCAAACGCCTATTGTCACGGCCTGCGGGCGGCACGGCAATCCGCCACGGGCCGCGCCGGGCGGCACGTCGCGCTGCGGTTCAGCGGCTGCGCTGGCGTGGCGCCTTCAGCGCCTGCTCGATCGCGGCCACGATCGCCGGATCATCCGGCACCGTGCGGCTGCCCCAGCTGGCGATGACCCGGCCGTCGCGCCCCACCAGGTACTTGTGGAAGTTCCATCCCGGCGCCTCGCCGGTGGCGCGTGCGAGGTCGCGGTACAGCGGCGTCGCCTGCTCCCCCACCACGTGCACGCGCTCGAACATCGGGAAGCGCACGCCATAGGTCAGCGTGCAGAACTCCTGGATCTGCTTCTCGTCCTCGAACTCCTGCTCCCGGAAGTCGCCGGAGGGGAAGCCGAGCACCGAGAACCCCTGCGCGCGGTAGCGCGCATGCAGCGCCTCCAGGGCCTCGAACTGCGGCGTGAAGCCGCACTTGCTCGCGGTGTTGACGATCAGCAGCACCTGGCCGCCATACGTGCGCGCCAGGTCCACCGACTGCTTGCCGGCGAGCGGCCGGTAGCTGCGATCCAGCAGCCCGGAGGCGGCCAAGGCCCCCGCGGACACCGCGAGCGCGGCCAACAATACGACGTATTTGATTGATTTCATTTGAATTTTCCAGTGCCGGGGCGACGTCGGCAGGGACCATGACTTCAGTTGGGTCGGTTTTCGCGCGTCGTCCGTTGACTTCGCCTGTTCTGGTGTTATAGTTGAATACAACACCTATCCACCAGAGCAGGACGTTCATCATGAACCGCAAGCTCCACAACACGATACTGGCTTTCTCGGTGACCGGCGTGATGTTCGCGATGGGGCTGATGGCCGCGCAGCCGCTGCTGCCGCAGGCCGACATCCAGCCGGTCGCGACCGTCGCTGCCGCACCGATCGCCGCGCCGATCGCCGGATCCACCGAGGCAGCCCGGATCGAGGTCGCCCTGGTGGCGGCGTCGGAGGCGCCGGTCCTGGCGGCCGAC
This sequence comes from Pseudomonadota bacterium, assembly GCA_020161335.1. GTDB lineage: Bacteria > Pseudomonadota > Gammaproteobacteria > Xanthomonadales > Xanthomonadaceae > Luteimonas. The sequence goes on from JAIUOJ010000036.1 coordinate 18,236, forward strand.
GCCCTCGCCGCCCGGATCGAGTCGCACGGCCTGCGCTACGAAGCGCAGGTGCAGCGCTCCGAGTCGCTGGAACAGGCGCTCGCCGCCACCGCCGGCTTCATCGCCGCGGTCGCCGCCGAAGCGGCCGTCGCCGGTGCGCTGGGCGAGCCCGGTGCCGAGGCCCCGGAGGCCACGGTCGAGCAGGAACACCGGCCCGCCACCCCGTCGCGACGCGGCAGCGTGCGCAGCGCGATCGCCGTCCCCTACTTTTCGTTCGCACGCGGGATCGGCCGCGGCGACCGGAGCTGAGCCATGACCAACATCCAATGGAGCGATGGCGCTCCGATCTACCGCCAGCTCAAGGAACGCGTGATCGCGATGATGCTGGACGGGGTCCTCAAGCCGGGCGACGCGCTGCCATCGGTGCGCCAGGTCGCCGCCGAATACCAACTCAATCCGATCACCGTCTCGCGCGCTTACCAGGAGCTGGCCGACGAGGCATTGGTCGAAAAACGAAGGGGCCTGGGCATGTATGTCACCGACGAAGCGGCGAAGAAACTTCTGGTCAACGAGCGCGAGCGCTTCCTGCACGAGGAATGGCCGCTGGTGCTGGAACGCATCCAGCGCCTGGGCCTGGCCCTGGAGGACCTGATGCGTCCGCAGGCCACCGGAGGCGCGGCATGAACGCGACCGACAGCCTGCACGTGGTCGACGCCCGCAACCTGCGCAAGGCCTACAAGAACAAGCTCGCGCTCGACGACGCCAGCTTCCGCATCGACGCCGGGCGCATCGTCGGCCTGATCGGCCCCAACGGCGCCGGCAAGACCACCGCGCTCAAGGCCATGCTCGGCCTGATCCCGTTCGACGGCGAGCTGAGCGTGCTCGGGCGCGACCCGCGCACCCAGCGCGACGACCTGATGAAGGACGTGTGCTTCATCGCCGACGTGGCGGTGCTGCCGCGCTGGATCCGGGTCAGCGAGGCGATCGACTTCGTCGCCGGCGTGCACCCGCGCTTCGACCGCGCCAAGTGCGAACGCTTCCTCGCCAACACCCAGCTCAAGCCGCGCCAGCGCGTGCGCGAGATGTCCAAGGGCATGATCGTGCAGCTGCACCTGGCCCTGGTGATGGCGATCGACGCGCGCCTGCTGGTGCTCGACGAGCCCACGCTCGGCCTCGACATCCTCTACCGCAAGCAGTTCTACCAGCGCCTGCTGGAGGACTACTTCGACGAGCAGAAGACCATCGTCATCACCACCCACCAGGTGGAGGAGATCGAGCACATCCTGACCGACGTGATGTTCATCCGCGACGGCAAGGTGGTGCTGGACGCGCCGATGGAGGACGTCGGCGAGCGCTTCACCGAGGTGCTGGTCAACGCCGACCAGGCCGACGCGGCACGCGCGCTCGGCCCGATCGACGAACGCGCCCTGCCCTTCGGCAAGACCGTGATGCTGTTCGACGGCGTGTCGCAGGCCGCGCTCGCCAGCTATGGCGAAACCCGCACCCCGGGCCTCGCCGATCTGTTCGTCGCCACGATGAAAGGAACCTACGCATGAACGCCGTCGTCGATACCCCGACCGCCGCCCCGCGCCCGGCCGGTGCCTCGCACGTCCACCCCACGCACCGCTTCCGCTGGTTGTTGCGCCGCGAGTTCTGGGAACACAAGGGCGGCTTCTTCTGGGCGCCGCTGGTCGCTGGCGGCATCTCGCTGCTGCTGACGCTGATCGGCGGTGGCACCGGGCAAGTGATGTTCAGCCGCCACGGCGCCAAGATCATCAACATCGACGGCCAGCAGGTGCCGCTGTCGGACATGGACTGGGGCGCGATGCTGAGCAAGGCCTCGCCGGACGATCTCCGCCAACTGCACGACGCGCTGAACTGGATGACGCTGATGGCCGGTACCTGGCCGGTCATCGTGTTTGGCTTCGTGGTGTTCTTCTACTTTCTGGGCAGCCTCTACGACGAGCGCAAGGACCGCAGCGTGCTGTTCTGGAAGTCGCTGCCGCTGTCCGACCGCGATACCGTGCTGTCCAAGCTGGTCACCGGCCTGGTCGCCGCGCCGCTCATCGCCACCGCGCTGGGCCTGGCCACCATGTTCGGATTCGGCCTGCTTGCCAGCCTGTTCATGGTGATCAACGGCGCCAATCCGTTCACGCTGTACTGGGCGCAGCTGGACCCGCTGATGCTGCTCGGCGCGACCTTCGGCTGGATCCCGGTGTACGTGCTGTGGGCGCTGCCGACCGCAGGCTGGCTGATGCTGTGCTCGGCCTGGGCGAAGAGCAAGCCGTTCCTCTGGGCCATCGCAATCCCGGTGGTGTCGGGCCTGCTGGTGAGCTGGTTCGACCTCATGGGCGCATTCTCCGAAAGCAGCGCTTGGTTCTGGGAGAACGTGGTCGTCCGTGCACTGGCCAGCGCCTGGCCGGGCAGCCACCTGCTGGGCTACGTCGGCACCGACTACTTCGACCGCCTGGACGATTCGCCGAACGCGCTGCTGGGCCTGGACGGGATGCTGGCCGGCGGCCATCTGCTGGCGACGCCCTCGCTGTGGATCGGTGCCATCGTCGGCGTCGCGATGATCCTCGCCTCGATCCGCCTGCGCCGCTGGCGCGACGAAGGCTGAGCCCGCCCCGCGCGCCGGCCCTCCCCCGCGGCGCGCGGCCGCCGACGCCCGCCGGTCGACCGGCGGGCGTCGCCGCGGAGGTCACACCCTCTCCACCACCCCCGTCACGCCAGGCAAGACCCGCGAAGCCGTCCCAGGAGACACGCATGAAAACGTTCGCCACCGTCGCCTTCCTCGCCGCCCTGCCGCTGCTGGCCGCCTGCCGGCGCGACGCCCCGCCGCCTCCACCGGCCGCCGAACCCGCTGGCGACACCGCGTCCGCCGCACCGGCCACCGCGCTCGGGCGCACCGTCGCCAAGGCGATGGAGGAAGCGCGCAAGGAACTGCGCACCGGCAACCTCGGGCTCAACGGCAACTACGACGTGCGCATCAACGGCAAGCGCCTGAGCCGCAACGCCGGCACACTGCCGCCCGCGCACATCACCCCGGAGGGGCAACTGGTCGTGGACGGCCGCGACGTGGCCATGGACGATGCCTCGCGGGCGCTGGCGCGCGACTACCGCACCCATCTCATTGCCATCGCCGAGACCGGCATGGACCTCGGCGTGCAGGGCGCCGACCTCGGCATGCGGGCCGCGCGCGACGCGATCGGCAGCCTGCTGCGCGGCGACACCGAGGAAATGGAGAAGCGGATCGAGAAGGAGGCCAAGCAGCTGGAAGCCTCGGCCATGCGCATCTGCGACGACCTGCCGGGCCTGCTCGATACGCAGCAGGCGCTGGCGGCGGCGGTCCCCGCGTTCGTCCCCTACGCGAAGATGGAGTCCAGCGACATCGCCGACTGCAGCGAGAGCACGGTCACCGTGCGGTCCGACGAGGAAGCCGAGGCACCGACCGAGGCGCAGCCCGAGGCAGCACCGGCCGACGCGCCGCCGGCGAAGGCGCCGTGACCGCGGGCGCGACATCGGCTTAAACCGTTCGCGTCCCCGGCGCATCCCAGCATTGAACCCTTTCCAGGAACGCCCATGCACCGTCTCGCCGCCATCGCCCTGCTCGCCTTCGCCACCGCCCCGGCGCTGGCCGCGGAACCGTGCGCGCATTCCGCGCCGCGCAACCTCACGCTCGACCTCACCGGCGTGCGCACCGTGGTGTTCGACATCGGCCACAACGAGCTGCGCCTGGATGCGCGCGGCGGCGCGGGTGGCGCCGTGACCGGCCGCGCCTGCGCCTCCGACGCGGCCTACCTCGACCAGCTGAAGCTGACCCAGCAGAAAACCGGCGACACGCTGGTAGTGAAGGCCTGGCGCGAGGGCAACAACCTTTCCGGCCTGCTCGGCAACCGCTACTCGGTGCTGCGCCTGTCGGCGACCCTGCCGGACAGCCTGCCGGTGAAGCTGCAGGTCGGCTCGGGCGATGCCTGGGTGGCCGGCGTGCACAGCCTGGACGCCACCGTGGGCTCCGGCGACCTCGACGTCCGCCGGGTCCGCGGCGCGGTGTCGGCACGGGTCGGCTCGGGCGACATCGAACTCGACGACGTCGGCCCGCTCAACGTGCCGGCGATCGGCTCGGGCGACGTCTCGGCGCGCAACGTGCGCGGCGCGGTGGAGGTGGGCAGCATCGGCTCGGGCGACTTCTCGCTCGATCGCGCCAGCGGCGCGGTCAAGATCGGCTCGATCGGGTCCGGCGACGCCGACCTGGCCTCGGTCGGTGGCGCGATCGACGTCGGTTCGGTCGGTTCGGGCGACCTGACGGTGCGCGGTGCAGCCAGTCTCGCGGTGCGTTCGGTGGGCAGCGGCGATGTCGACCACCGCGACGTGCGCGGCGCCGTGGACCTGCCGCGCCGGCGTTAAGACCCGCGCAGGCGCCGGGGCCGCGGCGTGACGCGCCTCAGCCCCCGCCGCCGCCCCCGGCGTGGATCCCGCCGCGGGTCAGCGCGGCGGGATCCAGCAGTTCCCGCAGTGTTTCCGCCGGCAGTCCGCTGTCCTCCAGCGCCACGTCGAACACCGGCCGCGCCTCCTTGTAGGCGCGCTTGGCGATCGCCGCGGCCTTCTCGTAGCCGATCACCGGGTTGAGCGCCGTCACCAGGATCGGGTTGCGGTCGAGCGCGGCGTTGATGTTGTCCTTGCGCAGCTTGAGCCCGGCGATCGCGCGGTCGGCCAGCAGCACGCTGACGTTCGACAGCAGTTTGATCGAATCCAGCAGGTTGGCCGCGATCAGCGGCAGCGCCACGTTGAGCTGGAAGTTGCCGGTCTGGCCGGCCACCGTGATCGCGGCGTGGTGGCCGATCACCT
>JAIUOJ010000037.1 GCA_020161335.1 Pseudomonadota bacterium
TTCGGCCTCCCTCGACGGCGCGACCTGCGGGCCGGCATCCGTCCATGGAAGCGCAAAGCGTCCGGTGAGCATAGCAGTCCGCCTTGCGTGGCCGCGCCTGCGCCGGGTATGGCGCGGCCGGCGGCCCGTGGTCAGCGCGCGAGGCCGTCGAGCAGCGGCAGCCGCTCGCAGCGGTGGCCTTCGACCGAAAACGGTCCGTCGCCGGCGTCCAGCGGCATCACCGCGAGTGCTTCGTCAACCGCGCTGCACACCACCTGGCCAAGGGGTCGGGCGTGCGCGGCGTCGGCGGACGAGGCGTCCAGCAGTTCGCCGGCCGATGCCAGGCCCGCACCATGCAGACGCACCAGGCCGCGCTTGGCCTGGCCGAGGAAATGCGTCCGTGCGACGATCTCCTGTCCCGGATAGCAGCCCTTTTTCACGCTGTACGCCTTGAGGCGTTCAAGCGAGAGCTGCTGCGGCGTCCATGGCGATTCCTCGGTGCGGGGCAGGCGCGGGAAGCCGTGCGCGAGATCGACCCGGCGCCACGCTTGCGCACCCGCCTCGTCGTCGCTGCCTGCCTTCGTGCCCAGACGCAGGCTGCGCGGATGCACCGCGGTGCCGAAGTCGAGCTCGAAGCCGTCGTCGCGGCTTGCGAACCGCGCGCCGGCGGCGCTGATTGGCGGCTGCAGGGCGCCGATGGCGAACAGGTCGCCGCATGCGCGCAGCGTGGCCTTGCTGCGGAAGACGAAGCGTTGCAATCGCGAAACGATGTCGTTGGCGTTCGCATCCGGCAGCACCAGCAGCAGCGTGTCCTCGGCCAGCCGGAGCAGGGCGAACAGGGCGATCACGCGGCCTTTCGGTGTCAGCCAGCCGCTCCAGTGCCAGTGGCCTGGCGCCAGCGCAGCGACGTCGCTCATGAACTGCGCCTGCGCGAACGCGATCGCATCGCGTCCTTCGATGGCGAGGATGCTGGCGCCCGGAATGGCGAAAAAAGCGCCATTCCCGCCTTGTGCCTTGTCGGACATGGGCCCCGGATTTAAACTTCGACTGGTGAATGACCGCGACATGATAGGCGACGAGGGCCCGGCCCCGGGGGCGGAACAGGTGGAAAAGCCTGTTGCAGTGGCCCCGACCGGCGGGTCGCCCCAGCCCGAATCCGGAGGCCGGGGAGGCCTCGATCCCACCCGGTACGGCGACTGGGAAAAGAACGGGCGTTGCATCGACTTTTGACGGATTGCGCGCCGGCGCCGATCCCGCCACGATCCAGCCACGCGGCGCAGCCGCCAGCGAGGAGAGCAGTACAGCGATGGCCACCCGCGAACGACCCCTGTCGCCGCACCTGCAGGTCTACCGGCCGCAGATCACGTCGACGATGTCCATCCTCCATCGCATCACCGGCGTGTCGCTGGCGTTGGGAGGCATCTCCCTGGTCTGGTGGCTGATGGCCATCGCGCTCGGCGGCGAGGCCTACGCCTTCGCGTCGAAGCAGTGGGCTTCGCCGATTGGGCTGGTCTTCCTGTTCGGCTTCACCCTGGCGCTGGTGTACCACCTGCTCAACGGCATCCGCCACCTGCTGTGGGACGCGGGCTGGGGCTTCGCCATCCCCACCGCCTACAAGACCGGTTACGCGGTATTCGTGCTCGGTTTCGCGATCACCGGCCTGATCTGGTACTGCGGCCTGCGGGGTGGTGCATGAGCGGCGATTTCCCGGGCGGTGGCGGCCAGACCTCGCGCGCGGCGAGCCTGCGCACGCCGCTCAAGCGCGCGCTTGGCCTGGGCTCGGGCAAGACCGGCACCGAGCATTTCTGGAAGCAGCGCGTCACCGCGATCATCCTCGTGCCGCTGGTGGTCTGGTTCATCCTCACCCTGCTGTCGCTGGTGGGCGCCGACCTGGCGACCGCGCGCGGCATCATTGCGCGGCCCTGGAACGCCATCCTGTTCTCGATCTTCCTGGTGACGCTGTTCTGGCACGCGCGGCTCGGCCTGCAGGTGGTGATCGAGGACTACGTGCACCAGCGCGCGCTCGAGCTCGCGCTGCAGCTCCTCGTCACCTTCCTCTGCGGGCTGGGCGCCATCGCCTCCCTGTACGCGATCGTCCGCATCGCCTTCACTGCCTGAGCCCGTGATGACCTCCGCGTATCCGATTACCGAACACAAGTACGACATGATCGTCGTCGGCGCTGGTGGCGCTGGCCTGCGCGCCACCTTCGGGCTGGCGCAGAAGGGCCTGCAGACCGCCTGCATCACCAAGGTGTTCCCGACGCGCTCGCACACCGTCGCGGCGCAGGGCGGCATTTCCGCCGCGCTCGGCAACATGGGCCCGGACAACTGGCGTTTCCATTTCTACGACACCATCAAGGGCTCGGACTGGCTGGGCGACCAGGACGCCATCCAGTACATGTGCCGCGAGGCGATCCCCGCCGTCATCGAGCTGGAACACCAGGGCGTGCCGTTCTCGCGCACCGAGGAAGGCAAGATCTACCAGCGTCCGTTCGGCGGCATGACCACCGACTACGGCAAGGGCATCGCCCAGCGCACCTGCGCCGCGGCCGACCGCACCGGCCACGCGATCCTGCACACGCTGTACCAGCAGTCACTGGCGCACGATGCGCGCTTCTTCATCGAGTACTTCGCGCTCGACCTGATCATGGACGAGCACGGCGCCTGCCGGGGCGTGCTGGCGCTGGACATGGCCGAGGGCACGCTGCACCTGTTCCGCGCGCACGGCGTGGTTCTGGCGACCGGCGGCTACGGCCGCGCCTATTTCTCCGCCACCTCGGCGCACACCTGCACCGGCGACGGCGGCGGCATGGCGCTGCGCGCGGGACTGGGCCTGCAGGACATGGAGTTCGTGCAGTTCCATCCTACCGGCATCTACGGCGCGGGCTGCCTGATCACCGAGGGCGTGCGCGGCGAAGGCGGCATCCTGCGCAACAGCAACGGCGAGCGCTTCATGGAGCGCTACGCGCCGAACGCGAAGGACCTTGCCTCGCGCGACGTGGTCAGCCGTTCGATGACCATCGAGATCCGCGAAGGCCGCGGCGTGGGCGAGCACAAGGACCACATCTTCCTCGACCTGACCCACCTCGACCCCAAGGACATCCACAAGAAGCTGCCGGGCATCGCCGAAAGCGCCAGGATCTTCGCCGGCGTCGACGTGGAGAAGCAGCCGATCCCGGTGATCCCGACCGTGCACTACAACATGGGCGGCATCCCGACCAACTACCACGGCGAAGTGGTGCAGCTGAAGAACGGCGATCCCGATGCGGTGGTGCCGGGCCTGTACGCGATCGGCGAGGCCGCGTGCGTGTCAGTGCACGGCGCCAACCGCCTCGGCTCCAACTCGCTGCTCGACCTGGTGGTGTTCGGCCGCGCGGTGGCCAACCGCTGCGCCGAGACGATCCAGCCCAACCAGCCGCACAAGCCGCTCGCCGCCGATGCCACCGACAAGGCGGTCGCCAACCTCGATCGCCTGCGCAACGCCAGCGGCGACACGCCGACGGCGGTCATCCGCGACCGCATGCAGCGTTCGATGCAGGCGCATGCGGCGGTGTTCCGGACCGAAGAAACGCTGGCGGAGGGCGTGAAGCAGATCTACGAGATCCGCGACTCGTTCGCGGACGTCAAGGTCAGCGACCGCTCGCTGGTGTGGAACTCCGACCTGATCGAGACCCTGGAGCTGCAGAACCTGCTCGGCCAGGCCCTGGTGACCATCACCTCGGCCGAGAACCGCAAGGAGTCGCGCGGCGCGCATGCGCGCGAGGACTATCCGGAGCGCGACGACGTCCACTGGCAGAAGCACACGCTGGCCGGCATCGACGAGTCGGGCAAGGTGGGCATCGACTACCGCCCGGTGCACATGTACACCCTCGACGACGAAGTCGAAGTGGTGCCGCCGAAAGCGCGCGTGTATTGACAGACATGATTGGTGATCCGTGATCGGCGGTTGGAAAAAGCCGATGACGACGCGAAACCCGCCCTTCCGAATCACGCATCACCAATAACGAATCACGGATCCGCCATGGCCGAATTCACCCTCCCGAAGAACTCGAAGATCAAGAAGGGCAGGCACTTCAAGGCGCCGGCCGGAGCGACCCGCGTGCGCACCTTCAAGGTGTATCGCTGGAACCCGGAGGACGGCGACAACCCCAGCACCGACACCTACGAGGTCGACCTCGACAAGTGCGGGCCGATGGTCCTGGACGCGCTGATCAAGATCAAGAACGAGATCGACCCGACGCTGGCGTTCCGCCGCTCGTGCCGCGAGGGCATCTGCGGCTCGTGCGCGATGAACATCGACGGCACCAACACGCTGGCGTGCACGCTGGCGATCGCCGACTGCAGGAAGGCTGAGGTGCCGGTCTACCCGCTGCCGCACATGAGCGTGGTCAAGGACCTCGTCCCGGACCTCACCCATTTCTACGCGCAGTACGCATCGATCCAGCCCTGGATCCGCACGCAGAGCGCACCGCCGCCGGACCGCGAGCGGCTGCAGTCTCCGGCCGACCGCGACAAGCTCGACGGCCTCTACGAATGCATCCTGTGTGCCTGCTGCACCACCAGCTGCCCGAGCTACTGGTGGAACGGCGAGCGCTACCTCGGCCCGGCGGTACTGCTGCAGGCCTATCGCTGGATCGTCGACAGCCGCGACGAGGACACCGGCGCGCGCCTGGACGAGCTGGAGGATCCGTTCAAGCTCTATCGCTGCCATACGATCATGAACTGCGCGCGGACCTGCCCGAAGGGGCTCAATCCGGCGAAGGCGATCGGCTCGATCAAGCAGCTGATGCTGGCGCGCCATGGCTGAGGCCGCGTCCTTCTCCCCAGCGCGGGAGAAGGATCCGTCCGCAGGCGTGCCACCTCCACGACAGGCGAAGCCGGCGTGACCGCGGAGGCCGACGCCGCCGAGCTGCGGCGGCTGCGCTGGCGCTGCCGGCGCGGCATGCGCGAACTCGACCAGCTGTGCGTGCGCTGGCTGGAGCGCGAATGGGCGCAGTCCTCCGACGCCGAGCGCGGTGTTTTCCTACGGCTGCTGGACAGCGAGGACGATAAGCTCTGGCACTGGTTCATGGGCCACGAGGCCGCGACCGATGCCGAACTCGACGCGCTCGTCCAGCGCATCCGCGCGCTTCCGCCGGACTGACGGCGGCCCCGCCGCGCGCCTCGACTGGCGTCCCTCGCGCTGGCTGCTCGCGGCGCTGGCGCTGCTGGGCATCCTCGCCGCGGCATCGCTGCTGGCGTCGGAACTGCCGCCCGTGCTCGCATGGCCGGCGGCGGCCCTGGTGCTGGGCTGGACGGACCGCCGCCTGCGGCGCGAGGCGCGCAGGCCGCCGCACCACTTCGTGTTCCGCAGCGGCCAGCCGGCGCTCGTCGACGGCGTGGCGGTGGACGATCTGGCGCTGCAGTGGCGTGGTCCGCTGGTCTTCGCCTGCTGGCGCGGGAGCGACGGGCGTCGTCGCGACGTGTCCTGGTGGCCGGACACGCTGCCAGCGGCATCGAGACGTGAACTGCGTCTGGCCGCGGCTGGTGGCGAGGCTGCCCGGGGCGGGACTTCGATGGCACCATAGCGGCTGACCTGCAGGCCCGAGCGCATGTTCAAACCGATCCCCGCCGCCATCGGCCTGCGCTACCTGCGCGCCAAGCGCCGCAACGGCTTCATCTCCTTCATCTCGCTGGCATCGATCCTCGGCATCGCCATCGGCGTGACCGTGCTCATCACCACGCTGGCGGTGATGAGCGGCTTCCAGCGCGAAATCAAGGACCGCATGCTCGGCATGGTCGCGCACGCCACCGTGAGCGCGGCGGGCGAGGCGATGCAGGGCTGGCCCCACGCGATCGAGGTGGCACGCAAGGATCCGCGCGTGGCGGGTGCCGCGCCCTTCATCGATGCGCAGGCGTTGCTGCGCAGCTCGCGGCAGGAGCCCGCGGCGATCCGCGGCGTGTCGCCGGGCGACGAATCGCAGGTGTCCGAGCTGGCGCACTGGATGGTCGAGGGCAAGCTGTCCGACCTGCAGCCGGGGGCCTTCAACATCGTGCTGGGCAAGGAACTGGCGACCTGGCTGGGCGTGCGCGTCGGTGACCGCATCGTGGTCACCACCGACTTCCAGGTGACGCCGATGGGCGCGGTGCCGCAGCTCAAGCGCTTCACCGTCAGCGGCCTGTTCGAGGCCGGCTACCAGGACTTCGACAGGCGCCTGGCGGTGGTGAACCTGCAGGACGCGCAACGCCTGCTGCGGATGGGCGACGGCGTCACCGGCGTGCGCCTGAAGCTGCACGACATGGACAAGGCGTGGGAAGTCGCGCGCGACCTCGCGCTGCAGCTGCCCGGCTACTACCAGGTCAGCGACTGGCGCATGGAGAACGCGAACATGTTCCGCGCGCTGAAACTGGAGAAGACCATGATCGGCATCCTGCTGTCGCTGATCATCGTGATGGGCTCGTTCAACCTGGTGGCATCGCAGGTCGGGCTGGTCACCGACAAGCAGGCCGACATCGCCATCCTGCGCACGCTGGGGCTCACGCCGGGCGGCGTGATGCGCGTGTTCATGGTGCAGGGTACGCTGATCGGCGTGATCGGCACCTTGCTGGGCGTGGTCGGTGGATTGCTGCTGACCTTCAACCTCGAGCACATCCTGCGCGGCCTCGAACGCCTGTTCGGCGTGGTGCTGATGCCGGAGGACGTGTACTACGTGACCGGGCTTCCGATCGACCTGCAGGTGAGCGACGTGGTGATGATCGCCTCGACCGCGCTGGTGATGGCCTTCCTGGCGACGATCTATCCCGCGTGGCGCGCAGCGCGCACGGCCCCGGCGGAGGCGCTGCGCTATGAGTAGCCGTGAATCGGGCAGCGGACATCGGGAAGCGGAACCGCAATCCGCCGCCACCTCCGCCGACGTGATCCGCGCCGAGGGCCTCGGCAAGACCTATGCCGAGGGCAAGCTGCGCACGCCGGTATTCGACGGGCTCGACTTCGCGGTGGCGCCGGGCGAAACGGTGGCGATCCTCGGCGCTTCAGGCGCAGGCAAGAGCACCCTGCTGCACCTTCTGGGCGGACTCGACACGCCGACGGCGGGTGAAGTCTTCGTGGCGGGGCACCAGATGAGCACGCTGTCCGACGGCGCGCGCGGGCAATTGCGCAACCGGGCATTGGGCTTCGTCTACCAGTTCCATCACCTGCTGCCGGAATTCTCCGCGCTGGAGAACGTGATGCTGCCGGCGCTGCTCGGCGACGCCGGCGTCGGCGATGCATCGCAACGCGCGCGCGCGCTGCTGGAAGCAGTCGGCCTCGGCCATCGGCTCGAGCACAAGCCCGGCGAACTGTCGGGTGGCGAGCGCCAGCGCGCCGCGGTGGCGCGTGCCCTGGTGAACAAGCCGGCCTGCGTGCTCGGCGACGAGCCCACCGGCAACCTCGACGAGAAGACCGCCGCGACGGTGTTCGAACTGATGCTCGACCTCAACCGCGCGCAGGGCACCAGCCTCGCGCTGGTAACGCACGACCGTCGTCTCGCACGCAAGCTCGACCGCGTGGTCGAACTGCACGAAGGCAAGCTGCGCGAGCTGCCCCGCGGCGACGTGTGATTCAACGGCGAGGCGGCGGCGTCGCGTTCGTCTCCGGAGCGCTGCCGGCGCTACGTCGTGCGGACGTCGAAAGCGATCGTCAGCCTAGGTTCGTCGTCGCTGAAGGGCAGCGTTCCGTGCCACATGTAGGACGGAAACAGCGTCAGCCATCCGACCTGTGGTCGGACCATGCGGCACGGCGGCAGGTCCAGGCCCAACTCGTGTGCCGGCTGCCCGAACTGCAGCCAGCCCGGGTGGCCTTCGTCGGCGCGCCCTTCGCGAACGGCCCGGGGCAACGACACGTAGAACGCCGAACTCATCCAGCCTTGCTGGTGGATGTGATTGGCGTGGCTTCCCGAGGACCGCAGGCGAACCGACCACGAGCCCGTGAATCGCAGCTTGCCCTGTTTGCGCGCGACGAATGGATGGTTGGCATCCTCCGGCAGCGTCGACCGCCAGCGGTCGATCGCGTCGCGCATCGCGCGTTCCGCTGCCCGGATCACAGGATCGTCGTTGCCGAAAAGTTGTCCCGGTGTCTGCGAGCCGTTGCGCACGCTCTGCTGGATCGGTTGGCGGCTGGTGACATGCATTGCTTCCAGCACGGTTCGCAGCGCTTCCAGAAATCCCGCCTGGTCCGCGAAGCCGGATGGCGTGTCGATCTCGACGTATCCGACCAGCCGCTCGTAGTCCAGCAACCAGGATTCGCGGGGGTCGCCCCTGAGTCGCCACGAAGTTCCGAGATGGCACCATGCTTCCTGGTTGCCGGGGTCGAGCTGCACGATCGCCAGTGCATTCGCTTCCGCCAGATCGAACCGCTTTGCCTTGAAGGCATGGCGCGCGTATGCGTTCAGGAAGTCCGGCACCTCTCCGAGCGACCGTTGCGCAGCCGCATACAGCGCCGCTGCCTCTTGGTGTTGACCAAGCAGGTCGTGCGCTTCGGCTGCACACCAAGCGAGGTGGGGGTCGTTGCCGGATGGCAGGCCGGATCCGAGACGCGCCAGGACTTCATGCGCCTGTCCTGTCGACAGCAACTTCCTCAGGAATCGCAGTTGGAGGTCGCGATTGGTGGGCTGCTGGTTCGCCGCTTGCCGGAAGCGCGCCAAGGGATCTTCGTTCGATGCAGTCCCGGAGGCATGCTCGAGCAGCATGTGCGCCAGCGTGTCGTGTCCCTGCGCAAAGCCAGGGTAGCGGGCCACCAGCCCGACTGCACCTGCGACCGCGTCCGCCGGACGGCCCAGGTCGACGAGGACGCCGTTGACCACGTCCTGCAGTTCCGGGCCCGTGTATCCCAGCGCTTCGGCCCGACGCAGGCAATCCAGTGCTTCCTGGGCACGTCCGGTGAGGCGCAGCGCGACACCGAGGTTGATCCAGGCGGTCGCGGACTCGGGTGCGAGTGAGGTCGCCTTGCGGAAGGCATCGGCCGCGTCTTCGGGGCGGTCGAGCATGCGCAGCGCATTGCCCAGGCCATGCCATGCGATCGACGACGCGGGATCTGCGATCGTCGCCTGCTCCAACGCGATGCTGGCACGCAAGGGGTCGCCGAGTTGCAGGAAGAGCAACCCGCACTGGGTCATGATCTGCGTGGAAGGCGGGGCACCCGCCAGCAGCTCCAGCGCATGGTGCGGGCGGCCCACGTTGCGTAGCCAGGACGCGAAATCCAGGCGCATGGGCTCGTTGTCCGGCGCCAACGCGATGGCCTGGCGAAATGCGGGCTCCGCGCCGACGACATCGCCGAGGGCGGCCAACGACATCCCCAGGGCGTGTTGCGGATCCGCCGACAGCGGAGCTTCGCTGGCCAACGCCCTGGTGATGGCAACTGCCTGAGCGACCTGTCCGGCGCGCAGCAAACCAAGCGCGGACGCGAGGCGCTCTGCCTGCGCAGCGGTCAGTGATCGATTGCCTGCCGTCACGCGTCCTCCGCGCGGATGCGTACATGCGTGATCGATGTGGTCGGGATCATGGGGAGAAGATACTTCCCGATCACGTATGGAAGCGCGGCCGCCACGCCATTCACCACGCACGCGCGGCGGGATTGGCGTGGAGCTCGGCCTACCTCAGCGATTGCCGCCGCGCGGTCCGCGGTTGCCGCCGCCGCCCGGGCGCGGGCCCTTGGGACGGTTGTTGCCGCCCGGGCGCGGGCTTTTCGGGCGGGCGGTGTTGTACGGGTTGAAGGCCCCGGGCGAGGCATGGTCGGACGGGAACGACGGTGCGCTGTCGGGATGCCCGTAGGGACGCGAGGCCTTGTTGCGCGAGGGGCCCTGCCCACCGCCGCCGCGGCCCGGTCCTTGCCCCTGCCCCTGGCCGCCACCGCCCGCACCCTGTCCGGGGCCACGCTTGCTGCGGTTGAACGGCTTCTTCGGGCCGCGGCCATCGGCATTGCGGTGGCCGGCGGGGCCGGTGTCCACGCCGTCGGGCACGTACCAGGTGCGGAACGCGGCGGGGTTGCCGTCGGGCAGCGGCTTCGGGCCTTTCTGGGCACGCTGCTTGAACGGCTTCTGCGACTGCTTGGCGGCCTGTTCACCGCTGACGGTCAGGCCACCGTGCGGCTTCTTGCCGCCGCGGCCGCGGCGGTCTTCGCGCACGTGGTCGAAGCGACGCAGCTCGCGGCCTTCGTCGGCGGTGTTGTGGCCGTTGACATAGCCCTGCTGGCGACGTTCGCCGCCCACGTGCACGGTCGCCTTGGCCGCCTTGCGCTGGCCGATCACCGGCAGCAGGGTCAGCGCCGGCGGCGGGCCTTCCTCGAGCTTGAGCTCCTTGCGCAGCGCGTCCACCTGCGCGTCGGGCAGCTCCTGCGACTGGCCGCGCAGCAGCGTCTGCGGCAGCGACACCTTGCCGTAGCGGATGCGCTTGAGCCGGCTGACCTGGCAGCCCTGCGATTCCCACAGGCGGCGCACTTCGCGGTTGCGGCCTTCCTTGAGCAGCACCTGGAACCATTCGTTGCTCACGCTGTCCTGCGCCGGGGTGCCACCGATGCGCTTGATCGCGTCGAACTTCGCCGGGCCGTCGTCCAGCGCAACGCCACGCGCGAGGCGGTCGACGATCTTGTCGGACACGGTCTCCTCGCCCTCGGGCGCGCGCACGCGGCAGACGTACTCGCGCTCGACCTCGTAGGAGGGATGCATCATCGCGTTGGCGAGTTCGCCGTCGGTGGTCAGCAGCAGCAGGCCGGTGGTGTTGATGTCGAGGCGGCCAATCGCGATCCAGCGCGCGCCCTTGAGCGCGGGCAGGGCGTCGAAGATCGTCGGGCGGCCTTCGGGATCCTCGCGCGTGGTCACTTCGCCTTCGGGCTTGTTGTACATCAGCACGCGCGCCGGTTCGGTCAGCGCACTGGCGACGAAGCTGCGGCCGTCGATGTCGATCCTGTCGCCGCCCTTGACCGACATGCCGGTCTGCGCGGTTTCGCCGTTGACCTTGACCAGGCCGTCGGCAATGCGCTGCTCCAGCGCGCGTCGCGAGCCCAGGCCCGCCTGCGCCAGCACCTTGTGCAGGCGCTCTTCCAGGCGGGGGGCCTCGGCGGCCTTGTCTTCGCCGCGTTTCAGCGACAGCTTGCGGCCGCCGGCGGCGGGTCGTTGCTCACTCATGTCCTGCTCCGGTGCCGTCGCCATCCTCGGCGATGTCGTCGTCTTCGTCGGTGTCGGCCGCTTCGCTCGCGAAGTCGGCATCGTGGGTATCGGTTTCGGATTCGACCTCGAGCCGCGCGTCGAGGTCGGCGGGCGTCTCGTCCAGTGCATCGCCTTCGCCGGCGGCGGAGGCGTCGTTGGCGGCAATGTCGCCTTCCGCGGCGCCGTCATCGCCATCGGTCGCGATGCCGCCGACCGCGCGCGCCTCGCCGTCGAACTGGAACTGCGGTTCGAGCTCGCCGAAGTCCTTCAGCTCCGACAGCGGCGGCAATTCGTCCAGGCGCTTGAGGCCGAAGTAGTCGAGGAAGCCCTTGGTGGTGCCGAGCAGCTCCGGCCGGCCCGGCATGTCGCGATGGCCGACCACGCGGATCCACTCGCGCTCCTCGAGCGCCTTGATGATGTTGCTGTTGGTGGCGACGCCGCGCACCTGCTCGATCTCGCCGCGCGTGATCGGCTGGCGGTAGGCGATCAGCGCCAGCGTTTCCAGCGTGGCGCGGGTGTACTTGGTCTGGCGCTCGGTCCACAGCCGCGCCACCCAGGCGTGCACGTCGGCCTGCACCTGGTAGCGCCAGCCCGAGCCGACCTCGACCAGTTCGATGCCGCGGCTGGCGGCGTCGGCCTGCAGCGTGTCCAGTGCCTGCTGCACGCTGCCGTCCGGCGCCGGTTCGTCGAGCGGGAACAGCGCGTTGAGCTGGACCACGGTGAGCGGCTGGTTCGAGGCCAGCAGCGCGGCCTCGACGATGCGGGTGACCAGCGCCTGGTCGAGGCGGCTGGAGGGGTAGGCGGCGTCCCGCGCGTCGTCGTCGCTCGCGGGCAGGGTGTCGTCAGACGTCATTGGCGGCATCCGGTTCGTCGTCGAACTCGCTGGAGAGTTCGAGCGTGTCGCCTTCGCCGCGTTCGGTGGCGAGGGACTTGAGGTAGATCGGGGCCAGCGGCGCTTCCTGCACGATGTCGAGCAGGCGTTCCTTGGCCAGTTCCAGGATGGAGAGGAAGGTCACCACCACGCCGAGCTCGCCTTCGCGCGGCTCGAACAGCGCTTCGAAGCGGTGGAAGGCGCCGTCCTGCAGCTTGGCCAGCAGTTCGCCCATGCGCTGGCGCACGCTGAGCGCGTCGCGGCGGATGGCGTGGCTGGTCAGCAGTTCGGCACGCTTGAGCACGTCGTGCAGCGCCATCAGCATCTCGCGCAATTCCACCGGTGGCGGAAGCCGGACCGAGGCGCGGTCGGGCACGAAGGCCGAGACGGTCGAGGTGTCGCGGTCGAGGCGGGGCAGGGTGTCGAGGTCCTCGGCGGCCTGCTTGAAGCGTTCGTATTCCTGCAGCCGGCGGACCAGGTCGGCGCGCGGATCGTCCTCGACGCCTTCCTCGCTGGCCGGGCGCGGCAGCAGCAGCCGCGACTTGATCTCGGCCAGGATCGCGGCCATCACCAGGTATTCGGCGGCCAGCTCGAAGCGCAAGTCCTGCATCACCCCGATGTACTCGACGTACTGGCGGGTGATCTCGGCGACCGGGATGTCGAGGATGTCGAGGTTCTGCCGGCGGATCAGGTACAGCAGCAGGTCGAGCGGGCCCTCGAAGGCCTCGAGGATGACCTCCAGCGCATCCGGCGGGATGTACAGATCCTGCGGGATCTGCAGCACCGGCTGGCCGTGCACCACCGCCAGCGGCATTTCCTGCTGCTGCGGATGGGGCGGCGCCTGCGCGGCGGCGTGGTCGGGAGCGGATTGGCTCATTCGCGTTTCGGTCCCTCCGGACCGTCTGGCAGTCGAGTGGCGCCGCGCCGGCCAGCGGCCGCGGCTCGCGCGTACGGGCGTGCGCCCCCTGGGAGGCACGGGTCCGGAACAGCGCACTGGCAAAGCTATCGTTGCGACCGGATGCCACGGGCAGGCCATGCCGGATGCCGGCAGAAGACTGCGAAGGGGGATCGGGTCTGGCCGAAGGGGCAGCGACTCGGCGTCTGTGGGTGACGGGAGCTGCGTTCGGCTGCGGAACTGGACGCTAGGTTAAGCGCTGGCCCGCGCGCTGTCCAGCGCCGGGCGGAGGCGACGCCGGCCCTAGAATGCGGCCACCGGCAGACGAGGCGCGAGGAGCAGGGCATGTGGTACGCGATCGAAGGTCACGACGGGGCTGACGTACTGGCGCGGCGCATCGAGGCCCGCCCGCAGCACCTGGCCCGGCTCGTGGCGCTGCGCGACGAGGGACGCCTGCTGCTGGCCGGCCCGTGCCCGGCCATCGACGCCGAGGATCCGGGACCAGCCGGTTTCAGCGGGAGCATCGTCATTGCCGAGTTCGCGTCGCTCGAGGCCGCCCGCGCCTGGGCCGACGCCGATCCCTATGTCGTCGCCGGCGTGTACGAGAGGGTGGACGTGCGGCCGTTCCGGCGCGTGCTGCCCTGACCCTGGAATTGCGGCAGGGCGCCATGACACGGGCGGCTGGAAACGTTTACAGTCGCGGCCCCTGAGCGCCCGGGAGGGGCCATGACACGAACGACGACCACCCGGATGCCCGCCATCCTGGCCGGATGCCTGCTGGCGGCGCTCGCCGCACCCGCCGCCTGGGCGGATGCGCCGCCGCGTCCGGTCACCTCCGCCGGGGATGCCGCCGCCGAGAAGGCCTTCGTCGGCGCGCTGCTGGCGAAGATGACGCTGGCCGAGAAGCTGGGCCAGCTGAACCAGCCGCCCGGCGTGAACAACAGCACCGGCCCGGCCGCGCTGGCCGGCAACGAGGACCAGCTGCGCCGCGGCGAGATCGGCTCGTGGCTGGGGACCGAGGGGGCCGAACTGACCTGCCGCCTGCAGCGCATCGCGGTCGAGGAATCGCGGCTGGGGATCCCGTTGCTGTTCGCCTACGACGTGATCCACGGCATGCGCACCACCTTCCCGGTGCCGCTGGGCGAATCCTCCAGCTTCGACCCGGAGGCGGCCCGCGAATCAGCCCGCATCGCGGCGGTCGAAGCCGCCGCCCACGGCGTGCACTGGACCTACGCGCCGATGGTGGACGTGGCCCGCGACCCGCGCTGGGGGCGCATCGTCGAGGGCGCGGGCGAAGACCCGTATCTCGGCTCGGTGCTGGCCGCGGCGCGCGTGCGCGGCTTCCAGGGCGACGATCTCGCCGCTCCCGACACGGTGCTGGCCACCGCCAAGCACTTCGTGGCCTATGGCGCGGCGCAGGGCGGCCGCGACTACGACATCGCCGACATTCCCGAGCGCACGCTGCACGAGGTCTACCTGCCGCCGTTCAAGGCCGCGATCGACGCCGGCGCGCAGTCGGTGATGGCCTCGTTCAACGAGATCGCCGGGGTGCCGATGCATGCCCACCAGGGCCTGATCAACGGCCTGCTGCGCGATCGCTGGCACTGGGACGGCCTGCTGGTCAGCGACTACACCGGCGTGCTCGAGCTGATGCAGCACGGCGTGGCGGCGACGCGCGAGGACGCCGGGCGGCTGGCCCTGCATGCCGGCGTGGATGTGGACATGGTCAGCAACATCTACCTCAAGGACCTGCCCGCCGCGGTGCAGGCCGGTCGAGTGCCGCTGGCGGAGGTGGACGCCTCGGTACGCCGCGTGCTGAACGCGAAGTACCGCCTCGGACTGTTCGACGACCCCTACCGCTACTGCAAGGGCGGCCTGGCCCACCAGCAGGCGATGACGCTCACCCCGACGCACCGCGAGGCCGCGCGCCGAATCGCGCGCAAGTCGATGGTGTTGCTGGAGAACCAGGGCGACGTGCTGCCGCTGTCGAAGTCGATCGGCACGCTGGCGGTCATCGGCCCGCTGGCCAACGAACCCTGGGGCATGCTCGGCAACTGGGTCGGCATCGGCCGCCCCGAGGACGCGGTGACGCCGCTGAAGGCGCTGCAGTCGGCGTTTGACGGACGCATGCGCCTGGTGGTTGCCGAGGGCGCCGACCTCAACAGCCAGGACACCTCGCGCATCGACGCGGCGGTGCAGGCCGCGCGCGGCGCCGACGCCGTGGTGATGTTCCTCGGCGAGCATCCGGAGATGAGCGCCGAGGCCAACAACCGCAGCTCGCTCGACCTGCCGGGCGTGCAGCAGCAACTGGCACTGGCCGTCGCCGCCACCGGCAAGCCCGTGGTCGCTGTGCTGCTCAACGGCCGGCCGCTGTCGATCGGCGCGCTGCAGGGCAAGGTGCCGGCGATCCTCGAGGCCTGGTTCCCGGGCGTGGAAGGCGGCAACGCGCTGGTCGACGTGCTGTTCGGCGATGCGAACCCCTCGGGCAAGCTGCCGGTGACGTTCCCGCGCAACGTCGGCCAGGTGCCGATCTACCACGCACACAAGAACACCGGGCGTCCGCCGCGCGAGGGCGAGAAGTACACCAGCAAGTACATCGACGTGCCTTGGACGCCGCTGTACCCGTTCGGACACGGCCTGAGTTACACCACGTTCCGCTACGACGCACCGACCGTGGCCAGGGCCACCCTCGCCCCGGGCGACCTGCGCCAGCAGGTGCGCGTGCGCGTGACCAACACCGGCAAGCGCGCCGGCACCGAGGTGGTGCAGCTGTACCTGCGCGACGACGTCGCCAGCATCACCCGGCCGGTACGTGAACTGCGCGGGTTCCGACGGGTGGAACTGCAGCCGGGCGAATCGCGCACCGTCACCTTCGAACTCGGCTTCGACGACATGTCGATGCTCGACGCGCGCATGCAGCGCGTGGTCGAACCGGGCACCTTCACCGTGTTCACCGGCGGAAGCTCCGCGGCCGACCAGCACGCGACGTTCGAGGTGATGGGCCGGTGAGCGCTGCCACCGCGCAGCGTCGGAAAGCCCGACAGACGCACGATTATTGATGCGGCGCAGCATTACTGCAGCGCAGCATTTTCCTTCGCAACATTTGCTTTACATCCTGTTTTGAAAACGTTTACATTGCGCGCGACGCGAGACCTGTGGAGGGCAGGATGAGCGTGACGATCAAGGATGTTGCGCTGCGAGCCAACGTGTCGGTGGCAACGGTGTCGCGTGCCCTCAACGGTCACCAGAACGTTGCAGAGGAGGTGCGCAAGCGCGTCCTCAACGTCGCCAACCAGATGCGATACAGCCCGCACCACGCGGCGCGCAGCCTCAGCAGCAGGCGCACCCAGACCATCGGCGTGGTGCTGCCCGACCTGTACGGCGAGTTCTTCTCGGAACTGATGCGCGGCATCGACCAGGTCGCGCGCGAACGCGGCCTGCACCTGCTGGTGTCCAGCTACCACGGCCATCCGGAAGAGCAGGGCGCGGCCCTGCGCACGATGCGCGGGCGGGTCGACGGCCTGCTGCTGATGTCGCCGTTCGTCGGCAACCTCGACATTCTCCGCGACAACCTCGTACCGACCATGCCCACCGTGCTGATGAACACCGGGCTCGCGGCCGATGGCCACGCCTGCGTCGGCGTGGACAACTACGGTGGCGCGCGCTCGATGATGCGCCACCTGCTGGGAGCCGGCCATCGCCGCATCGCCTTCATCGCCGGGCCGGAAGACAACTTCGACGCACGCGAACGCCTGCGCGGCTACACCGAGGCGATGGCCGATGCCCTGCCTGGCGAGGCGATCCGGGTGCTCCCCGGCGATTTCGACGAGGCCTCCGGCCATCGCGCCGGGCAGTCGTTGCTCGCCGGCGGCAATCTCCCGGACGCGGTGTTCGCGGCCAACGACATGATGGCCCTGGGCTGCCTGTTCGCGCTGAACCAGGCCGGCATCCGGGTGCCGGACCAGGTCGCGCTGGCGGGGTTCGACGACATCCCGCTTTCGCGCTACGTACACCCCGCGCTCACGACGATGCGTGTGGACATCGCCGAACTTGGCGCCAGCAGCTTGCGTGCGCTGCTGGAAATGGAAGCCGGGCCCGACGCGGCAACACCCGAAGCCGGCTTGCTGGAACCACGGCTGGTCGCGCGATCGTCGAGTGTGTCGGCCACCAGCAGGCCTGGACTGGACAGTTCCTGAGGGAGGTAGACGGCTATCGCCCGCCGATTTTTTTGAGCGTCGATGTAATCGATTCCATGCTGATCCGCACTTGAGCCCTTTTGGAGAGACCCCGCCATGAACCGCAATTCCCCCGGACCGCGCAGTTTCAACCGCAGTGTCCTGTGCTGCGCACTCGCGAGCTGCCTGATGCTGGCGGCGCCCGCTTTCGCACAGTCCTCCAACGCCACGCTCCGGGGCAAGGCGCCCGAGGGTGCGATGGTGACCGCGACCAACACGGCGACTGGCCAGAAGCGCCAAGTCGCAGCGAGTGGCGGCAGTTACGCGCTCGTCGGCCTGCCGCCGGGCACTTATGTCGTGTCCGCAGGACCAGGGACCGATCGCACCGTGACGTTGCAGGTGGCTACCTCGGTGAACCTGGACCTTTCGTCCGGCGTGGCCGAGAGCGCGCCAGCGACCGATGCGACCGATCTCGATGCAGTCGTGGTGACCGCGCCCCCGTTGCAGGAAGTCAAGACATCTGAAGTCGGCACCAACGTGTCCCTGAAGCAGATCAACACGGTTCCGCAGTTGACACGCAACTTCCTCGAATTTGCCGACACCGTTCCTGGCATGCAGTTCGAGACTCGTTCAGACGGCACTACCCAACTGCGAGGTGGCGCCCAGAAGACCAGTGCGATCAATGTCTACATCGATGGCGTTGGCCAGAAGAACTACGTGTTGACCGGGGGCGTGACGGGGCAGGACCAGAGTGCCGGCAACCCCTTTCCACAGCTTGCGATTGGCGAATACAAGGTCATTACTTCGAACTACAAAGCCGAGTTCGACCAAGTTGGTTCGGCAGCCATCGTCGCGGCGACGAAGTCCGGAACGAATGAGTTTCAGGGCGAGTTCTTCACTCGCACGACCAACACGGACATGCGTTCGCCGACGGTGACCGAGGAGGCCGCAGGCGCGCAGAAGAAGAAAACCAATCAAACCGAATACGGCATCGCATTCGGAGGGCCGATCCTTGAGGATCGCATGCACTTCTTCGTGAGTTACGAAGCGAAGGATTTCGTCACGCCTTCGCCTCCCGTGACGGCGCCAACTCAATGGGCCTCGTTCGAGAATTTCCTGCCTGAAGGCGTCCGTTCGCAACTTGGTCCCAATACGAGGCCATTCAACGAGGATCTCTACTTCGGCAAACTGACTTGGGATATCGGTGACAACGATCGGCTGGAGTTCTCAGTCAAGTATAGAGACGAGGAAGGGCGGACCGATGTCGGTGACCGGACTACTGCATCGGCGTCCAAGATCAATTTCAATACTGATGAACGTTACGATCTTCGCTGGCAGCATTACGGCGAGACATTCCTCAACGAAGCCAGAATCACCTATGAGGATGCCCTGTTCAATCCAGCGCCATACAACGTGGGCAACCAGTCTGTCTATACCCGGGGAATCGTGCAGGGAGACGTTCTTGTGTTCTCGGACTCGACGAGCAGCCTTGCCATCCAGCGCAAGGGACAGCGCGGGCCCTCGTTCCAGAACGACATCACCTTCAACTCATTTCAGTGGGCCGGCGACCATGTGATCAAGGCGGGGGTCAAGTACAAGGCCGTCGAGTTGACGCAGAGCGAAAATTCGGCGCTGAACCCCTCTTTCCGGTACGCGGTCAACGATGGCAGCCTTCCTGTTACTGCGTTCACCCCGGTCGGCACCAATTCCATTCCTTATCAGGTGAATTTCAACGCGTCGTTCGAGGGGGCGTCGCCGATCGTTACGACCCGTGCAAAGCAATTCGGCATTTACATCCAGGACGATTGGGACGTGAATGACAGGCTGCAACTCAACCTTGGCATACGTTGGGACTATGAGGAGATTCCTTCGTATCTGGACTTCGTGACGCCCCCGGAGGTGGTGGCGGCATTGACAGGACCGGGAACGAATCCTGGCATCACGGCGACCTATGCCGAGCAGCTTGCCCTGGGTGGCGTGGACATCAATGACTACATCAGCACGGGCAACAACCGTAAAGCCGACAAGGACAATTTTGCGCCACGTCTCGGATTCTCCTACGACCTGTCCGGTGACCAGAATCTGGTCCTGTTTGGTGGCATCGGCCGGAGCTACGACCGCAACCTCTATGACTACATGGGGCTTGAGCAGGTCAAGTCGGCACTGTCGAGCTACCAGATTCAGTTCGTACAAAGTTCCGGTTGTACGCCTGCAGCAGGCACCTGCGTAAGCTGGGATCCGCGCTACCTCAACGGGATCGAAGAGTTGCAATCGTTGGTGACATCCAACGTGCGTAACGGCGAGATCAATTTGATGAACAATGATCTGGAGGCGCCGTACTCCGATCAGGCTTCGCTAGGTATCCGGGCTGGTTTCGGGGAGTGGCTGACGTCAGCGACCGTGGCCTATGTCCACAGCAAGGAAGGATTTGTCTTCACGCTGGGAAACAGATTCCCCAATGGAAATTTCTTTGACAATCGACAGATATGCAGGCCCACGCTCTCGCCTGAAATACAACAGCCGTGGGAATGCCGGCCGCCTGGCTTTGGTTCCCTCATTATTGGCAACAACGGGATCGAAACCAAGACGACTCAGTTGTTGCTCAGTGCGGATAAGCCTTACACGGAGGAATCCGGCTGGGGGGTGACGGCGGCCTACACCTATTCCCGCGCCAAGGGCAATCGTGGCGGGGACGAGCACTACTCGTTCGACGCCGAGACAATCAGCGACTACCCGTTCATCGATTTGCGTGCGGTTTCCCGCCATCGCCTGGTGGTCACCGGTATCTACGACCTGCCGTTCGGGCTGACGCTTTCCGCCAAGGGAGTCTTGGCGACGCCGCCCCCCATCAATGCCGTGCCGGGATGGTGGGAGTATGGTGCGCCGCAGGGGACCTTTGTCATCCTCGCCGTGGATCCTCCGGGAACCTTTGGCACCAAGCAGTTGGATCTTTCACTTTCGAAGCTGTTCCAGATGAGCGAGGACATGCAGCTGCAGGTGCGTGCAGACCTGATCAATGCGTTCAACAACGACAACATCAGCTCGTACCGCACCACGTGGGGGTCCGGTGGCGTGCTGAACCCGCAGACCGAATTCGTCACCACCGGGACCGGCGTTTCGAGCTATACGCAGCCACGAACCTTGTTCCTGAGCGCGCGGATAACTTGGTGATGCTGATCGACCGTTGCGACGAGGCCCACGATGATGGGCCTCGTCGCAGCAGGGATTCTTCGAGTGTCAAGCGCTGCGGTCGCAAGCGGGTCAATCCCCGCTCTACGTTGGTTGCGTGCGATCTCCAGAAGAGGACAGGGGTGGCGTCGTTGACTGCCGGAGTTGCGGGGGGTGTCGGGTTGTATTGCACGGCACTGCATACAGCGGCGCATACGCCTAAGGTCAGGGGTCTTTTGTAATGCGGAGTTCGAAAGCGTTAGCCGTTCTTTGCATGGCCTTCTTGGTACTGGCTGCTTGCGAAAGGACGTCCAAGCCTGACGCCGACCCACCCAAGCCCGGCCCGATCCCGCAGGTGGTCGAGGCGGCACCTGTGCCCGAGCAGGCGAAGCCGCCGGGCCCGCCGGAGCTGCCGCCGCTGTTCCGCGACATCGAACGGCGCACGTTCCAGTTCTTCTGGGACACCACCAACGAACTGAACGGGCTGACGCCGGACCGCTTCCCGTCGCGCCCGTTCGCCAGCATCGCGTCGGTCGGCTTCGCGCTGACGGCGTATCCGATCGGCATCGAGAACGGCTGGGTCAGCCGCACGCAGGCCGTCGATCGCACGCTGGCCACGCTGCGCTTCTTCCGCAACGCGAAGATGGGCCCGCAGGCCGAGGGCCGCAGCGGGCACAAGGGTTTCTTCTACCACTTCCTCGACATGCAGACGGGCGCCCGCTACAACAGCTGGGTCGAGCTGTCGAGCGTGGATACCGGCCTGCTGCTGATGGGCGTGCTGTTCGCGCAGTCGTATTACACCGGCGACGATCCGCGCGAGGCCGAGATCCGCAAGCTGGCCGACGAGATCTACCGCCGCGTGGACTGGCCGTGGCTGCAGCAGCGCGCGCCGCTGATCTCGATGGGCTGGTATCCGGACAAGGGCTTCATCGCGCACGACTGGAAGGGCTACAACGAGGCGATGCTGGTCTACATCCTGGCGCTCGGTTCGCCGACGCACCCGGTGGCGCCCGAGGCCTGGCAGGAATGGACGCGCAGCTACGAGCGCGACTGGGGCGTGTTCCAGGGGCAGGAATACCTGAGCTTCGCGCCGCACTTCGGCCAGCAGTACACGCATGTCTGGGTCGATTTCCGCGGCATCCGCGACGCCTACATGGCCGAGCGTGGCATCGACTACTTCGAGAACAGTCGCCGCGCGACCTACGCGCAGCGGGCCTACGCCATCGAGAACCCGATGAAGTGGACCGACTACGGCGAGAACGTGTGGGGCCTGACCGCCAGCGACGGCCCGCAGTACACGACGCAGGAGTTCGCCGGCGAGCAGCGCCAGTTCCGCCACTACAGCGCGCGCGGCGCGGGGTTGTCGGACGCATTCGACGACGGCACCATCGCGCCGACGGCGGTGGTCGGTTCGATCGTGTTCGCACCGGAGATCGTGATCCCGGCCACCGAGGAACTCTACGAGCGCTACGGCGAGTACCTGTACTCGAGCTACGGCTTCCTCGACGCGGTGAACCCGAGTTTCACCTTCGACATCCCGCTCAAGACCGGTCGCCTGATCCCCGGGCGTGGCTGGGTGGCGAGCGACTACATCGGCATCGACCAGGGGCCGATCCTGGCGATGATCGCCAACTACCGCAACGATTTCGTGTGGAACGTGATGAAGCGCAACCCGTACATCCGCAAGGGGCTGGAGCGGGCGGGCTTCACCGGCGGCTGGCTGGCGCCGCCGGGTGAACCGGCGACCTCGGGCGCGCCCGATCCGGAAGCGGCGGCGGCCACCGACATCGGCATGGCGCAGTCGCGGGTGCCGCAGGAGAAGGACGATCCGCCGGCGCGGGCCGGCGCCTCCGACCCGCCCGAGTAGACTCCACGCATGCGATCGTTCCTGGCATTGCTCGCGCTGGTCCTGGTGGTCTTGCCCGCGGGCTGTGCGCGCGACGACGAGGCCACCACGCTGCGTTTCTGGGCGATGGGCCGCGAGGCCGAGGTGGTCGCCGAACTGCTGCAGGACTTCGAGCGCGAGAACCCCGGCATCCGCGTCGACCTGCAGCAGATCCCGTGGACCGCTGCGCACGAGAAGCTGCTCACCGCGTTCGCGGCCGATGGACTGCCCGACCTATGCCAGCTCGGCAACACCTGGATCGCCGAGTTCGCCACGCTCGATGCGCTGGAGCCGCTGCAGTCGCGGGTCGATGCCTCGGCCGTGGTCGTGCAGGACGACTACTTTCCCGGCATCTGGGCCACCAACGTCGTCGACGGCACCCTTTATGGCGTGCCCTGGTACGTCGATACGCGCCTGCTGTTCTACCGCAAGGACCTGCTGGCGCAGGCGGGGTTCGACGCGCCGCCGACGTCGTGGGCGGAGTGGGAGCGGGCGATGGCCGCGATCGTGCGCAACAGCGGGCCGGGCCGCTATGCGGTGCTGATGCCGATCAACGAATTCGAGCCGCAGCTGTCGTTCGCGCTGCAGACCGGCGATCCGCTGCTGCGCGACGACGATACCCGCGGCAACTTCCGCAGCGCCGGTTTCCGCAAGGCGCTCGCGTTCTACGCCGGCACGTTCGAGAAGGGCTACGCGCCGCCGATGTCGGAAACCCAGATTTCCAACGTCTGGGACGAATTCTTCAAGGGCTTCTACGCGTTCTACCTGTCCGGTCCGTGGAACATCCGCGAGTTC
>JAIUOJ010000038.1 GCA_020161335.1 Pseudomonadota bacterium
ACAACGTGTCCAACGCGCTCGCCGCAGCGTCGATCGCGCTGGCGCTGGACGTGCCGCTGGCGGTGATCGCCGAGGCGCTCTCCGCCGCACAGCCGGTCAAGGGCCGCCTCGTGCGGCACCGCCTGGCCAACGGCGCGGTCCTGATCGACGACAGCTACAACGCCAACCCGGGCTCGCTCAACGCGGCCATCGACACGCTGGCCGCGGCCAGCGGCGAGAACTGGCTGGTGCTGGGGGACATGCGCGAACTGGGCGACGACGCCCGCGCGCTGCACGCCGAGGCCGGGCGTCGCGCGCGCCAGGCCGGCATCGCGCGGCTGTACGCGCTGGGCCCGCTCAGCGCGGCCGCGGTCGAGGCGTTCGGCGATGGCGCGAAGCACTTCGAGGGCCATGCCGCGCTCGTCGACGCGCTGCGCGCGGACCTGCATGCCGCCGTGCGCGTGCTGGTGAAGGGCTCGCGCGGCTCGGCGATGGATCGCATCGTCGACGCGCTGCTGCCACGAGAGGAAGGGGAACTGGATGCTGCTTGAACTGACCCGCTGGCTGCAGCAGCTCGAAGGCCTGTTCGGGCTGTTCGGCTACCTGACCTTCCGCGGCATCCTCGCCGCGCTGACGGCTCTCTTCCTGTCGCTGTGGTGGGGGCCGGCGGTGATCCGCAAGCTCGGCCAGCTCAAGGGCGGCCAGCCGATCCGCCAGGATGGCCCGCAGTCGCACTTCTCCAAGGCCGGCACGCCGACGATGGGCGGCGCGCTGATCCTGTTCACCGTCGCCGCGGCCGTGCTGATGTGGGGCGACCTGCGCAACAAGTACGTGTGGACCGTGCTGCTGGTGATGCTCGCCTTCGGCGCGATCGGCTGGTACGACGACTGGATCAAGATCGTCAAGCGCGATCCGAATGGCCTGAAGTCGCGCTGGAAGTACCTCCTGCAGTCGATCTTCGGCCTCGCCGCCGGCCTGTACCTGTACCTGTACGCCGACGTGCCGGCGGCGACCACCTTCTACGTGCCGCTGTTCAAGTCGGTGGCGCTGCCGCTGGCCGGCGTCGGCTTCGTCGCCATCGCCTACTTCTGGATCGTCGGCTTCTCCAATGCGGTGAACCTGACGGACGGCCTTGACGGCCTGGCGATCATGCCCACGGTGCTGGTGGCCTGCGGCCTGGGCGTGTTCGCGTATGCCTCGGGCAACGCGGTGTTCTCCAACTACCTGCAGATCCCGCAGGTGCCGGGCGCGGGCGAGCTGGTGATCATCTGCGCGGCGATCGCCGGCGCGGGCCTGGGCTTCCTGTGGTTCAACACCTATCCGGCGATGGTGTTCATGGGCGACATCGGCGCGCTCGCGCTGGGCGCGGTGCTGGGCACGATGGCGGTGATCGTGCGCCAGGAACTGCTGCTGGTGATCATGGGCGGGATCTTCGTCATCGAGACGCTGTCGGTGATGATCCAGGTGGCCAGCTTCAAGCTCACCGGCAAGCGCGTGTTCCGGATGGCGCCGATCCACCACCACTTCGAACTCAAGGGCTGGCCCGAGCCGCGGGTGATCGTGCGCTTCTGGATCATCTCGGTGATCCTGGTGCTGGTCGGCCTCGCCACGCTGAAGGTGCGCTGATGGCCGTGACCTTCGACAACCGCATGAGCGACGCCCCGGGCGGGCAGGCGACGCGCCTGGACGCGATCCAGGGGCGCTACGACCCGTGGCTGCTGCTGGCCATGGTCGCCATCGCCGCGTTCGGCGTGGTCATGGTCGCGTCGAGTTCGATCGCCATCGGCGAGGACCTCGAGGTCGGCCCGTTCTACTTCCTCGTGCGCCACGTGATGTTCCTCGGCCTCGGCCTGGCGATGTGCATCGTGGTCATGCGCACCGAACTGAAGACACTGGAGCGCTGGCCGCAGATGCTGTTGCTGGCATGCTTCGGCCTGCTGCTGCTGGTGTTCGTCCCCGGCCTCGGTCGCAGCGTCAACGGTGCGCATCGCTGGATCAGCCTCGGGATCTCCAACTTCCAGGTGGTCGAGGCGGTGAAGGTGATCTACATCGTCTGGCTGGCGAGCTACCTCGTGCGCTTCCGCGACGAGGTCAACGCCACCTGGCCGGCGATGCTCAAGCCGCTGGGCGTGGCCGTGCTGCTGGTCGGCCTGCTCCTGCTGCAGCCCGACTTCGGCTCGGCGACGATGCTGCTCGCGGTGACCGCCGGCATGCTCGTGCTCGGCGGCGTGCACCTGCCGAAGATGGCGGCGCCGGTGGTGATCGGCCTGCCGGTGTTCGCGTTCATCGCGATCCTCGAACCCTATCGCATGCGCCGCATCACGTCGTTCCTCGATCCGTGGGCGGACCAGCTCGGCGCCGGCTACCAGCTCAGCAACGCGCTGATGGCGGTTGGCCGCGGCGAGCTGTTCGGCGTGGGTCTCGGCGGTTCGATCCAGAAGCTGTCGTACCTGCCCGAGGCGCACACCGACTTCATCTTCGCGGTGATCGCGGAGGAGCTGGGTTTCGTCGGCGTGTGCCTGGTCGTCGCGCTGTTCGCGGCGCTGGTCGGGCGGGCGCTGTGGATCGGCTTCAAGTGCGTGGAGATGCGGCGCCACTTCGCCGGCTACTGCGCGTTCGGCGTGGCGCTGATGGTCGGGCTGCAGAGCCTGGTCTCGATCGGCGTCAACCTCGGCCTGCTGCCGACCAAGGGGCTGACGCTGCCGCTGATTTCCTCGGGCGGCTCCAGCGTGATGATGACCTGCGTCGCGATGGGTCTGCTGCTGCGCGTGTCCTACGAACTCGACCGCGCCCAGCGCCAGGTCCTGCGCCTGCGCGGTGAAGGCGCACGGCCCGCGACCGGTGACGTGCCACCGACCACGCAGCCGCCGCCGTCGAGCGTGGCCGGCAGCACCCGTGGCACCAGCCGCCTGCGCCAGCGCGTCGAGCCGACCTTCGGTGGCGTGGGGAGGAACGCATGATCCGCCGCCTGCTCGCCGCGCGCGACCTGTCCAAGGAAAGCATCGCCCGCGCGTTCTCGCGCGTGCACTTCGTCGGCATCGGCGGCGCCGGCATGAGCGGCATCGCCGAGGTGCTGTGCACGCTCGGCTACCAGGTCTCGGGTTCCGACACCGCGGACAACGCCACCACGCAGCGCCTCACGCGCCTCGGCGCCACGGTGCACCGCGGCCATTCCGCGGCGAACGTGCTGGGCACCGACTGCGTGATCGTCTCCAGCGCGATCCGCCATGACAACCCCGAACTGATGGAGGCGCGCTCGCAGCGCATCCCGATCGTGCCGCGCGCGGAGATGCTGGCCGAGCTGATGCGCTTCCGCCGCGGCATCGCCGTCGCCGGCACGCATGGCAAGACCACCACCACCTCGCTGACCGCTAGCGTCCTCGGCGAGGGCGGGCTCGATCCGACCTTCGTCATCGGCGGGCAGTTGCTCGCCGCCGGTGCCAACGCGCGACTCGGTCGCGGCGACTGGCTGGTGGCCGAGGCCGACGAGAGCGACGGCAGCTTCCTGCGCCTCAACCCGCTGATCGCGGTGGTCACCAACATCGACGCCGATCATCTCGAGAACTACGGCGGCGATTTCGCGCGCGTGCAGGCCGCGTTCTCCGAGTTCCTGCACCGCCTGCCGTTCTACGGGCTGGCGGTGCTGTGCATCGACGATCCGGAGGTGGCGAAGCTCGCGGCCGACACCCCGCGCCACGCGACGACCTACGGGTTCTCCGAGCACGCCGACGTGCGCGCCGAAGAGGTCGGCCAGGCCGGTGCGGCGATGCGCTTCACGCTGTGCCTGCCCGATGGCTCGCGTACGCCGGTGACGCTGGCGCTGCCGGGACGCCACAACGTGCTCAATGCGCTGGCCGCCTCGGCGGTGGGCTGGCAGCTGGGCGTGGCGCCGGAGGCGATCGCCGCGGCGCTGGAGAAGTTCGAGGGCATCGGCCGCCGCTTCAACCTGCTGGCCGAACTGCGCACGGCGCAGGGCGCGACGGTGCAACTGGTCGACGACTACGGCCACCATCCGCGCGAACTGGCCGCCGTGTTCGATGCCGCCCGCGGCGGCTGGCCGGACCGGCGCCTGGTGGTGGCGTTCCAGCCGCATCGCTACTCGCGTACCCGCGACCAGTTCGACGATTTCGCGGCGGTGCTGTCGGACGTCGACGCGCTGGTGCTGACCGAGGTCTATCCCGCGGGAGAGGCGCCGATCGCCGGTGCCGATGCCAAGGCCCTGGCGCGCGCGATCCGTGCCCGCGGGCGCATCGACCCGGTGGTGGTCAACGCCGCCGGTGAACTCGCCGGCGTCCTGCCGGATGTGCTGCAGGACGGCGACCTGCTGCTGATGATGGGCGCCGGCGACATCGGCCACGCCGCGCAGGCGTTGGCGCGCGACGGTTTCGACGGGGGCACGCGATGAACCCCGCGATCCCGCCGCCGCGCTTCACCGATCCGGCGGTGTTCGGCCGCGTCGCGGTGCTGATGGGCGGCACCTCGACCGAGCGCGAGGTGTCGCTGAACTCCGGCCAGGGCGTGCTCGACGCGTTGCGCTCGCGTGGCGTGGATGCGCACGCGGTCGATGGCATTCCCGCGCTGGTCGACGACATCCGCGCCGGCCAGGTCGATCGCGTCTTCAACATCCTCCACGGCAACAAGGGCGGTGGCGAGGATGGCGTCGTGCAGGGCCTGCTCGATGCGCTGGGCGTGGCCTATACCGGTCCCGGCGTGCTTGGTTCGGCGCTGACCATGGACAAGATCCGCACCAAGCAGGTGTGGATCGCCGAAGGCCTGCCGACGCCGCGCTTCGTGCGCGTCCCTGCAGGTGGCGGCCCCGGATCAAGTCCGGCGCAGGTCCTGCGCGCGGCCGTCGCCGAACTCGGCTTCCCGGTGTTCGTGAAGCCCTCCAGCGAAGGCTCCAGCGTCGGCGTGTTCCGCATCCTGGCCGAGGCCGACCTGGCGCCGGCAGTGGAATTCGCATCGGGTTACGCCGGCGAACTGCTGGCCGAGCAGATGGTGCAAGGCGAGGAGTACACGGTCGGCATCCTCGGCGACCTCGCACTGCCGTCGATCCGCATCGTGCCAGCAGGCGAGTGGTACGACTACCACGCCAAGTACATCGCCGACGACACCCAGTACCTCTGCCCGGGCATGGTGGGCGACGACGAAGCCGCGATCCGCGCGCTCGCGCTGGCCGCGTTCCGCGCCGCCGGCTGCACCGGCTGGGGTCGCGTCGACGTGATGCGCGACCGCGTCCGCGGCCTGCAGCTGATCGAGGTCAACACCGCGCCGGGCATGACCAGCCATTCGCTGGTGCCCAAGGCGGCGGCGCAGGTGGGCATCGACTATGCCGACCTGTGCTGGCGCGTGCTGGAGCAGACCCTGCCGGAGGCGCGCGCATGAACGCCGCCGTGCGTCGGACCCTGCAGGTGTCGGCCTGGGCGCTCGCGGTGGCACTGGTGGTGCTGCCCGTGGTCGCGGTGGTCAACGGCTGGATCGGCGGCGACCGCTGGCCGCTGCGCACGCTGCGCGTCAACCACGACCTGCAGCGCGTCGACACCGCGCGCCTGCGCGAGACGCTGCTGCCGTACGCGTCATCGGGTTTCTTCGCGGTGCGCCTGGACGAAGCGCAGGCCGCCGTGACGAAGCTGCCGTGGGTGGAGCGCGCGGAAGTGCGCAAGCTGTGGCCGGACGTGCTGGAAGTGCGCATTGTCGAACACCGTCCGTTTGCGCGCTGGGGCGTGGACCGGCTGCTCTCCGAGCAGGGCCGGCTGTTCCCGGCCGCGGGCGCCGAGGTGCCCGCCGGGCTGCCGCTGCTGCACGGACCGGACGCGCGCGCGGCCGACGTGGTCGCGCTCTACAACGAAGCGCGCGACCTGTTCGCCGCAGGCGGCTTCTCCGTCAACGAACTGGAACTCGACGAGCGCGACAGTTGGTCGCTCAAGCTCGGCAACGGCATCGACGTGGTCGTCGGCAGCCAGGAGGCGCGCCTGCGCCTGAAGCGCTTCGCGCGGATGCTGCCGCACCTGCTGGCACGCAACCCGCATCCGCTGCAGCGCGCCGACCTGCGCTACACCAACGGCTTCGCCCTCGAGTGGGCGAAGCCGGGAATGGGGAATGGGGAATCGGGAATGGTGGAAGCGACTGCTGCTGCGGTCGCCTTGCTGCCGCGGCCTGCGAAACGGCAGCTCGCTTCCCGGTGGCCCGTTCTTCCCATTCCCCATTCCCCATTCCCCATTCCCGGCTCTACGACATGAACCGCAAAGGCGACAAGGCCCTCATCGTCGGCCTCGACATCGGCACCTCCAAGGTGGTGGCGCTGGTCGGCGAGTACTCGCCCGGCAACCCGATCGAGGTGATCGGCATCGGCTCGCACGAATCGCGCGGGCTGAAGAAGGGCGTGGTGGTCGACATCGAGTCCACGGTGCAGTCGATCCAGCGCGCGATCGAGGAGGCCGAGCTGATGGCCGGCTGCGAGATCCGCAGCGTGTACGCCTCGATCTCCGGCAACCACGTGCAGTGCCGCAACTCGAACGGCATCGTGCCGATCCGCGACGGCGAAGTATCGTGGGCCGACCTCGACCGCGTGCTCGATGCCGCGAAGGCGGTGGCGATCCCGGCCGACCAGAAGATCCTGCACGCGATCCCGCGCGAATACGTGCTGGACGATTCGCAGGAAGGCATCCGCAATCCCGTCGGCATGACCGGCGTGCGCCTGGAAGTGCACGCGCACCTCGTGGTCTGCGCGCAGTCGGCCGCCGCCAACATCAGCAAGTGCGTGCAGCGCTGCGGCCTGTCGATCGACGACCTGGTGCTGTCGTCGCTGGCGTCCAGCACCGCCGTGCTCACCGGCGACGAGCGCGAACTGGGTGTGGTGCTGGTCGACATGGGCGCGGGCACGACCGACCTCGCCGTGTTCGTGCACGGCGCGATCTGCCACACCGCCTCGCTGCCGATAGCCGGCGACAAGGTCACCGAGGACATCGCGCACATGCTGCGCACGCCCACGCCCGAGGCAGAACAGATCAAGGTGCGCTACGCCTGCGCGCTGGCACAGCTGGCGACGAGCGAAGAATCGATCCAGGTGCCGTCGGTCGGCGATCGCCCGCCGCGTCGCCTGCCGCGGCAGTCGCTGGCGCAGGCGGTGCAGGCGCGCTACGAGGAAATCTTCGAGATGGTGCAGGCCGAACTGCGCCGCTCGGGCTTCGAGCCGCACGTGCGCGCCGGCATGGTGCTCACCGGCGGCGCCGCGAAGATGGAGGGCGTGGTCGAACTGGCCGAGGAGATGCTGCAGATGCCGGTGCGCGTGGGCATTCCCCAGCACGTCACCGGCCTCGGCGAAGTGGTCAACAACCCGGTGCATGCCACCGGCGTGGGCCTGCTGCTGATGGGCAGCCAGATCGAGCACCCGCGCAGGCCCTCGTTGCCGACGGGCAAGGCCGGCAACCTGTTCAAGAAGGTCAGTACCTGGTTCCGGGGAGAGTTCTGATGGCCCGCGGAACCGCATCGAGACGCATCAGGAAACGACGACGACAAGCAAGCGTGGCAATCGGCGGCAACACAGCGACACATAACTAACCATAAGAGAGGACAAGGACATGGCACATTTCGAACTGGTGGAAAAGATGGCCCCGAATGCCGTCATCAAGGTCATCGGCGTCGGCGGTGGCGGCGGCAATGCGGTCGCGCACATGGTCGGCAGCAGCGTCGACGGCGTGGAGTTCATCACCGCCAACACCGACTCGCAGGCGATCAAGAACTGCGGCGCGAAGCTGCAGCTGCAGCTCGGCGGCAACGTCACCAAGGGCCTGGGCGCGGGCGCGAACCCGGAGGTCGGCCGCCAGGCCGCGCTGGAGGACCGCGAGATCATCATGGACGCGCTGCAGGGCGCCGACATGGTGTTCATCACCGCCGGCATGGGCGGCGGCACCGGCACCGGTGCGGCGCCCGTCGTCGCGCAGCTGGCGAAGGAGATGGGCATCCTGACCGTCGCCGTCGTCACCAAGCCGTTCCCGTTCGAGGGCCGTCGCCGCATGCAGGTGGCGCTCAAGGGCATCGAGGACCTGTCGCAGCATTGCGACTCGCTGATCACGATCCCGAACGAGAAGCTGATCACCGTGCTCGGCCGCAACGCCACGATGATCCAGGCGTTCCGTGCCGCCAACGACGTGCTGCTCGGCGCGGTGCAGGGCATCGCCGACCTCATCGTGCGCCCGGGCCTGATCAACGTCGACTTCGCCGACGTGCGCACCGTCATGTCCGAGATGGGCCTGGCGATGATGGGCACCGGCCACGCCCGCGGCGACGACCGCGCGCAGGCCGCGGCGGAAAGCGCGATCCAGAATCCGCTGCTCGACGACGTCAACCTCGCCGGTGCGAACGGCATCCTGGTCAACATCACCGCCGGCCCGGACTTCACCATGTCCGAGTTCGACGAAGTCGGCCGCACGGTCGAGAACTTCGCCAGCGAGGACGCGACCATCGTCATCGGCACCGTGCTCGACCCGGACATGCAGGACGACGTGCGCGTGACCGTCGTCGCCACCGGCCTCAACCGCGCCACGGCGCGCCAGGGCGTGCGCGGCGGCGACTACGGCCATGGCCACGGCAACCAGGGCTACGAGACCGCGCGCAAGCCGAACGTGCAGCTGATCCGCAACGAAGGCAAGCGCGACGGCACCACCGGCATGTTCATCGAGGACACTTCCGACGCGTTCACCCCGGGCAGCAGCATCGCCGCGGGCCTGCGCGGCCGCAGCACGACCGAGCCGTCGGCCGCTGCGTCGACGCCGGCCGTGGCCGATTTCGGTGCGGACAGCAGCTACCTCGACATTCCGGCGTTTCTGCGTCGCCAGGCGGACTGAGGCGGAAAGCGGCCCTCATCCGGCCCTTCGGGCCACCTTCTCCCGCGCAGCGGGAGAAGGGATCGCCCAAGGTGCAGTCGGAAAACGGCCCTCATCCGCCCTTCGGGCACCTTATCCCGCGCAGCGGGAGAAGGGAGCGCAAAGGTCAGCGGGAGCAGGCGCCGCGAAGGCGCAGCGGGAGCCGGGACGGCTTGGCTTTCGATAGCCCCTCTCCTGCTTGCGGGAGAGGGGTTGGGGTGAGGGCACGCGTTTCCGTTCAGGTTCAGCCAGTGCGGTGATAATCTCGACCGTTGCCCGCACGGGCACCGGTCCCCATCTGATTCCCGTCCCGACAGGCAGGCACCCCCAATGCCGCAGCAACGCACGATCAAGAACGTCATCCGCGCCACCGGCGTGGGGCTGCACAGCGGCGAGAAGGTGTTCCTGACCCTGCGGCCGGCGGCGCCGGACAGCGGCATCGTGTTCCGGCGGATCGACCTCGATCCCGTGGTCGAGATCCCGGCGTCGGGCGAACTGGTCACCGAAACCACCCTGTGCACCGGCCTCACCTGCGAGGGCGCCAAGGTGCAGACGGTCGAACACCTGATGTCGGCGCTCGCCGGCCTCGGCGTCGACAACCTCTACGTCGACCTGTCCGCCGCCGAAGTGCCGATCATGGACGGGTCGTCCGGTCCGTTCGTGTTCCTGCTGCAGTCGGCCGGGATCATCGAGCAGGACGCGCCCAAGCGCTTCATCCGCATCAAGCGCCCGGTGGAAGTGCGCGAGGGCGACAAGATCGCGCGGTTCGAGCCCTACGACGGCTTCAAGCTGGGCTTCACCGTGCAGTTCGACCACCCCGCGATCCCGCAGTCGCAGTCGCGCGCCGAAGTGGAGTTCTCGACCGAGAACTACATCCGCGAGGTCAGCCGCGCGCGCACCTTCGGCTTCATGCGCGACCTCGAGTACATGCGCGACCGCAACCTCGGCCTCGGCGGCTCGATGGACAACGCGATCGTGCTCGACGAGTTCCGCGTGCTCAACGAGGACGGGCTGCGCTACGCCGACGAGTTCGTGCGCCACAAGATCCTCGATGCCGTCGGCGACCTGTACCTGGCCGGCCGGCCGATCCTCGGCGCCTTCGAGGGCTACAAGTCCGGCCACGCGCTCAACAACAAGCTGGTGCGGGCCCTGCTGGCCGACCAGGCGGCGTGGGAAGAGGTGTCGTACCCGGCGAGCGACCTGCCGCCGCCGGTGGTCTATGGCGCGCCGCTGACGGCCTGAGCGCGGCCGGCCCAAAACGCGAACCACGTCACGTTTCGGCCCCCTTCGGGCTGAATTTAACTGTTTTCTAACGAAATTCTTGCGTTCGGCAAGCGGTCTGTTAACGCCTTGTGCATGCCCGGCCGCTAGCATGCCGTGTCCGCGCAGGCCGGCAGGAGGCCAGCCACCATTCCGCGCGGGACGGTTCCCCCGACGTCAATCCCTGGTGCCGCCATCCGGTGGATCGGCCAGGACCGCGAGGGCGGCGCGCAGCGCCTCTCCTTCGACGGCGGATCGTCCCTTGCCCGGCATGGCACCCGTGGACGCCCGCAGGCCGGCTTGCGCCGGATCCTGCAGGGGGCGCGAGGTTGTCTTGATGGCGATGTCGCGCACTTCCAGCCCGATGGAGCGGGCGGCGTCGAGCAGTTCGCTGGCAGCCAGGCGCAACCTGGCGTGCCAGACGGGGGAATCGACCAGGAAGACCAGCCTGTCTCCGTGGATGTTGGCCAGCCGCACGTGCGGCGCCAGCGACGGCGGCAGGAGAGGACGCAGTTCCCGGTCCAGCGCGTCGAGCCTCAGGGCATGGCGCACCGGATCGCCGGCGGAACCGGACAAGAGCGCATCCAGCGCAGTCCGGGCGGTCGCGGAGCGATCCGTGGCAGGTGGCACTTTCGGCGATCTGGACCGCCTGGGCAGAGA
Source organism: Pseudomonadota bacterium (assembly GCA_020161335.1). Taxonomy (GTDB): domain Bacteria; phylum Pseudomonadota; class Gammaproteobacteria; order Xanthomonadales; family Xanthomonadaceae; genus Luteimonas. The sequence continues at coordinate 10,764 of JAIUOJ010000038.1, forward strand.
ATCAGACATCAGGACCATGACCTTACACAGCATTTATTCGCAGGCGCAGACGAAACTCCCCGAGCTCGGTCGCCGCCTGCACCAGCATCTTGCGCGCAAACCCGTGTCCGCCGCCATCGTGTTCATCGGCTGCGGCCTGGTGATCGGCGGCGCGCTGAACGCCGCCGGCACCGCGCGCCTGCAGGCCGAGGTGGCCCAGCAGGGGACCGCGCTCGAATCGACCCGCCGCGAAGCGCAGCGCGAAGTGAACGCGCTGGCCGCACGCCTGGGCGAACTGCAGGCCCAGGCGAACCGCCTCAATGCGCTCGGCGACCGCCTGACCCGCATCGCCAAGCTCGGCGACGGTGAATTCAACTTCGACAAGCCGGTCGGCGTCGGCGGTGCCGAGGCCAGCCAGGACATGCCCGCGCGGCAACTGGTCGACGGGCTGGACGACGTCGGCGCGCAGTTCGCCAGCGCCGGCCGCCAGCTCTCCGTGCTCGAGGCCCTGCTGTTCGACCAGGAGCTCGAGCGCAACGCGATGCCGTCGCGCTCGCCCGTTGCCAGCAGCTACATCACGTCCGGCTACGGTGGCCGCGCCGACCCGTTCGGCGGCGGCAGCCAGTTCCACAAGGGCATCGACTTCGACGCCAACACCGGTGATCCGGTGATGACCGTGGCCGACGGCGTGGTCAGCTACTCGGGCGTGCGCAGCGGCTACGGCAACGTGGTCGAGGTGGACCACGGCAACGGCTTCGTCACCCGCTACGCGCACAACTCGCGCAACACCGTGCAGGTGGGCGACCTGGTGCGCGTGGGCCAGGAGATCGCCAAGGCCGGTTCGACCGGCCGCTCGACCGGTGCGCACGTGCACTTCGAGGTCTGGGAGAACGGGCGCGTGCACAACCCGCGCAAGTTCCTGGGCGACATCGGCGCCAAGCGCCAGTAAGGCGTCCCTCGTCCGGCGCCCCGCTGTCGCGGGGGCAGGCTCTCCGGGCCGCCTGCTCCCGTGGAACGGGAGGAGGGACAGCGCGAACGCTTGTCCCGGACGTTGCCGCCGCCCGTGGGAGAACGGATGGCGAGGCCCTGCGCCTTTTGCCCCCTCTCCCGCTTGTGGGGTGAAGTGGCATGCTCGCGCGCCAGGGTGGGCGTGCCGATGAACGCCCGGCGTGCTGCGCCGGGCCGGGATGAGGGCCACCAGGGGAAGGCAAGCCGCCGCCCGAACCCTTGCAAACGCCCCCGGGCGCCACCACGGTACAATGCGCGTTGCCATCGAGAAGGGCGCCACTGCGCCCTTTTTCATTTCCCGGCGCGCCCGCGGCGCAGCCCGGTTCCCCGCCATCGCTTCCGGTACATCCATGCTCAATCGCCTGCTCACCAGCGTCTTCGGCAGCCGCAACGACCGTCTCGTCAAGCAGCTCGGCGGCATCGTCAAGAAGATCAACGCCCTCGAACCGCAGATGCAGGCGTTGTCCGACGCCGAACTCCAGGCCAAGACCCCCGAGTTCAGGCAGCGCATCGCCGACGGCGAGTCGCTGGACAAGGTGCTGCCCGAGGCGTTCGCCGTCTGCCGCGAGGCCAGCGTGCGCGTGCTCGGCCTGCGCCACTACGACGTGCAGCTGGTCGGCGGCATGGTGCTGCACATGGGCAAGATCGCCGAGATGCGCACCGGCGAAGGCAAGACCCTGGTCGCCACCCTCCCGTGCTACCTCAACGCGCTGGAAGGCAAGGGCGTGCACGTCGTCACCGTGAACGACTACCTCGCGCGCCGCGACGCAGCGCAGATGGGCAAGCTGTACAACTGGCTGGGCCTGAGCGTGGGCGTGGTCTACCCGGGCATGCCGCATTCGGACAAGCACGGCGCGTACGGCTCGGACATCACCTACGGCACCAACAACGAATTCGGCTTCGACTACCTGCGCGACAACATGGCGATGTCGAAGCAGGACCGCTACCAGCGCGGGCTCAACTACGCGATCGTCGACGAGGTCGACTCGATCCTGATCGACGAGGCGCGCACCCCGCTGATCATCTCCGGCCCGGCCGACGAATCGCCGGAGCTCTACATCAAGGTCAACCGCATCGTGCCGTCGCTGACGCGGCAGGAAGTGGAGGACGGCGTCGGCGACTTCTGGGTCGACGAGAAGGGCAAGCAGGTGCACCTGTCCGAAGCCGGCCAGGAACATGCCGAGGACCTGCTGCGCCGCGCCGGCATCCTCGAGGAGGGCGACGACCTCTACGCCCCGCACAACATCCACGTGGTGCACCACCTCAACGCGGCGATGCGCGCCCACGCGATCTACCAGCGCGACGTGGACTACATCGTCCGCGACGGCGAGGTGGTGATCGTCGACGAGTTCACCGGCCGCACCCTGGTCGGCCGCCGCTGGTCGGACGGCCTGCACCAGGCGGTCGAGGCGAAGGAAGGCGTGCCGGTGCAGCGCGAGAACCAGACGCTGGCCAGCATCACCTTCCAGAACCTGTTTCGCATGTACAAGAAGCTGTCGGGCATGACCGGCACCGCGGACACCGAGGCGTTCGAGTTCAACAGCATCTACAACCTCGAGGTGGTGGTGATCCCGACCCACCGCCCGATGATCCGCATCGACCATCCCGACGCGGTGTTCCTCAACCGCAACGGCAAGTACCGCGCGGTGTGCAACGAGATCAAGGACTGCTACGAGCGCGGCCAGCCGGTGCTGGTGGGCACCACCTCGATCGAGGTGTCCGAACTGCTGTCGAACTTCCTGCGCGAGCAGAAGATCCCGCACGAGGTGCTCAACGCCAAGCAGCACGAGCGCGAGGCGCACATCGTCGCGAATGCCGGTCGCCCGAAGGCGGTGACCATCGCCACCAACATGGCCGGCCGCGGTACCGACATCGTGCTCGGCGGTTCGCTGGAGGCGGAACTGCTGGCGCTGGGCGAGGACGCGGGCGAGGCCGACAAGGCGCGCGTGCGCAGCGACTGGCAGAAGCGCCACGACGACGTGGTCGCGCTGGGCGGCCTGCACATCCTGGGCACCGAACGCCACGAATCGCGCCGCATCGACAACCAGCTGCGCGGCCGCTCCGGTCGCCAGGGCGACCCGGGTTCGAGCCGCTTCTACCTGTCGCTCGAAGACAACCTGATGCGCATCTTCGCCGCCGACTGGGTGCAGCGCGTGATGGCGCGCATGGGCCTGAAGGAAGACGACATCATCGAGTCGCCGCTGGTGTCCAAGCAGATCGCCAACGCGCAGCGCAAGGTGGAAGCGCACAACTTCGACATCCGCAAGAACCTGCTCGACTTCGACGACGTCAACAACGACCAGCGCAAGGTGATCTACGGCCAGCGCGACGAGCTGCTCGAGGCCGACAGCGTGCAGGAGAACATCGACGGCATCCGCGGCGACGTGGTGGCCGAGGTGGTCGAGCGCTTCGTGCCGCCGGAATCCATCGACGACCAGTGGGACCTGCCCGGCCTGGAATCGACCCTGGACCAGGAGTTCGGCGTGCGCATGGACCTGCAGGGGATGGTGCGCGAACGCAAGGAACTCGACGCCGAGGGCATCCAGGACCACGTGCGCCAGTCGCTGGACAAGCTGTTCGCCGACAAGGAGGCGCAGGTTGGCGGCGAGACGATGCGCATGCTCGAGAAGCACATCATGCTCAACGTGCTCGACGACAACTGGAAGCAGCACCTCGGCCGCATGGACTACCTGCGCCAGGGCATCCACCTGCGTGGTTATGCGCAGAAGCAGCCCAAGCAGGAGTACAAGAAGGAAGCCTTCGAACTGTTCAGCGAGATGCTGGACAAGGTGAAGCGCGAGGTGGTGACCCTGCTGGCGCGCGTGCGCATCCGCACCGAGGAAGAGGTTGCGGCGCTGGAAGCGCAGGAGCGCGCGCAGGCCGAGGCACAGCTTCGCCGCGCGCAGTTCCAGCACGAGAGCGCCGGCGGCTACGGCGCCGACGAGGAAGCCGCGCAGCCGGACTACCAGTCCGGTCCGCAGACACCGATCGTGCGCGAAGGCGCGAAGATCGGCCGCAACGATCCGTGCCCCTGTGGCAGCGGCAAGAAGTACAAGCACTGCCACGGCCAGCTGGCCTGACGAAGCGAAGGGGGCTCTCATCCGCCCCCGGATCAAGTCCTGGGCAGGCGCCCCGGGCACCGTCTCCCGCTTTGCGGGAGACGGGCAGTGCCGCCGTCTCCCGCAAAGCGGGAGAAGGGCAGTGCCGCCTTCTCTCGCAAAGCAGGAGAAGGCAATGCGGCCGCCGAATGCTTTAGCCCCTCTCCTGCTCGCGGGAGAGGGGTTGGGGTGAGGGAGGTTCTGCTCCCAGGCGAGGGGTGGAGGGAACGCCCGCGTCCTTGCGATACCCTTCGCGCGTCAGCCCCCCCCCGCGCCACCCCCGCGCCAGAGATGCCCTCATCCGCCCCTCCGGGCACCTTCTCCCGCAAAGCGGGAGAAGGGCAGTGCCGCCGTCTCCCGCAAAGCAGGACAAGGGCAATGCGGCCGCCGAATGCTTTAGCCCCTCTCCTGCTCGCGGGAGAGGGGTTGGGGTGAGGGAGGTTCTGCTCCCGGGCGCGAGGTGGAGGGAACGCCCGCGTCCTTGCGATACCCTTCGCGCGTCAGCCCCCACGCGCCATGCCCGTGCCCAGCGATCCCCCGCGGCCGCCCGACCGGCCGACCGGCCTCCAGCCACCCGCCACCCATGTCGTCGCCGGCGTCATCACCGACGCCCGCGGCCGCGTGCTGCTGGCGCGCCGCGCCGAGGGCAGCGAGCTGGCCGGCCTCTGGGAATTCCCCGGGGGCAAGGTCGAGCCCGGCGAATCGCCCGAGGCCGCGCTCGCGCGTGAGCTGGACGAGGAACTCGGCATCGAGGTCGACGTCGGCGCCGCCCTGATCGCCGTGCCGCACCAGACGCCCCGCCGCCTGCTGCGCCTCGACGTGCGGCGCATCGCTGCCTGGCGTGGCACGCCGCGCGGCTACGAGGGCCAGGCGCTCGCCTGGGTGCAGCCCGAGCGGCTGCCGCGCTACGAGATGCCTGCACCCGATCGGCCGGTCGTCGCCGCGTTGCTGCAGCCCGACGCCTGCCTGGTGACGCCCGCACCCGGTGACGACGATGCCGCCTGGATCGCGGGCCTCGACGCCGCCCTGCGTGCGGGGCTCCGCCGGGTGCAGTTCCGCATGCCGGGGACAGGCCTCGCGCGCCGTCGCCACCTGCTGGCCAACGCGCTGCTGCGTTGCCAGGCGGCCGGCGCGCAACTGCTGGTCAATGGCGACCCCGCACTGGCGAGCGAACACGGCGTCGGCCTGCACCTGCGCGCCGCGCAGTTGGGCGAACACCGAGAACGGCCGCTGCCCGCGGACCTGCCGCTGTCGGCCTCCTGCCACGACGAGGCGGAGCTGGCGCAGGCGCAGGCGCTGGGCTGCGATTTCGTGATCGTGGGACCGGTACACCCCACCCCCACCCATCCCGAGCATGGCGGCATCGGCTGGGCCCGCTTCGAACGCCTGCGCGCGCTAACCGCGCTGCCGATGTACGCCATCGGCGGCCTCGCGCGCGACGACATCTCCGAGGCCCGCCAGCACGGCGCGCAGGGCGTCGCGGCGATCCGGGGGCTGTGGGGCGGGTAGGGGGCGTGCCGATGGGTTTGCTTCCCATTCGGTCCTGCCCCCACCCCAGCCCTCCCCCGTCAAACGGGGGAGGGGGCAGGTCACACAAGCTGCCGGGGTTGTTACCTGTCGTTCCGCCGTGGTTTGCGCCGGTCGGCGGGCGGACTGCAAGCCGGCGGCACGGCGGGTACCGCGTGGTGCGGTTCCCCCCCCCCCCCGTTTGACGGGGGAGGGCCGGGGTGGGGGCGCCCCAGCCGCAACGCTCAGGCTTCCTCGGCCAGCGTCCGGTAGCGTGCGTCGAGGGCGGCGACCTGCGCGTCCAGCGCCTCAAGCGATCCACTGTTGTCGATCACGTCGTCGGCGATGGCAAGCCGCTCGCGGCGCGAGGCCTGCGCGGCCATCATCCCCCGCGCAAGGGCCTCGTCGATGCCGTCGCGGGCCAGCAGGCGCGACAGCTGCACGGCCTCCGTGACGTCCACCACCACGATCCGGCGCAGCCAGGGATACGCCGCCAGCGCGCCCTCGCGGCTGCGCTGGCGGCTGGCTTCGGCCAGCAGCGGGATCGCCGCCACCGCGTAGGGCCCGGTGGCAGCCTTGCACTGCGCGCGCAGCGCGCGCCGCACGCGTGGATGGATGATGGTCTCCAGGCGTTTGCGCGCGGCGGGGTCGGCATAGATCCGTCGCCGCATCGCGGCGCGGTCGAGCGCGCCCTGCGCATCGAGAACGCCCTCGCCGAAGGTGGCCACCACGCTCGCCAGGCCTTCGCTGCCCAGGGCGACCGCGTCGCGCGCGGCGACGTCGGCATCGGCGACGGCCACGCCCAGCGACTCGAAGCGCCGCGTCACCTCGCTCTTGCCCGAGGCCACGCCCCCGGTCAGTCCCACCACGTAGTTGGCCATGCGCGGATTGTGCATGGTGGGCGGGGCGTGTGGCTGTGGTGCGTGCCCTCATCCGCCCCCGGATCAAGTCCGGGGCGGGCTGTTCGGGCACCTTCTCCCGCAGGGCCGGAGAAGGGAGGGGCTATGAGGGAGAAGGAAAGGCTTGCGCAAGGGCAGGAACGCTTGCGCGGTGCGCGCCCTCATCCGCCCTTCGTGCACCTTCTCCCGTGAACGGGAGAAGGGAAAGAGCAAGAGAAGGAGAAGGGAAAGGGCGCCAGCTTCAAGCCCCTCTCCCGCTTTGCGGGGTGAAGAGGGGTGTTTGCGCGGCACGCCGCGCGCCCCGATGAACGCCCGGCGTGCTACGCCGGGCAGGGGCGCGCAGCGAGGGGTTGGGGTGAGGGCGGCTTGCTAGATCCCGGCGTAGCCGCGGTACAGGCCGATCAGGTCTTCGCCCCACATGAAGACGATCCATCCGGCGATGGCGAGGTAGGGGCCGAACGGGATCGGCGTGGCGCGGTCGCGGCCCTTCATCGCCAGCCAGATCGAGCCGACCACCGCGCCCACCACCGATGACAGCAGGATGATCGGCAGCACGCCCGCCAGGCCCACCCAGGCGCCCAGCGCGGCCAGCAGCTTGAAGTCGCCGTGGCCCATGCCTTCCTTGCCGGTGACCTGCTTGAACAGCCACCACACCGACCACAGGCTCGCGTAGCCGGCGATCGCGCCCAGCAAGGCGGGCTTGGCCGGCATGAACAGGTTGTCCAGCGACGCTATCAACCCCAGCCACATCAGCGGCAGGGTCAGCGAGTCCGGCAGCAGTTGGGTGCGCAGGTCGATGCCCGACGCCGCCACCAGAAAGCACGTCAGCAGGCAGGCGCCAAAGCCCTGCCAGCCGAAGCCGAAGCGCCACACGCACAGCGTGCACAGCACCGCGGTCAGCAGCTCCACCAGCGGGTACTGGATCGAGATTGGTGCCTTGCAGCTACGGCACTTGCCGCGCAGCGCCAGCCACGAAAACAGCGGGATGTTCTCGTACCACGACAGCTGGTGGCCGCAGTGCGGGCAGTGCGAGCGCTCCACCACGATCCCGGGCGGCGGCGGATCGTACAGTTCCGGCTGCTCCAGCACCTCGCGCGCGTCGCGCTTCCACTCCCACTCCATGCGCCGGGGCAGGCGCAGGATCACCACGTTGAGGAAGCTGCCGACGAGGAGGCCGAGGCCGGCCACCAGCGGGTAGCCGAGCTGGGGGTTCTGGTCGAGGAACGCCATCCGCGCGTCAGCCAGCCGTCATCGCCAGCTTGAAGATCGGCAGGTACATCGCGATCACGATCGCACCCACCATCGTGCCGATGATCACCATCACGAACGGCTCGATCAGGCTGCTGATGGCGTCGACCGCGTTGTTCACCTCTTCCTCGTAGAACTCGGCCACCTTGAACAGCATGGCATCCAGCGCGCCGGCCTCTTCGCCGATGGAGGTCATCTGCACCACCATGTTCGGGAACAGGTTGACCTGCTTCATGGCCACGTTGAGCGGATAGCCCACCGACACGTCGTCGCGCATCTCCATGACCGCATTCGTGTAGACGCGGTTGCCGGTGGCGCCGGCCACGCTCTCCATGGCTTCCACCAGCGGCACGCCGGCCTTGAAGGTCACCGCCAGCGTGCGCGCGAAGCGCGCAATCGCCGAGTTGTGCATCACCTGGCCGATCACCGGGATCTTCAGGATCAGCCTGTCCATGAAGTGCTGCAACTTCGGCGAGCGATTGTAGATGTACATAAATGCCGCAAAAGCGCCGCCCGCAACGATGGCGACTGCCCACCACCACTTCACCATCATGTCCGAGAAGCCGAACACCAGATTGGTAAACGCTGGGAGGTCCGCACCGTAGTCCTGGAACGATTCGCGAAACACAGGCACCACGAAAATCATGAGGATCGCGCAGACCAGGATCGCCACAGCAATGATCGCGATGGGGTAGAACAGCGCCTTCTTGATCTTGCCCTTGATCGACTCGATGTTTTCCTTGTAGGTGGCAATGGTATCGAGCACGGTCTCCAGCGCGCCCGAGGACTCGCCGGCGCGCACCAGGTTGCGATACAGCTCGTCGAACTGTACCGGATGCCTGCTCATGGCCTCGTAGATCGACGAGCCGCCCTCGATATCGAGGCGCAGCGCATCCACCAGCTTCTTCATCCTGATGTTCTTCTGACCATTGCCGATGATCTCCAGCGCCATCACGATCGGCACGCCGGACTTCATCATGGTGGCGATCTGGCGACTGAAGACCGCGATGTCCTTCGGCGTGATGCGGCTGCCGCTTCCACCGAACAGGGGCTTGGGCTTGGGCTTGACCACGCCCGGGGTGATGCCCTGCTTGCGCAGTTCGGCGCGCAGCATGTTGGCGTTCTTCGCCTGCTGCTCGCCCTTCATCTTCTTGCCGCGCTTGTCGACGCCGTCCCAGACGAACATCGGCAGGGTCACGCCATCGCGGACCGGCTTGTTGGCAGTCCCGCGGGCGGCGGTCTTGGCGGCGGAACGTGTCACGGCCATCGGCTTGTCCCCTGGTGCAGTCCGGCTCCCCCGCCGGACGAATTCCCTTGCATGGTAACTGCTTACGCGCGGAAGTGAAATTTGTTCCTGTGACGGCCAGCCGGGTTTCGCAACGCACCTGCCGGCGTCTTGTCACCTCCCGCCTGCGGTGCCCCCGCTTCAGCCTTTGCCCATTTCAGCCCCCGGCTCGAGTCCTTTCTTCGCCTGAGCCCTTCCGCCCCTGGTTGAGCCCTTCCCCTGCTTGCGGGGGAAGGGTTGGGATGGGGGTGCCCTCCCCAGTCCTGCTCCAACCCGAACCCCTCATCCGCCGCCCACCAACGGAATCAATCCTTGGTCACCCGGTTGATCTCCGCCAGGCTGGTCACGCCCTTGCGCGCCTTCAGCAACGCCGACTGGCGCAGGTCGCGCACGCCCGATCGCTGGGCCGCCGCCGCGATCTGGATCGCATTGCCGCCTTCCAGCACCATGCTGGCGATCTCGTCGGTCATCGGCATCACCTGGTAGATGCCGGTCCGGCCCTTGTAGCCGTTGGTGCATTCGTCGCACCCCACGGCCTCGTACAGCTTGATGCCCTCGCGCACCTCGTCCTCGGTGAAGCCCTCGGCCACCAGGGCGGCCTCGGGCAGGCCCTCGTGCGGCCGCTTGCACTTCTCGCACAGGCGCCGCGCCAGGCGCTGCGCGATCACCAGCGTCACCGAGCTGGTGATGTTGTACGGCGCGATGCCCATGTTCATCAGGCGCGCGATGGTCTGCGGCGCGTCGTTGGTGTGCAGGGTGGACAGCACCATGTGGCCGGTTTGCGCGGCCTTGATGGCGATTTCGGCCGTCTCCAGGTCGCGGATTTCGCCGACCATGATGATGTCCGGGTCCTGGCGCAGGAAGCTGCGCAGCGCGGCGGCGAAGGTCATGCCGCGACGCTCGTTCTGCTGCACCTGGTTCACGCCCGGCAGGCGGATCTCCACCGGGTCTTCCACGGTGGAGATGTTGCGCTGCTCGTCGTTGAGGATGCCCAGCGCGGTGTACAGCGACACCGTCTTGCCCGAGCCGGTGGGGCCGGTGACCAGCACCATGCCATAGGGCTTCTGGATCGCATCCTCGAACAGCTTCTGCTGGTCGGGCTCGTAGCCCAGCTTGTCGATGCCCAGCCTGGCCGCGCTGGCATCGAGGATGCGCAGCACCACCTTCTCGCCGAACAGCGTAGGCAGGGTGCTCACGCGGAAGTCGATCTGCTTGGTCTTGGACAGGTTCAGCTTGATGCGCCCGTCCTGCGGCACGCGCTTCTCGGCGATGTCCAGCTGCGCCATCACCTTCAGGCGCGCGGTGATGCGCGAGTTGAGCTTCTGCGGCATCTTCGCGGTCTGCTTGAGGATGCCGTCCACGCGCAGGCGCACGCGGTAGTCGTTCTCGTAAGGCTCGAAGTGGATGTCCGAGGCACCGCGCTTGATCGCGTCGATCAGCACCTTGTTGACGAACTTGACGATCGGCGCGTCGTCCTGCTTGCCGTCGACGCCGGTGTCCTTGGGCTCGTCGTCGCCGGCGCTGATGTCCAGGTTCTCCAACCCATCCGAATCACCCAGCGTGTCGCCGAAGCTGTCCGCGGCCTGCAACCACAGCTCCAGGGTGCGGCGGATGCTGTCCTCGTCCACCAACACCGGCTCCACCGCCAGGTTGGTGTGGAACTTCAGCTCGTCCAGGGCATGGCTGTTGGTGGGGTCGGAGATGCCGACGAACAGCTTGCCGCCGCGCTTGAACAGCGGCAGCACCTGGTGCTTGCCCAGCAGGTCCTCCTTGACCAGCTTGATCGCGCTGGCGCCGGCGTCCATCGCCACCGGGTCGAAGATGGGCATGCCGAACTCCGCCGAGTTCGCGGCTGCCATCTGCGCGGCGGTGACCAGCTTGTGCTCGCGCAGGTAGTTGGAGATCTGCTTGCGCTCGGCCGTGGCCTTGTCCAGCGACTCGCGCGCCGTTGCTTCGTCCAGGGCGCCGTCCAGGACCAGCCTGCGGGCGATGCCGGTGATGCCGACGAGGTTCGCGTTGGGGACTGCATTCATGGGCGGGGCACTCCTGACGGTCTATCACTCAAACAGTAAGCTTAAACATGCGACGAAGTCTTGCAGAAGGCGAGGCTTGGTCAAGTCGAGGGGGACAGCCCTTCAGCTGCGAGCCCCACAGCGCAAGTAAAAAGAAACCCCGGACGAGCCGGGGTTTCGATCAACAAATTGTAGCTATATAGCCCCGCAGTTACGGCAGGTTGTCGCAGGGCGCGCCAGCATAACGAGCCGTCGGCGACGTGACCACGGTGCAAGCCCACGTGATGTTGGCGGTCGAGTCGGCCGGCATGGTGCCCACGACGCTAACGGTGGTGTCGCCCGAGGCGGCGCCGGTGTTGGTGCCCGACAGCGTGACGGTGGTGCCAGCAGCGGCGCAGTTGCCGGTGACGGTGCCATCGCACCAGCCGCCGACGGGCTTGCCGGAGCCAAAGTTCTCGCCGACCTTGATCTTGTCACCGGCCACTTCGGCGACCGCATTGGCGATCTTCGACTTGCTGGTGTAGTCGCGGTACGCCGGCAGCGCGATGGCGGCCAGGATGGCGATGATGGCGACGACGATCATCAGTTCGATGAGGGTAAAGCCTTGCTGCTTCTTCATGGTGTATCCCCTAGGAGTGGTATTGAGACTTCACGTGCCCCGTGGCCGGCGACGCCGGGTCCTGTGGGCAGCCGTGCAACAGCGCACGTGCGGGGAAGATAACGCAGGTTGCGTGCCAACATGGACGGCGCAAGGGCCAATGCGCCTGTTTCCGCGCGCCGTCACGCTCCGGCGTGAATTCGTGACCCGGTTCCGCGGGTTTTCGCTGGCCGTTTGCGTCAGAAAGCGACGAAACGTGGCAATTTCGGCAGGGCGGTCCGGTGGATACGCCCGGTGATCGGGTGGCGAGGGCGTGGCATGCAAGCTCGCCGGGCGCTGTTTCGCTCTTGACTCCTGGTGACGTCCTCTGCCGACCCTGGAGGGACGGCAAGCAGGGAGCGCGTTGAAGCGGAGGTGGTTTCCGCGCCCGCGGCGCTCGCCCTCATCCGCCCCCGGATCAAGGCCGGGGCGGCCTATGGGGAGGCGGTGGTTGCGGACCTGCGGCAGG
>JAIUOJ010000039.1 GCA_020161335.1 Pseudomonadota bacterium
CCTTGTCCTTGCGCTCCAATCGGAGCCAGGAAAGCGCCTTGGCGGCCATGTCCTTCTCGGAACACCGGTCCCAATAGCCCTGCTCAGGCAGCCATCGAAAGAAGCTGCAATCGTCGTCGCCATCTGGCAGCTTGCCGCCGATCGCATACTCCTCCGTCGCTTTCAGATGGTCGGCGAAATCAGCCTCAAACGCTTGATCGCTCAAGGTTGCTTTTGGCGCTGGTGCGCCAAACGCGGCCTTGGGAGCCGCATTTCCTCGAAAGGAGAGGACATTGTTGGGGCGCCCATTGACACCCGAGGTTGTCGTTGTATCGTTCATGTGTGTGTTGTCCGTTTTAGAACCCCGGTTGGCGCCGGGGTTTTTATTGATTACGCGGCTTGCTGGACGCGACTCATCCATTCCACCAGCGCTTGGCGCATGGCTTCCGATGGAGTCTTGCCCTGGGCATCAGCCGCCGCTTGTAGCCGCTGCTTGAACGCTCGGCTTACCCGAGCCTTCAACAATTCGTCTCGCGGTTGAGTCGCCTTCTTCGATCTCGGGATGTTCGTCATTGCTCGTTTCCTGGATGATGTGGCCTTGTTGTGGCCACAACTCCATCCAAACAGAGCTCACGAACTTGTCCATACCGATCATTTGACTAAAACCAATTTCTGCTTCCTCAACAGCATTTTCTGCAAATACGTGAGGTAGTTCGCACTTTTGAACCAAGGTGTAACAGGTGCTTGTTACACCCCTTGTTACCGCTGGAACCCTTGTCAGATAAGGCTTGTCACGGGTGTAACAGGTGTAACAAGTGGATCCATCAGTTTGAAAAACTCATGAGTCATTCAAGCCCACACTTCCTATGCACTGGAAAGTAATACCCACCTACCCGTTACACCCGTTACAAGCACTGACACGACTGCAAAGCCATTGAATCAACGGGAGATTCCTCCGTAACAAGCACCTGGGACGGGTGTAACGGGTGCTTGTTACGGCGGGGCGGGAGGCCACACTTGACTAAACAACCATCACCGCCTTTTGCTCCAACAACTCCTCTACCGTTCCCTTCCACCGGTTGGTGATGTAACCCAGCTTCAGTGGGCCAGCCAAGGTGTTTCCTACCCAGAGCTCGACGTGCTTGAGCGGGGCGCCATGCAGCACTTGGGCTGCCTGCAGCTGCAAGGCCGTCATCGCCACGCAGAACGGATCCAGGTCCACGGCGCTCACCTCGATCGTGTCGCTGGGAAAGCCTTCCATTCGCGAGCGAACAGCGCCCAACAGCAACCCACCGGCACCGCATGCCGGCTCGTGAATCCTGAAGCAGCGAGGGTTGGCCGGGTGACGGATGAAATGATCCTGAGCGATACCCCCGGTCAGTTCCACCAAATCCGTTGGCGTAAAGAACTGACCAATGCCTTCCCCGCCTTTGGTGGCCAACAACTCGGCATGCACCCAAACCAGCACGTCTTCGAACGGGCGGCACTCGCCCACCAGGTCCATATAGGTCTTGATGGCATGAGCCAACGGCTCAACGGGAGGGCTATGTTCCTTCAACGTGGCAAAGCCAAGTGTGGGGCCGTGGAAGCATGCCCCCAACTTGTCGAGCGCCAGCGAGTTTCCGGTTTGGATGAGACCCACCAGGGTGTGCTGGACGAACAGCTCCATGGCCTCGCGGGCATTCCACGGACGGTTCGTGCGCGTGGGAATTCCACGGATCGCTTTAACCAGCTCGCTGGCCAGACCAGAAGACATTTCCTTATGCGTCATGGGGGTTCTCCTTGTATGTGGTCGATTCAGTCGTCCAATGCGCAATCACCGTGCCAAACACCGGTTTCGGCTCCAGGTATTCCTTGATCGTGTCCTTGCACTCCACGTTGACCAGGCCAATCGGCCTTTCCCACACGAGTTGATTCATCAGCAACTGAAGAGACGTCATTGCGGCGCAAAGCGGGTCCCGATCGTTGGCCATCACCACCAGGTTCTTCAGGGCGTTCGGGCGGTTATTGCCATTCCGAAGATGGCCTTGGATCTGAGCCAACAGCAGCGTTCCAGAACCACACGCGGGATCCATCACCGTGACCGGCGCCACACTGGCGTCGCTAGTCAACGTCCTGCCCTCGGGGAGAAGTCGCGGAATTGCACTGGCCATGTCCCAGGGCGTGAAGTGCTGACAATCCGATTTTTGGCCCGCCCCCACCACTACGTTGAACAGCTCTCCCAGCAGGCACTCAAAGGGCGCTGCATGCTGCATGGCAGCCACGTAGGCATCGGTCACCTGTCCGTGCCAATCGGCCTGCCCTTCCTTCACGGGTCCCAACAGATCCATGTCTACCCACGGCATCACGGGCAATCCCAAGTTGGCTTGGAACTTTTCAAGCTGCCGATGGACAGCCGCTTTCAGCGCGTAATTCACAAACAAAGTCATTCGCTCGCGGTTGTTGCTGGCGGGAATGGCTCGAATGGCCTTCACCAAGCGCTTGTTCGCAGCTCCCTTGCGGTGGGCGACCTTCTGTTCCCACTCCTTGGCGTAATCCCTCGGACACGTGCGCATCGGAAGATTTCCGGGCACCTGACGCCCGCCCTTGGCATGCGAGTTGTTGACGCGAGCCTCCATGCTCCCAAGCCACTGCAGGACGCGCAGGGCGCCGTCGGTCTGATTACTCATCGTTGGCACTCCCTTGGTTGTTGTTGGCCACCTTCGTCACTCGCTGGATGGCAAAGAACTTCCCACGCAGCACACCGTCTTCCTGCGCCTTCTTGAGGTTGCGGGCAGCCCGCTGGCCGTAAGCCACGAACACCGGCCCGGTCGGCGCTGCGGTTCCGGTGGTTCCGTCCGGACGCATGAACTTCAGGCGCCCGCGGGTAAGGAGGATGGCGGTGGTGTTGTGGTGGTTGAGCACGAAGTCGTGCATCCAGCCGGGATCCATGTGCGCCGGCACCAACGCGATGCCGCCACCGGGGTGGTTGGCCAGCTTGGTCATCCACTTGTCCATCCCCTTGCCGTAGGGCGGATTCATCCACACGAAGGCCTGCGGCCACCACACCGTCGCCAGGCCATCCTGGCTGGGCGGGATCATCCGGCAGGCCGTCGGCGCCGGCAGACGGGAGGGGTCTTCCGGTGTGCACGGATCGAGGTCAAACCCTTCCTTGCCACCCAGCGCTTTGACGATGGCCGGCGGCGTATACCAATCGACGGCCGAGTGGTCTTTGTCGCAGGCCTTGTAGCAAGCGGTGGTGAGCCGGGTGGCCTTTGGCGCCGTATTAGCCTTGGTGCGAGCTGCCGGCTTGAACAGCAAAACATTGTTTGGAGAGGTCACGAGACGCTCTCCTTCTCATACACATGCGACAACTCGTCCGGCAAACCCGAGTCGCAGTCAATGCTGTCGAAGTCCCACTCCACGTATTCCTGCCAGCCATCGTTGTAGAGCTTTGCTTCGGCCTCCTCCCGAGTTTTGGCGGGAACTGTTGCCACCCCATCGATCCCGCCCAGCACGGTTCCAGTTACACCGAAGCGAAAAAGCTTCTGACCCTTCTTCGTTCGTTCCTTACCCGATTTCATTGATTTCTCGCAGATACGTTCCCGATTGGAACGGACGCGAGCTTGCGGGCGCAGCGCTGTAGGATTTATGTGCGAAAAGGCCGCTTTATCGGGACATTTGTCCCGACAACGGCCGGCATACATTGATACGCCTCATCCGAGCGTTTCCCGATAAAAAGACTGGAACAGGGATCAATCGGTGGCTTTCGCAACGCTCTCGGCGGCGGACTGGAGCACGTCCATGGCCCAGTTGTGGAACGGCTGACGCGCCTCGCTGCTCACCCAAGGGATTTCGAGGGCTTCAAGCACCGTGAGCGCACGCGCGGGCAGGTTGGGATGAAGCGAAGCAAACCCCACCAGGCGATCGGCGTGGTTGTAGGCCCAGGGAAGGTCCAGCTCCAGTCCTTCAAGGCCGCGTTTCTTCAGCGCGGCCACGATGTCGTCGAGCCGTTGCGCCAGGACGTCCGATTGAAAGCGTTCGGCTCCGGCGCAACGCACCACCGATGACCATCGGTATTGCGCACCCTGGCGATTGCTTTTCGCTGGTCGGTGCTCGGGAATCAACCCTTCGTTGCGTTGGCGGCGTTTCTTCAACGCATCCTTGGAGATGCCCAGCATGTAGGCCGCCACGCCCGGACCGATCCATTCGCGCCCGCCCGCTTTCGCCTTGGCCAGCTCCTCTTCTTCGGTGACGGTCAAGGCAATCGGACCAAGCGCTTTCGGGGGACGGCCCGGCCGTCCACCCATGAGGCCATTTTCGCGCGCGCTCAAAGCCGACCTTTCCCTTTCTCGAACGGCCGGACTCCATTGCCTTCCACCACATTGCCGCTCAACCGCTCTTCCAGGTCACTGGCACGCTGGCGCGACCGTGCCGCCTCGATGGCATGCTGAGTAGCGGATAGAACGGCCACAAATGCGTCCTGGTAGGGCTGTCGGCTCTCGGTGTTGATCCAGGGCTGGGCCAAGGCAACTTCCACGGTGCCTTCCCACACGTTGCCATTGGCCAAGGCCTGAGCAAGCGTGGCGTCGTCCACGGCCAGGACATGGCCCGCAATGCGATCCCCAACCAGCGCCCAGTCGTGCGACACCACCGCCACGTCCGGAAGGGTAGCCAGGTTCGCGATGCGGCCCAGCTTCTTCTGGAGCTTGGCCAGCTCTTCCTTTGCCTGGCGGAGGGAAAGCTCCAGTTCCAGCTCGCGCACGCGCTGCTGCGCCAGATCCAGGTCGTTCTGCAGGCGGCGTTCTTTCGGTGACTTACCCAACCGGGCGTTCTGCCACTCCACCAGGTCGCTGTAGAGGTAGCGGACGTGCTGGTTCAAGCCCGCCCCAACCTGCCCCGCCCCTTTTTGAAACGGGGGCCCCAGGGGAGGCGAGCGCCGCCGCCATTCGCCCAGGGTATCGAAGTGGACGCCCAGGAACTTGGCCGCGGCCTTGGTGCTCACCGTGGGAGGCGGCAGGCCAGCCGCGGCCCGTTCCAACTCCCGGTCTACCGCCGTGGCCTGCAGCGCAAGGTATTGCTCTTCGTTGCGTTGAAGCTCAATCGTCATCCAGCGCCGTGATCTGGTTGCGGGGAGCAAAGATGGTAACCGGTTCGTCCCGCGACTCGTCCAGCCGGGGCTTGTCCACGCCCTTGAGCCGGTTCCAGACCCGGGGGCTACTGGCGACCATCAACTCCTCCACCTCGGAGAACGCCTCGCGCAGGCGCTTCCACTCCTGGTCGGTGTAACGCAAGCTCACATCCGACATGCCCTTATCGTCCGGCTGTGACACGTGGTGGTGGAGCATCTGGGAGACCACCCGGCTGTCTCCCAGGTGGAGGCCGGCGTAGCGTCCCAAGGTCCGGCGCAGATCGTGGGTGGTCAGGCCTTGGTCGACTTCGTCCCGAAGGTCAATGAGCCCGGCATCCCGGCGCACATTGGCCAGGATCGACTTGCTATCGGAGTAGTGCCCGGACTTGCTTCGGCTGGAGCGGGCGGGAAACACATATTTCGTTCGCTGAACCTCTAGCTCCGCCTTTTCCACGGCCTCCTGGAGCCCCGCGATCACGGCCTTGCTCGCACCACTCTTGCGCGCTGACTCCAGCAGTTGCCGAGCGGCGGCTAATTCCTTCTTGGCCGTGGTGTCGTCCAAACGGCCTTCGAAGCGACGGCGCAGGATCCGCTCCGCAAAGTAGGTCACGGGCAAGAATCGGCTCTCGCCCGATTTGGTGTCGCTCATGAACACCTGCGGGCCGGTTCGGCCGGTGTAGGGATTCACCGCATCCGCTGCACCCAGCCAGACCCAGGACACTTCCCGCTGGGACAGCTCGCCCTTGGAACAGCGATCGAACCAGCGCAGTTGCACCGCTTCGCTGCGGCGCGATCCCCAGAGCAGCGTCAGCAGCAGATAGTCCGAAGCGGCGGCATTGTGACCACCCTGCTCGTCTCGTCGGGCCACAATTGCCTTGAGCACCTTGGGGAGGCTGTTGTCATCGAGAGGATTACGGACTTCAGCCCGTTCGTAGTGTTTCCGCAGTTCCCTCGCGCCTCGCACCAGCTTCTTGCTGAAGACGACTGAGAACGGGTTGAAGGACAGAACGAGGGGACGCCCCTCGATGCTGGCCAACTCCAGCTCCTTGCGCAGTATGTGCTTCACGCCCCGGTAGGCGTCGGTGAAGGTGTGCTCTGCCGCGGCCACCCCGGCGGCTTTCACCCGCTGGATGTATTTGCCCGTGATGCCCAACGATTCGAGCTTGGCGGTGTCGAGCTCCGCCCAGTCCTTATAGTCCTCAAGGACGGCTCTCATGTGAGTGGGGATGCGGTTGGAGCGGACCATGGCACTCTTTCGCATCGCGACGTAGGCCGTCTTGATATCCGCCTCGCGCAGTTCCTTGACGACCCGGTCGGCCATTGCCACCTCCGGCCGAGCTAACCGCGCCATGCTGTCCCGATACGCCTCCACACTGTTCGCCTTGACCTGCCCCTGGGCCAGGCGCTCTTCCATGTCCGCCAAATAGGCAGCCATGCACTCGCGAACGGTGATTTTCGCCAGCTGCTTGATGCTCTGGGCAGCTTCTCTGGCCTTGGCCTGGTGGACCTTGGGGTTCTCGCCCGTGCTCAGCAGAATCGCCACCTGCTCCCGGGCCTTCTCGTGGGCCTCGGCCAGGCCCATGTCCGTCACGTTGCCCAGGGCGAAGCGGCGCACCCCGTTGGGGCCGCGGCGGACCATCTCGTAGGTCACCTTCGTCTTGCCCACGTAGAAGCCGAAACCCACGGGGGCGCCCTGACTGGCGTCCACGATCCTGTAGGGCTTGCCCAGGTCGTCCTTGGGACGGGGAACCAACTTGATCCGCCCGCCCCCAACGACCTCAGGCACGACGCCGGTGGAAAGCTGCATCACCTGCGCGTGGGTCAGACTAAACTTGAAGCCCGCTCGGCGGGCACCTGCCTTCGTCGCAACACCGTTGGCCATCGCCGAAACCCCGATCCTTGTCGTCGCAACAGGATTCTGGCCTCAACCGGAACCCGTCGCAACATGATCGCAACAAAAAACCCCGTTACTCGCCGTTTCTGGCCGGTATCGACCGCTACAAACCGAGGCAGATTATTTTGCAAGCCACTGATTCCAATAAAACAAGCAAGCCCAGCAAGGGTGGCGCAGAACACACGCCTTTAATGAAGCAGTTCTTCGCCGCCAAGGCGGAGCATCCGGACGTGCTGCTGTTCTTCCGCATGGGCGATTTCTACGAGCTGTTCTACGACGACGCGCGCAAGGCGGCGCGGCTACTGGACATCACCCTCACCCAGCGCGGCGCCTCGGCCGGCCAGCCGATCCCGATGGCGGGCGTGCCGCACCACGCGGCCGAGGGCTACCTGGCGCGACTGGTGGCGCTGGGCGAATCGGTGGCGATCTGCGAGCAGATCGGCGACCCGGCCGCGAGCAAGGGGCTGGTCGAACGTAGGGTGGTACGCATCGTCACGCCGGGCACGGTGACCGACGAAGCGCTGCTGGACGAACGCCGCGACACGCTGCTGCTCGCCATCGCGCGCGGCAAGGACGGCTATGGCCTGGCCTGGGCCGACCTCGCCGGTGGTCGCTTCCTGGTCAACACGCTGGCCGGCGAAGACCAGCTCGACGCCGAACTGGCACGACTGGATCCGGCCGAAGTGCTGCTGCCGGACGAGGACGGCTGGTCGGCCACGCTGCTCGAGCGCACCGGCCTGCGCCGACGCGCGCCGTGGCTGTTCGATGCCGACAGCGGCCGCCGCCACCTGCTGCGGTTCTTCAACCTGCACGACCTCACCGCTTTCGGCATCGACGACAAGCCGCTGGCGATCGCCGCGGCCAGCGCCCTGCTCGGCTACGTCGAGGAAACCCAGAAGCAGCGCCTGCCGCACCTGACCTCGATCGCGCTGGAGACCAGCGACGGCGCAATCGCGATGAACGCCGCCACGCGACGCCACCTCGAACTGGACACCCGCATCGACGGCGAAACCCGGCACACGCTGCTCGGCGTGCTCGACAGCACCGTGTCGCCGATGGGCGGCCGCCTGCTGCGGCGCTGGCTGCACCGTCCGCTGCGGGACCGCGACGTCGTGCGCAAGCGCCACGACGCGGTGGCCACGCTGATCGACAGCCGCGCCGGCGACACGCTGCGTGAACGCTTCCACGCGCTCGGCGACCTCGAACGCATCCTCTCGCGCGTCGCGCTGCGCTCGGCGCGACCGCGCGACCTGTCCACGCTGCGCGACGGGCTGGCGATGCTGCCCGACCTGCGCGACGTGCTGGCACCGCTGGGCGACGCCGGCCACGACAGTCCTCGCCTGCGCGAACTGTCCGAGTCGCTGGGCGAACACGCCGCAGAAGCCCACCTGCTCGCCACGGCGCTGGTCGAGCAGCCGCCGGTACTGGCGCGCGACGGTGGCGTGTTCGCCGATGGCCACGACGCCGAGCTGGACGAACTGCGCCAGCTCAGCAGCAACGCCGACCAGTTCCTGGTCGACCTGGAGGCGCGCGAGAAGGACGCCACCGGCATCCCGACGCTGAAGGTCGGCTACAACCGCGTGCACGGCTACTTCATCGAGATCAGCAAGGGCCAGTCGGCGAAGGCGCCCGCGCACTACACCCGCCGTCAGACCCTGACCGGCGCGGAGCGCTACATCACCGAGGAACTCAAGGCCTTCGAGGACAAGGTGCTGTCGGCGCGCGAACGCGCCCTCGCCCGCGAGCGCCTGCTGTACGACCAGTTGCTGGATGCGCTCAACGCACGCCTGGAGCCGCTCAAGCGCTGCGCGGCGGCGCTGAGCGAACTGGACGTGCTGGCCGGTTTCGCCGAACGCGCGCAGGCGCTGGACTGGAGCCGTCCGCAATTGGTCGATGCCCCCGGGCTGCGCATCGAACGCGGGCGGCACCCGGTGGTCGAGGCGGTGCGCGACGACCCCTTCGAGCCCAACGACCTGTTGCTCGGCGACGATGTCGACGGGAAAGCGCGCCGGATGCTGGTGATCACCGGCCCCAACATGGGCGGCAAGAGCACCTACATGCGCCAGAACGCGCTGATCGTGCTGCTGGCGCATATCGGCAGCTTCGTGCCTGCGACGACCGCCGAACTCGGCCCGGTCGACCGCATCCTCACCCGCATCGGGGCCGGCGACGACCTGGCGAAGGGGCAGTCGACCTTCATGGTCGAGATGTCGGAGACCAGCTACATCCTGCACCACGCCAGCGACCAGTCGCTGGTGCTGATGGACGAGATCGGCCGCGGCACCTCGACCTACGACGGACTGGCGCTGGCCGAGGCCTGCGCGCGCCACCTGGCCACGCACAACCGCAGCTACACGCTGTTCGCCACGCATTATTTCGAACTCACCGCGCTGGCTGAACCCGGCAGCGGCATCGCCAACGTGCACCTCGACGCAGTGGAGCACCACGACGGCCAGGGCGGCGAGACGCTGGTGTTCATGCACGCGGTCAAGGACGGCCCGGCCGACCGCAGCTTCGGCCTGCAGGTGGCGGCGCTGGCCGGCCTGCCGAAGGCGGTGATCCGCGACGCACGCGGCCGCCTCGCCGAGCTCGAAGCGCGCCGGCACGACGCCCCGGTCGCCGCGCCGCTGTCGGCGGAGAACCTCGACCAGCCGCAGCAGTTCGGCCTGTTCGCGCCGTCCTCGGCGGCCCTGGAGGCGCTCGCCGGGATCGACCCGGACGAACTCACGCCCAAGCAGGCGCTGGAAGCGCTGTACCGGCTGAAGGCGCTACAGTAGCGGCGCCCGCCGCTTCGTGACGGCGATCACTTTCGATCCCACAGGAGATCCACCATGGCCGAGTCCCTGACCGACCAGTTGTTCGACCAGCTCAACGGCGCGCCGCTGCGCCAGATTTCCCAGCAGCTCGGGGTCGGGCAGGCGCAGGCGGCGGGTGCGGTCAGCGCCGCGCTGCCGCTGCTGCTCGGCGCGCTGGGCAGGAACGCCAGCCAGCCGCAGGGCGCCGAAGCGCTGCTGGGCGCGCTGCGCAACGACCACGCCGGCGGCGGCGACATCGCCGGCCTGCTCGGCGCGGTGCTGGGCGGCGCGCAGACGCGCCAGACCAACGGCGCCGGCATCCTCGGCCACATCCTCGGCGGCCAGCAGCCGCGTGCCGAGGCGGCGCTCGGCCAGACCACCGGGCTGGGCAACGACAAGGCCGGGCAACTGCTGAAGATCCTGGCGCCGATCGTGCTGGCCTACCTCGCCAAGCAGATGTTCCAGAACCGCCAAGCCGGCGGCGCGCAGGCCGACCCGACCGCGCAGCTGCTCGGATCGATCCTCGGCCAGGAACAGCAGCAGGTGCGCCAGCAGGGCGGCCTCGGCGGTGGTCTGCTGGGCGCGGTGCTCGACCAGGATGGCGATGGCCAGCTCGGCATCGGCGACCTGCTCAAGATCGGCGGCGGCCTGCTCGGCGGCAAGCGCTGAGCCCGCTCCCCTGAGGCCACGACACGGCGGGCGTTGCCCGCCGTGTGCGTTTCGGGAGCCCGCGCGTGTCGTCCGACCCGACCACTTCCCTGCCCGGCACGAGCGACATCGTCGTCATCGGCGCCGGCGCGGCCGGCCTGATGTGCGCGATCACGGCCGGCGCGCGCGGCCGGCGCGTGGCCGTGCTCGACCACGCCAACAAGGTCGGCAAGAAGATCCTGATGTCCGGCGGCGGACGCTGCAACTTCACCAACACCGGCACCACGCCCGCGCAGTACCTGTCCGCCAATCCGCATTTCTGCAAGTCGGCGCTGGCGCGCTACACGCCGGCGGACTTCATCGCGATGGTCGAGCGCCACCGCATCGCCTACCACGAGAAGGAGCTCGGGCAACTGTTCTGCGACGAATCGTCGAAGCAGATCGTGCGCATGCTGCTGGACGAGTGCGCCGCGGTGGGCGCCGACGTGCGCACGCACTGCGGCGTGCAGGCGATCAAGCGCATCGATGGCGGCAAATTCCGCCTGCGGACAACGCTCGGCGACATCGAATGCGCGTCGCTGGTGGTCGCCAGCGGCGGCCTGTCGATCCCGAGCATGGGCGCCAGCGGCTTCGGCTACGAGGTCGCGCGCCAGTTCGGCCACGCGGTGCTGCCCACGCGCGCGGGCCTGGTGCCGCTCACGCTCAGCGGCAAGCACCAGGAACGCCTGCACGAGCTGTCCGGCCTGTCGTTCGAGGTCGAGGCGCGCTGCAACGGCGCGCGCTTCCGCAACAGGCTGCTGGTCACGCATCGCGGCGTCAGCGGCCCGGCGATCCTGCAGGTGTCGTCGTACTGGCAGCCGGGCGACGAACTCCTGCTCGACCTGCTGCCGATGCACGACATCCCGGCGTGGCTCGCCGCGCAGCAACGCGCGCGCGGCAATGCCGAACTGCGCACGGTGCTGTCCGACGCGCTGCCCAAACGCTTCGCGCAGCGCCTGTGCGAGGTGTGGCTGCCGAGCCGGCCAATGAAGCAGTACACGCCGGCGCAACTGCAGCACATCGCCGGGACGCTCGGCGCATGGCCACTGGTCGCCAGCGGCACCGAGGGCTACCGCACGGCGGAGGTCACGCTGGGCGGCGTCGACACCGACGGCCTCTCGTCGAGCACGATGATGTCGAAGCTCGTGCCGGGCCTGTTCTTCATCGGCGAGGTGGTCGACGTGACCGGCTGGCTCGGCGGCTACAACTTCCAGTGGGCCTGGGCCTCCGGCCATGCGGCCGGCGAGGTGGCCTGACGCGTACGCTTTCGGGCGCCGGCGCGATTGATGCATCGCATCATCGGACCGAAGCAATAGTCGCTGGCTATAAGCACGTTCACTTAATTCGATTTCATCTATGTGCCGTCGGCGCGTAAGGTGAGCAGGTGCGATTTCGCCACGCAGAGGGAGCGCTCCAGCCATGTCATCCGAAGCCAAGTGTCCGTTCCACCAGACCGCCGGCGGCGGCACCACCAACCAGGACTGGTGGCCCAACCAGCTGCGGCTGGACCTGCTCAACCAGCACTCGAACCGCTCCAACCCGCTGGGCGGGGACTTCGACTACGCCAAGGCCTTCGCCGGCCTCGACTACGCGGCGCTCAAGGCCGACCTCAAGGCGCTGATGACCGATTCGCAGGACTGGTGGCCGGCCGACTTCGGCAACTACGCCGGCCTGATGATCCGCATGGCCTGGCACAGCGCCGGCACCTACCGCATCGGCGACGGCCGCGGCGGCGGCGGCCGCGGGCAGCAGCGCTTCGCGCCGCTCAACAGTTGGCCGGACAACGTCAGCCTGGACAAGGCGCGGCGCCTGCTGTGGCCGATCAAGCAGAAATACGGCCAGGCGATCTCCTGGGCCGACCTGATGATCCTCGCCGGCAACGTCGCGCTGGAAGCCGCGGGCTTCAAGACCTTCGGATTCGCCGGCGGCCGCGAGGACACCTGGGAACCCGACCAGGACGTGTACTGGGGTCGCGAAACCACGTGGCTCGGTGGCGACGTGCGCTATGCGCATGGTTCGCACGGCGTCGAGAAGCCCGGCGACGATGGCGTGCTGGTGACCGACGACCAGGCCGATGGCCAGGTGCATTCGCGCAAGCTGGAGAACCCGCTGGCGGCAGTGCAGATGGGCCTGATCTACGTCAACCCGGAAGGCCCGGACGGCAATCCCGACCCGGTGCTGGCCGCGCACGACATCCGCGACACCTTCGCGCGCATGGCGATGGACGACGAGGAGACGGTGGCGCTGATCGCCGGCGGCCACACGCTGGGCAAGACCCACGGCGCTGGACCTGCGGACAACGTCGGCGTCGAACCCGAAGCCGACGCGCTCGAGGCGCAGGGCTTCGGCTGGCACAACAAGCTCCGCAGCGGCAAGGGCGCCGACGCCATCACCAGCGGCCTCGAAGTGACGTGGACGAAGACGCCCACGCAGTGGAGCAACAACTTCTTCGAGAACCTGTTCGGCTTCGAGTGGGAGCTGACCAAGAGTCCGGCCGGCGCCCATCAGTGGGTGGCGAAGGATGGGCCGGAGATCATCCCGGACGCCTACGATCCGTCGAAGAAGCATCGCCCGACGATGCTGACCACCGATCTGTCGCTGCGCTTCGACCCGGCCTACGAAAAGATCTCGCGCCGCTTCCTCGAAAACCCCGAACAGTTCTACGACGCCTTCGCCCGTGCCTGGTTCAAGCTGACCCATCGCGACATGGGCCCGCGGGCGCGCTACCTCGGCCCGGAAGTACCGGCCGAGGAACTGCTCTGGCAGGATCCGGTACCCACCGCCCCGCAGCCGCCGATCGGCACCGCCGACATCGACGCGCTCAAGGCGAAGATCGCCGCATCCGGCCTGTCGGTGGCCGAGCTGGTGTCGACCGCGTGGGCGTCGGCGTCCACGTTCCGCGGTGGCGACAAGCGCGGCGGCGCCAACGGCGCGCGCATCCGCCTGGCGCCGCAGAAGGACTGGGCCGTGAACCAGCCGGCACAGCTGGCGAAGGTGCTGCAGGTACTGGACGGCATCCAGTCGTCGTTCAATGCCGGCGGCAAGCAGGTATCGCTGGCGGACTTGATCGTGCTGGCCGGTGGCGTCGGCGTCGAGCAGGCGGCGAAAGCCGCGGGCCATGCGCTGACCGTGCCGTTCTCGCCGGGCCGCACCGATGCCACCCAGGCGCAGACCGACGTCGAGTCGTTCGCGCCGCTGGAACCCTTCGCCGACGGCTTCCGCAACTACCTCAAGGCGCGCAGCGTGGTGCCGGCCGAGCACCTGCTGGTCGATCGCGCGCAGTTGCTCACGCTCACCGCGCCGGAGATGACCGCACTGGTCGGTGGCCTGCGCGTGCTCGGCGCGAACGTCGACGGTTCGCGCGATGGCGTGTTGACCGACCGGCCGGGCACGCTGCGCAACGACTTCTTCCGCAACCTGCTCGACATCGGCACCGAGTGGAAGCCCGCCGGCGACAACCGCTACGAGGGCCGCGACCGCCGGACCGGCCAGGTGAAGTGGACCGGTACCCGGGTCGACCTGGTGTTCGGCTCGAACTCGGTGCTGCGTGCGCTCGCGGAGGTCTATGCGAGCGACGACGGCGCGGCCAGGTTCGTGCAGGATTTCGTCGCCGCCTGGACCAAGGTGATGAACCTGGATCGCTTCGACCTGGCCTGAGCTGCGCGTGCAACACGCCACGACGACGCCGGCGCGATGCCGGCGTCGTCGTATCAACGGGCGCGTCGAAGGGCTGCTGGAGCCCCGCACGGGCCCGACATGCGGACGCCGTGCGAGCGAGGCGGCGCGTCCGCTCAGCCACCGTCCGGTGACGTTCCCGCCTTTTGGCGCGAGCCGCCGGGTCCCGGCGTTCGCCGGGATGACGATGCATGTGATCCGACACGCGGCGCGGATGCGCGGACGGCGAATGCGCACCGGACGCGTCCGGTAGCGGCAGGTTCAACTCGCGTCGATGTCGCCCAGCGCGCGGATCAGCCTGCGTGCGCGCTTGTCCGGCCTGGTCTCGGGCGCGTGGTAGCCGTTGCGTTCCGCGCGGGCGAGTGCGCGCGCGGCTTCGCGTGCCTGGCGCGACGCTTCCGTTTCCAAATACAGCGCTTGCGCCACCGGGGCCGGGCCGCGCGTGTCCGACAGCGCGAGCACTTCGATCTGGAAGGTCTCGCCGGAACGCTGCACCGACATCGCATCGCCGACGCGCACGATGCGCGAAGGCTTGGCGCGCTGCCCACCCACGTCGACCTTGCCGGTCTCGATCGCCTGCCTGGCCAGGCTGCGCGTCCGGAAGAAACGCGCCGCCCACAGCCATTGGTCGAGGCGGACCTGCGAGACGTGCGTCGGGTTCATGTCATCCGGCATGGGGGCCGCCGTCCGGAAACGCAAACGGCCACCTTCCGGTGGCCGTCGTGCGTCGGGCGAAACCCTCCGGCGATTACTCGGCGCCGGCTTCCGCGGCGGCGGCGTTCTTCGCCTTCGCCTGCGCGGACAGGTCTTCCTTGATGCGCGCCTTCTTGCCCTGCAGGCCGCGCAGGTAATACAGCTTGCCGGCGCGGACGGCGCCACGGCGCTTCACTTCGACCGAGTCGATGGTGGCGCTGTGGGTCTGGAACACGCGCTCGACGCCGAAACCGTGCGAGATCTTGCGCACGGTGAACGCGGAGTTGAGGCCGGCGTTCTTCACGCCGATGACCACGCCTTCGTAGGCCTGGACGCGCTCGCGGTTGCCTTCCTTCACCTTCACGTTGACGACGACGGTGTCGCCCGGGCCGAAGTCGGGAAGCTTGCGCTGCACCTGTTCGGTCTCGAACTGCTGCAGGAGGGTACTCAGGGACGGCTTGGTGGTCATGGTGATGTCTCGATGGAGCCTGTTGGAGTCGTTGTAGGCGTGGTGCACGTGGACGCACGCTCATGGCATCTTCGCCTGCCCGGGGCAGGTCAGCCGCGCATTATAGCCGGAACTCCCGGCCCGGGGCCAGCCGGCCCGTCCGGGTCGGCGGGGTCCGCGGCCGGTTGCGCCGCCAGCCAGGCCCGCTCGGCCGGGGTCAGCCCGGCCGCCGCCAGCAGGTCCGGGCGGCGTGCCAGGGTCCGCTGCAGCGACTGCAGGCGGCGCCAGCGCGCGATCTCGGCATGGTTGCCCGACAGCAGCACCTCCGGCACGTCGCCCAGCGGGTGCGTGACCGGCCGGGTGTAGTGCGGGCAGTCCAGCAGGCCGTCCTCGAAACTGTCCTGGGCGGCCGAGTCCGCGTCGTTGAGCGCCCCGTCCTGCAGCCGCGCCACGGCGTCGACCACCACCGCCGCGGCCAGCTCGCCCCCCGACAGCACGTAGTCGCCGATCGACAGCTCCTCGTCGACCTCGGCCTGCACCAGCCGTTCGTCCACGCCCTCGTAGCGTCCGCACAGCAGGATGAGCCGCGCGCGGCCGGCCAGTTCGCGGACGATTGGCTGGGTGAGCGGCCGACCCTGCGGGCTCAGGTACACCACCCGGGCCGGCGCCGGATCGGCCTGCCGCGCCGCCTGGATCGCGGCGCGCAGCGGGTCGATCAGCATCACCATCCCCGGCCCGCCGCCGAACGGGCGATCATCCACCCGCCGGTAGTTGCCTTCGGCGTGGTCGCGCGGGTTCCAGCCGTGGATCGACAGCAGCCCGCGCTCCTGCGCGCGCCCGACCACGCCGAAGCCGGCGCACTGGGCGACGAATTCGGGGAACAGGCTGATGATGTCGATGCGCATGGGGCGGGGCTGGTGATTCAGGCAATCTTGAAAGTGGTCATCCGGGTGCCACCAGACGGGACAGCCTGCGAAGCGAGTATGGGGTCAGACAGCATGGTCAACGCCCTGCCCTTCTCCCTCCGGGAGAAGGTACTCCCGAGGGGCGGATGAGGGTGGCGGAGCAAGGGCATGCGGTGCAGGCACGACACACGGCCGCAGGCACGACTCAGAACTCCGCATCCCAGTCCACCGTGACCACGCCCGCGTCGAAATCCACCGAGACGATGTAGTCCGGCGCGAGGAACGGGATCATGCGCTCACGCTCACCCTGCGCCACCAGCACGTCATTGGCGCCGGTGGAAAACAGGTGCGAGACCGTGCCGAAGTCCGCGCCCGCGGTGTTCACCACGCGCAGGCCTTCGAGGTCGACCCAGTAGTACTCGCCCGGCTTCGGTGGCGGCAGCGCGGAACGCGGCACGAAGATCTCGCTGCCGCGCAGCGCCTCGGCGGCGTCGCGATCGTCCACGCCGGGCATCTGCATGACGATGCCCTTGGCGGTGTTGCGCCCGCGCGCGCCCTCGATCTCGCGCTCGACGCCCTGCGCGGTGCGCAGCGTCCACGGCCGGTAGCGGAAGATCGCGTCGGCCGGGCTGCTGAAGGATTCGAGCTTGATTTCGCCACGCACGCCGAACGCGCCGTGGATCCTGCCCATCAGGATGCGGCGCGTCGGAGCGTTCATGGCTGCATCGGCCGCGCAGGCGCGCGGCCCGGCGATCAGGCGGCCGGAGCGGCGGCCTTCGCCGCTTCCTTCCCAACCTCTTTGTAGAGGTTGCGGACCTTGTCGGTCAGCTGCGCGCCCTGCGAGACCCAGTGGTCGATGCGCGCGGCGTCCAGCACTATGCGCTGCTCGGCGCCCTGCGCGACGGGGTTGTAGTAACCCACGCGCTCGATGTTGCGACCGTCGCGCGCGCTGCGCGAGTCGGTGACGATGATGTGGTAGAAGGGGCGCTTCTTCGCGCCGCCGCGGGTGAGGCGGATCTTGACCATGGTGCGTGCTCTCGTGTTGCCCAGTCGCCAGGTTGGCGAGGTAAGCCGGCAATTGTAAGCCATTGATCCGGGGCGCGCCAGACGACGCCCTCCCCGCCCGTCAGCACGGACCCGCCGCGGCGCCCCCCGGGAAACCCGCGCCCGCCCGCCGCGCCGATGCGCGGGCATGGCAGGCAGCCCTACAGCAGCCGCCAGGGCGCTGCGTCGCGCGCCGCCGCCAGCCGCTCCATCAGCCCGGGATCGGGACGCAAAGCCATCTCATCGATGCCCGAGATCGGCCAGACGCCGGTGGCGTTGGCCGCGAACGCCGCCTTCAGTCCCGCCAGCGACCGCGCTTCGACCGGCTGGTGCCGCTGCGGCACCCCGGCCTCGACAAGCCCCGCCTGCAGCAGCTTCTCCTCGGTGCCGCGCAGGGCGTCGGCCTGCGGCCAGACCACCTGCCGGCCGTCCCAGAACCCGATGTTCCACAGCGAGCCTTCGCTGATCCGGCCCTTCGCGTCGACGAACAGCGCATCGTCGAAGCCGTCGCGCCGCGCCTGCCGGCGATGCTGGAACAGGGGGAAGGTGCCGACGTGCTTGACGTGCGCCAGCGGTCGCTCGAAGGAACAGCTTTTCACCCACGCCGGCTTCGACGCCGACTCGCGCGCGGATGAGACCGACACCAGCACGTCGACCGGCAGCGGCTTGTCCGGGCACGCAACGTCGAACGCACGCGAGAACACGGTGACGCGCACGCTGGCGTCGTCCGTGCCCGCGCCGTCGAGCGCGGCGAGGATCGCGCCGCGCACGCGCGCGCCGTCGAGCGTGGCGTCGAACAGCTCGCGCGTCGCGGAAACTAGTCGGTGAAGGTGCAGGTCGAGCCCGCGCACCGCGCGCCCGCGCACCTGCATCGAACTGAAGTGGCCGTAGTTGGACAGCGCCAGCGCGCGCAGGTCGTCGCCGCTGGCCGGCTGGCCGTCGAGGAATGCCACGTTCATGCCGATACCTTAACCGCTCGCGCCGCCTGCACGACACGGGCGGCGATGCCCCTGGCCACGGCGACCACCCGCGCAATCATCGGAAGCCTCGCCGTCGCCATCCCGGCGACAGCCGGGATGACGGCCGCTGGCTTCAGCATCGACAGGCATCGGGCACGCCCGAATCACACCGCAAGCCTTGGCTCCATCACCGGTGCCGGCCGCCACGAAGCGCCCTTTGCCGAGGCCGCAGGCGACTGCCAGCGCCGTGCCCCGATTACCGGAACGGCATGCGCCCCATGCCGCCCATCATGCCCTGCAGGCCACGCATCATGCCCTTCATGCCGCCGCGGGACATCTTGCCCATCATTTTTTCCATCTGCTGGTACTGCTTCATCAGCTTGTTGACGTCGGACGGATGCGTGCCCGATCCGGTGGCGATGCGCGCGCGTCGCGAACCGTTGAGCAACGCCGGGTTGCGCCGCTCCTTCTTCGTCATCGAATTGATGATCGCGATCATGCGCGGCACTTCCTTGCCCTGCGATACCTGCTGCTTGAGGTGCTCGGGGACCTGGCCCAGGCCCGGCAGCTTCTCCATCAGGCTGCCGATGCCGCCCATGTTCTGCATCTGCTCGAGCTGGTCGCGCATGTCGTTGAGGTCGAACTTCTTGCCCTTGGCGACCTTCTCCGCCAGCTTCGCCGCCTTGTCCTTGTCGACCTGCTGCTCCACCTGCTCGACCAGCGACAGCACGTCGCCCATGTCGAGGATGCGGCTGGCGACGCGGTCGGGATGGAACACGTCGAGCCCGTCGGGCTTCTCGCTGATGCCGATGAACTTGATCGGCTTGCCGGTGATGTAGCGCACGGAAAGCGCCGCACCGCCGCGTGCGTCGCCGTCGGTCTTGGTCAGCACCACCCCGGTCAGCGGCAGCGCCTCGCCGAAGGCCTTGGCGGTGTTGGCCGCGTCCTGGCCGGTCATCGAATCGACCACGAACAGGGTTTCGACCGGGTTGACCGCGGCGTGCAGCGCCTTGATCTCGGCCATCATCGCGTCGTCGATGGCGAGGCGGCCGGCGGTGTCGACCAGCAAGACGTCGACGAACGACTTCCTGGCGTCGGAGATCGCCGCGCGCACGATGTCTTCGGGCTTCTGCCCGGCATCGGAGGGGAAGAACAGCACGTCGACCTGCTGCGCCAGCGTCTTCAGCTGTTCGATCGCGGCCGGCCGGTAGACGTCGGCGCTGACCACCATCACCTTCTTCTTGCGCTTGTCCTTGAGCAGCTTGGCCAGCTTGCCGACGGTGGTGGTCTTGCCCGCGCCCTGCAGGCCGGCCAGCAGGATGACCGCCGGGGCCGGCACGTTGAGGTTGAGGTCGCTGGCCTGTGCGCCCATCACCGCGGTCAGCTCGTCGCGCACGACCTTGATCAGGGCCTGGCCGGGCGTCAGCGACTTCAGCACGTCCTGGCCGACCGCGCGCACCTTGATGCGCTCGATCAGCGCCTGCACCACCGGCAGGGCGACGTCGGCCTCGAGCAGGGCGATGCGCACCTCGCGGGTGGCCTCGCGGATGTTCTCCTCGGTCAGGCGGCCGCGGCCACGCAGGCGATCGATGGTGCCGGACAGGCGCTGGGTGAGCGATTCGAACATGGGGGGCACGGCTGGAAATCGGCCTGCGATTATAGCGACCCACCCGGCAGCAGCCGGTTGTGCGACACTTCCAAGATGACAATCGTTCTCATCGCCGTCGCGTTCTACCTGCTGGCCGGCTGGCTGGTCATGCGGCGCATGCTCATCGACCGCAGCGCGCCGGCGGGCTTCTGGCTGCTGACGGCGCTCAGCGCGGTGGCGCTGCACGTGCTGGTGCACGTGATGGCCTGGCGCCAGGGCGGCGGCGTGGACCTGCACTTCTTCGCGGCGATGTCGCTGGTGGGGCTGGGCATGGCGGCGCTGACCACGGCCTACGCCGCCAACGGCCGGCTCGGTGCGCTCGGCGTGGTGGTCTACCCGATCTCGGCGGCCAGCCTGCTGGGCTATGCGCTGGGCTCCTCGCCGGGCCCGCGCAACCTCGACTGGCGGGTGGAACTGCACGTGTGGCTGGCGCTGTTGGCCTACGCCGCGCTGGCGATCGCGGCGCTGCTGGCAATCATGCTGTGGCTGCAGGAGCGCGCCCTGCGCCGCCACGAGTTCCGCAGCTGGCTGCGCGTGCTGCCGCCGCTGACCGAACTGGAAACGCTGCTGTTCCGCACGATCGCGGTGGGCTTCGTGCTGCTCACGGCGACGCTGCTGACCGGCGTGCTGTTCGTCGAGGACTTCCTCGCGCAGAGCCTTGCCCACAAGACCGTGCTCAGCGTGCTGTCGTGGCTGGTCTTCGGCACCCTGCTGTTCGGGCGCTGGCGCTACGGCTGGCGCGGCACCAAGGCGGTGCGCTGGACGCTGGTGGCGATGGCATTGCTGGTGCTGGCGTTCTTCGGCAGCAAGTTCGTGCTGGAACTGGTGCTGCAGCGCACCTGATCGCGGCGCCGCGCGCGGATCGGCGACAATGGGCGGCTTCCGACCCGCTCGTGACCACGCGCCCACCATGCCCTTCCCCGACGACGCCAGCCGCTTCGCCTGCGCCGACCAGCAGGCCTGGACCACGGCGGCCATCCGCCGGATCGAGGCCGACTTCAACCGCTCGGCGGACACCCACCTGATCCCGATGGCGCTGCCCGGCTTCCCCGGCATCGACATCTACCTCAAGGACGAGTCCAGCCACCCCACCGGCAGCCTCAAGCACCGGCTGGCGCGTTCGCTGTTCCTGTATTCGCTGGCCAACGGCTGGCTGCGCGCCGGGAGCACCGTCGTCGAAGCGTCCAGTGGCTCGACCGCCGTCTCCGAGGCCTATTTCGCGCGCCTGCTCGGCCTGCCCTTCGTCGCGGTGATGCCGGCGTCGACCTCGCCCGAGAAGATCGCCGCGATCGAGTTCCACGGCGGCCGCTGCCACCTGGTGCGGAACGCCTGCGACATCGCTGCCGCGTCGACGCAGCTCGCGCGCGAAGTCGGCGGGCACTTCATGGACCAGTTCACCTACGCCGAGCGCGCCACCGACTGGCGCGCCAACAACAACATCGCCGAGTCGATCTTCCGTCAGATGGAGCAGGAACCGCATCCGGTGCCGGCCTGGATCGTGTGCAGCGCCGGCACCGGCGGCACCAGCGCCACCATCGGCCGCTACGTGCGCTACCGCGGCCTGGCCACGCGCGTGCTCTGCGTCGACCCGGAACACTCCGCGTTCCATGGCGCCTATCGCGCGTCGGTCCGCGGTGAAGCGCCTCCGGCCACGCCGGCGCCGCCCTCGCGCATCGAGG
The DNA here is from genome assembly GCA_020161335.1 of Pseudomonadota bacterium. Classification (GTDB taxonomy): domain Bacteria; phylum Pseudomonadota; class Gammaproteobacteria; order Xanthomonadales; family Xanthomonadaceae; genus Luteimonas. The sequence goes on from JAIUOJ010000039.1 coordinate 21,517, forward strand.
GCATCGGCCGGCCCACCGCGGAACCGAGCTTCATCCCCGGTTGCGTCGACGCCATGCTGCGCGTGCCCGATGCGCTGAGCCTGTCCGCGATGCGCGACGTCAACCGCCGGATCGGCCGCCGCGTCGGCGGCTCGACCGGCACCAACGTCGTCGGCGTGCTGCAGGTGGCGCACGCGATGCGGGCGCGCGGCGACACCGGTTCGATCGTCACCATCCTCTGCGATGGCGGCGAGCGCTACGCGCACAGCTACTACAATCCGGACTGGTACGCCGCGCAGCGGATCGACATCGAGGCAAGCGACGCCCTCTTCGCACGGGTCGCCGATGGCGACGGCGACCTGCCCGACCTCGACTTCGTCTCGCGCCACGGCGGCGCCTGATCGTCGCGACCGGGCTTCAACCGTGCGCCAGCAGGCGCAGCAGCGCGCCGCTGGCGAGGCCGAGCGCGGCACCGCCGACGACTTCCGGCCAGGTGTGGCGGGCCATCCGCAGCCGCGCCCAGCCCAGCAGCGGCAGCAGCAACAGCGCGCTGGTGCCCACCGGGGGCACCAGCGCCAGCAGCGCAACGCCGGCGAACGCCAGGCTGGCCATGTGCAGCGACAGCTTGATCCAGCGATTGGCGAGGCCGGCGACGCACAGCATCGCGATCGCGGCGAGGATGCCGGCGGAGGTCGCCGACGCGCGTCCCCCCATCCACCACCAGTAGGCGGCTGCGACCATCAGCGCCAACAGGTACAGCAGCGGCCGCTCGCCGCGGCGCGAGGCATCCACCGTCTGCCAGTGGCCGGCACGCCGGCGCTGCAGCACGAACGCCCAGACCACGCCGACCGCGGCCGCGATGCCGATCGCCGTGCGCGGCAGCGACGCGGGGTCGAGCCGCCACGCCGCGAGCAGCGACACCGCCACCAGCACCGCGAAGGGATGCAGCGCGATCGACACCACGCGCGCCACGCGCCAACCGGCATCGCGCGATTCCGCGTCGCTCACGCCTGTTCCAGCGCCTCGGCCAGCCGTTCGACCGCAATGATCTCCATGCCCTTGTAGCTGCCGGATTTCGGTGCGTTGGCCTTCGCCACGATCGCCCGCTTGAAGCCATGCGTCGCCGCTTCCTTCAGGCGTTCCTCGCCGTTGGGCACCGGGCGGATCTCGCCCGACAGGCCCA
>JAIUOJ010000040.1 GCA_020161335.1 Pseudomonadota bacterium
TCGCGTTCGGCGAACTGCACCTGCCGCCGACCTGAGTCCGCGCGGCCCGGGCCCATACGTCCGGCTCGCCCGCTACCATGGCGCGATGAGACTGCTTGCGTTCGAGACCGCCACCGAAGCCTGTTCCGTCGCCGTGCTGGTCGATGGCGACATGCGCGAGCGCTTCGGGATCGCACCGCGCCGCCATGCGGAACTGGCCTTGCCCTGGGCGGATGAACTGCTGGTCGAGGCCGGCGTGGCGAAATCCCAGCTCGACGCGATTGCCGTCGGCCGCGGGCCGGGCGCCTTCACCGGGGTGCGCCTGGCAGTCGCGCTGGCGCAGGGCATCGCGCTGGCGCTGGACCGGCCAGTGCTGCCGGTCTCCACCCTGGCCGCGCTCGCCATGCAGGCATCCGGGCCACAGGTGCTGGCCGCGATCGACGCGCGCATGGGCGAGGTGTACCTCGGCCGCTTCCACATCGCGGAGGGCGAACCGACGGCGGACGGCGGGGAAACCGTCGTGGCCCCGGGGCTCGCCGACCTGCTGCCCGGCGAGAGCTGGCACGGCGTGGGGACCGGCTTCGCGGCCGCGGACGGCGCGCTGCGCGCGCGCATGGGCGATGCGCTGGTCGTGGTAGACGCGCTGGCCCTGCCGCACGCCGCCGACGTCGCCCGCCTCGGCGCGCGTGCGTTAGCCCGCGGCGAGGCAATCGCGCCCGAACGCCTGGAGCCTGCCTACCTGCGCGACAACGTCGCGCTCACCCTCGAACAGCAGCAGGCGCTGCGCGCCAGTCGACGCTGATCCGACAGGGCCGGGAACCAACGGCGCGCCGACAGGTCAGCAGGAACAACGCCGGGAGAAGACGAATGACCGACACGATGCGCCTCGAAAAAGCAGTCGGCGATGGCCCGGGCCGCGACCCGTCCCGCCCCGGCAGGACGCGCTGGCTGCGCCGGGAACTGCCGCCGCTGCTGCTGACGCTGGGCCTGCTGGTGGTGGCGCGGTCCTCGTTCGCCAACCACTACGTGGTGCCCAGTGGCTCGATGGAGCCCACCCTCGTCCCCGGCGACCGCGTGGTGGTCGACATGAGCGCCTACGGCGTGCGCGTGCCGTTCACCGGGATCGAACTGCTGGCGCGCAACGAACCGCGGCCGGGCGACGTGGTGGTGTTCAAGTCGCCCGCCGACGGGACGCGCCTGATCAAGCGCGTGGTCGCGGTCGGCGGACAGACCGTGGAACTGGTGGATGGCCGCCTGCGCATCGATGGCCGGCCGATCCAGCTCGACGATGGCGACGGCGTGTCCGAGCATTTCGGTGACCGCTTCGCGCGGCTCGACCTCGCCGACGGCGGCGGCCCCGACATCGCGCCGCTGGTGATCCCGCCGGGGCAGGTGCTGGTGCTGGGCGACCATCGCGGACGCAGCGCCGACGGCCGCTGGTTCGGCCTGGTGCCGGAAGCGGCGTTCTACGGCAAGGCGCTGGGCGTGTACTGGCGCTCCGGCGAAGGCCCGGTCTGGAAGAAGCTCTGATGCCAGGCAGCACAAACGGATGGCATGCTGCCCTCGCGTGACGTCCCGCGGCCCGTAAGTCAGGGCCATGCCGCCGGGTTGCCGCCTCGACGATCCACCGGTGCCGGGAACGCCACGGCGGGAGCAGGGGGTGTGCGACTGAGGCCCCCGACGGCGGATCCCGGCGCCCGGCGGGCACGTTGAAAGGTGGTTCCTTTCACTTTCGGGCCAAACGTGGGGGACGTCGTCCAGGGCACACCAGGCGTCAGCGGAAAGCTGACCGCGAGGGGAACGCTCCGGCTTCCGATCAATGAAACACCATCGTGCCGGGGCGGCAAGTGCACCGGTTCCCTGTGGCGATCCCTCGCGATCGGTTGCGGTGCGCGTGCGCGGCAGCGGGCAGCGTGTGCCGGTTTCCGCCATCGGCTTCTGGTCCGGAAGGCTTCGCGGCCCGCCGACGCGCCGGGGCCTGCGGGCATGTCCTGCCGTCCGCCGCCAGGATGGCGCCTTCGACGGCCTGGTGCCAAGCCGGGTCGACGCCCACGCGATCGGGCCGTGCCTTGCCGGGAGCGGCGCGGCGCCTTCCGGGCGGACGCATCCTGATGGTCCTGGGCCGGCCGGGTGGACGCCTGACCGACGCGTTGTCCACGCGCGTACGCCGGTCCTTGGCCGCCCGGCGGTCCGGAACGCAATCCGGTCGAGCGCCTGTGGACGGCGATCTGCCGCATCCCAGACGCCCTGTCGGCACGGGGCGGTAGTCCGTGGGCCGAGGCATCGCCCAGAGACGCCCCGGATGAACAACCTGCCGAGAGATCACGCCTAGTCGTCGACCAGCTCGCCCGCCGGCAGGAACTGCCAGGTGCGGGTGACGTGCAGGATGTCGATGTTTTCCTCGGTGACCGGCAGCGGCGGGTAGGGTTCGGCCAGCCGGGCGATGCGCAGCGCGGCATCGTCGAGCAGCTTGGTGCCGCTGGAGCGCAGGATGTCGGCGCGCTCGACCGTGCCGTCGCGGCGGATCGCCACGCTGATCACCAGTTCCCCCGCCAGCTGGCGGCGCCGGGCTTCGTCGGGATAGTTGAGGTTGCCCACGCGCTGTACGCGGTCCACCCAGTTGCGCAGGTAGCTGGCGTAGGCCCATTCCTGGGTGCTGGCCGACACGAACTTGCGCTTGGGGCGCTTGGCGTAGCGCTCCGAGCGCAGGTGGATCTCGGCCGCGAGGCGCGCCATCGCCAGGTCGCGTTCAACCTTTTCCGGCCCCCGCGGCAGGGCGCTGTCGTCGGCCTGCGGGGTGGGGTCGGGTGCCGGTAGCGCCTCCGCGCCGCGCGTGCTGGCCACGGTCCGCGCCTGCGGCGGCGGCTGCGCACTGGGCGATTGCGCCCGCATCTCGATCGGCGCCACCCCGGATTCGGCCTGGGCCACCAGGCCGGCCTGGTCGTCGCGCGGGCGGTGGGTCCTGTCGTGTTCGCCGCCACCCTGGTTGGTCGCCTGGGCGAGGAAATCGGCCTGCGCCTGGGTGAGCGGGCTGGTGGTCTCGGTCAGGATCACGTCCAGCGTGGGCAGCATCGGCGCTGCGTCGTCCAGGGCGAAACCCAGGCCCAGCACCAGCATCCCGTGCACCAGCAGCGACAGCACCATCGTCGCGCTCAGGCGTTCGCGCTCGCCGATCCGCGGCGGCGGGGGCAGGACGAGGGCGTTCACGGGCCCTGGTCGCCGGCCTCGATCGCGTCGAACAGCTGTCCGGCGATGTTGATCCCGAACTGGGCGTCGAGCTCGCGGATGCAGGTGGGGCTGGTGACGTTGACCTCGGTCAGCCAGTCGCCAATCACGTCCAGGCCGACGAAGCGCATGCCGCGGCGCTTCATCTCCGGGCCCACCTGGGCGGCGATCCAGCGGTCGCGCTCGGTCAGCGGGCGGCCCTCGCCGCGCCCGCCCGCGGCGAGGTTGCCGCGGAACTCGTCGCCCTGCGGGATCCGCGCCAGGCAGTAGTCCACCGGCACCCCGTCGACCAGGAGGATGCGCTTGTCGCCATCGACGATCTCCGGCAGGTAGCGCTGCGCCATCGCCAGGTGCTGGCCGCCGCCGGTGAGGGTCTCGAGGATGACGTTGAGGTTGGCTTCGCCGGCCCGGGCGCGGAAGATCGAGCGCCCGCCCATCCCGTCCAGCGGCTTGAGCACGGCCTCGCCGTGCTCGGCCACGAAGGCCTTGAGCAGGGCGGCGTCGCGGGCGACCACGGTCGGCGGGCAGCACTGCGGGAACGCCAGCGCCGCCAGCTTCTCGTTCATGTCGCGCAGGCCGCGCGGATCGTTGACCACGCGCGCGCCCTGGCGCTGGGCGAAGCCGAGGATCTGGGTATCGTGGATGTAGTCGGCGTCGACCGGCGGGTCCTTGCGCATCAGCACCAGGTCGCCCGTCTCCAGCGCACGATGTGATACCGGTCCCAGTTCGTACCAGCCGGAGGGGTCGTCGCGCACGCGCAGCGGCGCCAGGCGCGCGTGCGCGACGCCGCCGGCCATCCCGAGGCCGCCCGGCACCACGTAATGCAGCGCATGGCCGCGCTTTTGGGCCTCCAGCAGCATCGCGAAGGTGGAATCCTTGGCGATTTTGATGGTCCCGATCGGATCCATCACCACGACGACGTTCATCGGCATCTGAACTACCAGCGGCACTTTGTGACAAATGTTAGCAGTTGCGCCGGACGGAAAACGCCCGTGCCGGCAGCGGTTTGCGCGATTGTCCTCAGGAAAACTTGACAGTCCTGCGACAGGCTGGAATATACGGCGATCGCAGCGGCGACGGCCTCCGCAACCACGCCGCGAGCCAGGGGAAAGAAGAATGACGCAAGACGAGAGTCGCGCTGGCAGCCTCGATGGCCTGCGGGTGATGGTGATCGACGATTCGAAGACCATCCGCCGCACCGCGGAGACGCTGCTCAAGCGCGAAGGCGCCGAAGTGGTGACCGCGGTCGACGGTTTCGAGGCGCTCGCCAAGATCGCCGACCAGCGTCCGCAGATCATCTTCGTCGACATCATGATGCCGCGCCTGGACGGCTACCAGACCTGCGCGCTGATCAAGAACAACCAGATCTTCAAGAGCACGCCGGTGATCATGCTCTCGTCCAAGGACGGGCTGTTCGACAAGGCGCGCGGGCGCATCGTCGGCTCCGAGCAGTACGTCACCAAGCCGTTCACGCGCGAGGAGCTCCTCGACGCGATCCGCACCCACGTCCACGGCGTCAACAGGTCCTAGGGGAGGCGCTATGGCCCGCATCCTGCTCATCGAGGACTCGCCGACCGACACGGCGGTGCTCACCCAGTTGCTCGAACGCAACGGCCACCAGGTGCTGGCCTCGGGCAGCGCCGAGGACGGCATCGAGGTCTGCCGGCGCGAACGCCCCGACCTGGTGCTCATGGACGTCGTGCTGCCGGGAATGAACGGCTTCCAGGCCACGCGCGCGCTGGGCCGCGACGAAGGCACCCGCGCGATCCCGGTGCTGATCGTCAGCACCAAGGGCATGGAGACCGACCAGGCCTGGGGCATGCGCCAGGGCGCGAAGGGCTACATCGTCAAGCCGCCGCGGGAAGACGTGCTGATCGGCGAGATCCGCCGGCTGCTGGGCGGCGACGCATGAGCCGTCGCGCCGCCGCGCCCGCGGGCGACGACCCGTTCGGCCTGCTGCTCGACTTCGAGCGGCGCAGCCTGGCGCACGTCGCCGGCCTGCCCGAGCAGTTCGATGCGCCGGGACAGTGGCGCGGGCTGGCGTACCGCGTCGGCGAACGGCGGCTGGCCTCGATGTTCGACGACGTGGTGGAGATCCTGCCGCTGCCGCCGATCACGCCGGTGCCGGGCGCGCAGGCGTGGATGCTCGGCGTCGGCAACATCCGCGGCAACCTGCTGCCGATCGTCGACCTCAAGCAGTTCCTCGAGGGCGAGCGCACCGTGCTGCACGAATCGCAGCGCGTGCTGATCGTGCGCCAGCCCGACGGCGACGTCGCGGTGACCATCGACGAACTGTTCGGCCAGCGCACGTTCCAGGAAGAGCAGCACGTGGAACCCGAGACGCTCGCGGAGGGCCGCTACGGCCACTTCGTCGAACGCGCGTACCGGGTCGGGGACCAGACATGGGGTGTGTTCAGCCTGCACCGGCTGGCGCGCACGCCTGAATTCAGACAAGCCGCGGCCTGACGGTCGCGATACGGCACAAAGCAGGGGCAGGGGTACAGCATGAGCACAGTACTGGACTCGATCACGGGCAAGGGGCGGGGACTCGGCACCAACTTCTGGATCGCGTCGCTGATCATCCTGCTGGTGATCTTCGGCGCGAACACCGGGTACGCGGGCTGGAAGGCCGCGCGGCTGGGCGGCGCCAGTACCTCCGCCTCCAGCCTGCAGGTGAATTCGCAGCGGCTGGCCAACCAGGGCCGCGAGGCCGTGGGCGGCAACGCCGAGGCATTCGGCGCGTTCAAGGCGACCAAGGGGCAGATCGACGCCGACGTCGAACGCCTGAACACCAACTTCGGCAGCACTGCCGGCGTCGCGGGCCCGATCCGCACCGTCACCGAGACCTGGACGCCGCTGGCGGAGAGCGCCAACAAGGTGGCCGCCAGCGAAGCCGCCGTGAAGGACTTCTCCGAGAAGGCCAGCCGCTTCACCCAGGCCGTGCCGCAGCTGCAGGCGCAGCTGGACGAGCTGGTGCGCGCGATGTCCGCCAGCGGTTCGCCGTCGTCGCAGGTCTACATCGCGCTGCGCCAGGTGGTGCTGGCCGGCAACATGGCGCGCCGCGTGACCGAGATCCAGGCCGGCGGCAGTGGCGCCACGATCGCCGGCGACGCGCTGGCGCGCGATGCCGGCGTGTTCGAGCAGGTGCTGGCCGGCCTGCGCGCGGGCGATGAGGCGATGAACGTGCAGGCGCTGGGCAACAGCAGCGCGGTCGCCGCGCTCAACCAGGCGTCCACCCGCTGGACCGAGATGAAGAAGGATCTCGACGCCATCCTCGCCAGCTCCGCCAACCTGTTCCAGGCGCAGGCCGCGTCGGCCGCGCTCACCGCCGGCTCCGACAAGCTGCTGTCCGACAGCCAGAGCCTGTTCTCGGCGTTCACCGCGTTCGGTTCGCTCAAGGACACCAGCCTGCTCGGCAACGTCTGGATCAGCATCATCAGCGGCCTGCTCGCGATCGCCGCGATCATCGGCCTGTGGTGGTCGCTGACGCGTTCGCAGCGCAAGCGCTTCGAAGACACCATGGAGCTCAACAACCGCAACCAGGAGGCGATCATGCGCCTGCTGGACGAGATCGGCGCGCTCGCCGAGAACGACCTGACGGTGAAGGCGACGGTGACCGAGGACATGACCGGCGCGATCGCCGACTCGATCAACTTCGCGGTCGAGAACCTGCGCGAGCTGGTGGCCACGATCAACGACACCTCGGTGCAGGTGGCGTCCGGCGCGCAGGAGACGCAGGCCACCGCCATGCACCTGGCCGAGGCCGCCGAGCACCAGGCGCAGGAAATCAACTCCGCGTCGAGCCGAATCAGCGAAATCGCGTCGAGCATCGACCAGGTGTCGCGCAACTCCGCGCAGTCCGCGGAAGTGGCGCAGCGCTCGGTACAGATCGCGACCAAGGGCGCCGGCGTGGTGCGCGAGACGATCGCCGGCATGGACTCGATCCGCGACCAGATCCAGGAAACCTCCAAGCGCATCAAGCGGCTGGGCGAAAGCTCGCAGGAAATCGGCTCGATCGTGGAACTGATCAACGACATCTCCGAGCAGACCAACATCCTCGCGCTGAACGCGGCCATCCAGGCGGCGTCGGCGGGTGAAGCCGGCCGCGGGTTCGCGGTGGTGGCCGACGAAGTGCAGCGACTCGCGGAACGCGCGTCCAACGCCACCAAGCGCATCGAGACGCTGGTGCAGACGATCCAGTCCGACACCAACGAAGCGGTCAGCTCGATGGAGCAGACGACCTCGGAAGTGGTCGCCGGTGCGCGCCTCGCCGAGGACGCCGGCACGGCGCTGGGCGAGATCGAAAGCGTGTCGAGCAACCTCGCCGGCCTCATCGAAGGCATCTCCAGCGCGGCCCAGCAGCAGTCGTCGGCGGCGAGCAACATCACCGAGGCGATGAACACGATCCAGTCGATCACCGCGCAGACCTCGCAGGGCGCGAACCAGACCGCGCAGTCGATCGGAAACCTCGCGCAGCTGGCCGCCAACCTGCGGCGCTCGGTCGCCGACTTCAAGCTGCCGGCCTGAGCACGGAGTCGCTGACGGCATGAACGCGACGGCAGCCAGTCGTAGGCGGGTGGGCACGCGCTCCGGCGGGGGCGTGGAATGACGGCCCTGCGCGACGCCATCGACCATACCGCGCTGGGCTGGATCAAGCCCGAGCTCGACGAGACCCTGCGCCTGGCGAAAGCCGAGCTGGAGGACTACGTCGAGGATCCGGCCGACGTCGGCCGGATGCGGCTCTGCGCCGGCTACCTGCACCAGCTGCAGGGCACGCTGCGCATGGTCGAGCTGTATGCCCCGGCCATGGTCGCCGAGGAGATGGAGCAGGTGGCGCAGGCGCTGCATGCCGGCACCACGGGCGACCGCGAGGCCGCGTGCGCGGCGCTGCTGCGCGGCATCGTGCTGCTGCCCGACTACCTTGAACGACTGCAGGGCGGGCACCGCGACATCCCGATCGTGCTGCTGCCGCTGCTCAACGAATTGCGCGCCACGCGCGGCGAGGGCGGGCTCAGCGAAAGCGTGCTGTTCTCGCCCGACCTCGACCGCCCGCTGCCGACCGCGGTGGCCGGGGTCGAGGCCGCCGACGCGCCGGCGTCGAACGACGCCCCCGTGCCGCTGCTGGATGCCCTGCGTCGGGCCAACGCGCAGTGGCAGGAAGACGATGCCGCGGCCTCGGCGGAGGGTCTGGCATCCGCGCTCGACGCGCTGCTGCCGCAGGTGCGGCAGGTGCCGGTGCGGCGCATGCTGTGGGTGGCCCACAACGTCGCGCGCGCGCTCGCCGACGGCGCGCTGCCGGCCAGCCCGGCGCTGCACAAGGTGTTCAACGGCGTCGAGCGCGAGCTGCGGCGCAGCCTGGTCGACCAGGACGGTTTCGCCGACGCGAGCGGCGAGCTGACCCAGGAGCCGACGCGGCAACTGCTGTACCACGTCGCCCACCACGATGGCGACCATCCGGCCCTGCGTGAACTGCGCGAGGCCTTCGACCTCGCCGGCGCGCTGCCCACGCCGTCGGAACTCGAACACGCGCGCGGCAGCATCAGCGGCCGCAACCGCGCGCTGCTCGATACCGTGTCCGCGGCGGTGAAGGACGACCTGCTCCACGTCAAGGATGCGCTCGACCTGCACCTGCGCACCGGTTCCGAAGACGTGGCCGGGCTGCAGCCGCAGGCGGAGACGCTGTCGCGGGTCGCCGACACGCTCGGCATGCTCGGGCTGGGCGTTGCGCGCAGCGTGGTGCAGCAGCAGCGCGATGCGATGCAGGCGATCATCGATGGTCGCGTGCCTGCCAACGAGGATGCGCTGCTCGATGTCGCCGGCGCGCTGCTGTACGTCGACGCCACGCTCGACGACCAGGTCGCGCGACTGGGCATGGCCGAGGCCGCGGGCACCGACCAGGGCGACCTGTTCGCGGGCGAGACGCGGCAGGTGGTCGACATCATCGTGCGCGAGGCGATCGCCAACTTCGTGCAGGCGCGGCAGGCGCTGGTCGCGTTCGTCGAGACCAGCTGGCAGCACGACCAGCTGGCCGACGTGCCGAGGCTGCTGCACGAGGTGGCCGGCGCGCTGCGGATGATGGAACTGCCGGTGCCGGCGGATTACCTGGTCGCCGTCAGCCGCTACACCGAGAACGAACTCATCGGCCGCCAGCGCGTGCCCAATGGCCGCCAGCTGGACACCCTGGCCGATGCGCTCGCCAGCCTCGAGTACTACCTCGAGGCGCTGCGCGAGCGCCGCGGCAACCGCGACGAGATCCTCGACATCGCGCGCAACAGCCTCGAATCCCTCGGCTACTGGCCGTTGCCGGATGCGACGCCCGTGCACGCCCCGGTCGCGGAGGACGCGCCGCCCGTGTTCGCGCCACCGGCGGTCGAAGTGCCCGATGCCGCGCTTCAACCCCGCGACGCCGGTCCGCCGGCCCCCGCGGCCGCCGAACCGCCGCCGCTGCCGAAGGCCGCACCCGAGCCCGTCGCGCCTGCGGTGCCGCGGCCGGTGGTGGCCGGTGGCTTCGAGACCGTCGGCGAGGAGATCGACGAGGAGATCCGCGAGGTATTCCTCGAGGAGTTCGCCGAGGAAATCGACAACCTCGATCGCCTGCTGCCGCTGTGGCGCGCCGAACCGGACAGCATCGAGCGCCTCGCGCCGGTCCGCCGCGTGTTCCATACCCTCAAGGGCAGTGGCCGCCTGGTGGGCGCGCGCACCCTGGGCGAGTTCAGCTGGAAGATCGAGCACATGCTCAACCAGGTGCGCGACGGCAAGCGGGCGGCGAGCCCGGCGGTCATCGCGATGGTCGATCGTGCGTTCTACACGCTGCCGGAATTGATGGCGGCGCTGCGCGGCGAGGGCGGCATCACCACCGACCTGGGCACGCTGCAGGACATGGCGGAGCGCATCGCGGCTGGCGAGGAGCTGATGCCCGCGGACGCGGCGCCTGTCGCGGTCGGACTGCCGCCGGAGGAAGCCGAAGTCGCGGCGCCAGCGGAGGTCGAGCTGGTCGAGGCCGGCGAGTCGCTGACGGCGGTTCCGGCCAAGGTCGATGCGCTGTTGCTGGAAATCCTGTCGACCGAGGTCGGCGGACACCTGCAGACGGTCGATGCCTGGCTGCAGCAGGCGCGTGCCGGCGACGCGCTGGGCAGCGAGGCGCTGCTGCGCGCACTGCACACGATGAACGGCGCGTTCGCGATGACCGAGGTGCCCGTCGTCAACGGCGTGCTCGGGCCCGCGGAACAGTACGCCCGCCGCCTTGCCGCGGCGCGCACCGAGGCCGACGCCGAGGCCATCGACGCGATCGAAACGCTTGCCGGCGTCGTGCGCGAAACCGTGGCCGCGCTGCAGGGCCCGTCGCCCGCGCTGCGCACGCAGGACACGCTGGCGGCGCGCCTGGTGGCGTTGCGCGACAGCCTGCCGGAGGTCACCAGCGGCTTTGCGGCCCTGGGCGACGACGAAGACCTGGATGCCGACGCGCGGATGCCCGTCGCGCCGGAACCGGTGTTCGCGGACGCCGGTGACGCGGTGTTGACCACCGATGACCTGAGCGCCTTCGGCAGCCTGGTCTCGGACGACGCGGACGACGCGGCGCGTCTCGAAGCGGCGCGTCTCGAAGCGGAACGCCTCGAAGCGGAACGCCTCGAAGCGGAACGCCTTGAAGCGGAACGCCTTGAAGCGGAACGCCTCGAAGCGGAACGCCTCGAAGCGGAACGCCTCGAAGCGGAACGCCTTGAAGCCGAACGCCTTGAAGCGGAACGCCTTGAAGCGGAACGCCTTGAAGCCGAACGCCTTGAGACCGAGCGCCTCGAAGCAGGGCATCTCGAAGCCGGCTCCACGGTGGCCGTCGATGAAGACGCGGCGAGGCTGGCAGCAGAGCAGGCCGAACTTGCGCAGCTCGAAGCCGAACTGCTGGAACTCGAACGAATCGAAGCCGAGCGTGCCGAGATCGAGCGGCTGGAAGCGGAGCGCATCGAGGCCGAGCGGCTGGAAGCGGAGCGCGTAGAAGCCGAGCGTGTCGAAGCCGAGCGTGCCGAAGTCGAACGCCTTGAAGCCGAGCGCCTTGAGGCCGAACGCCTCGAAAGCGAGCGTGCCGAAGCCGAGCGCCTCGAAGCCGAGCGCGTCGAAGCCGAACGTCTCGAAGCAGAACGCTTGGAAGCCGAGCGCCTCGAAGCCGAACGCGTCGAAGCCGAACGCGTCGAAGCCCAACGCGTCGAAGCCCAACGCGTCGAAGCCGAGCGCCTCGAAGCCGAACGCATCGAAGCCGAACGCATCGAAGCCGAACGCATCGAAGCCGAACGTCTGGAAGCCGAGCAGGAGGCGCTGGCCGAGGGCACGGTCGATTCCGATGGCGCCGTCGAGCCTGCCGTTGCCGCGCTCCTTGCCGGGGCGTTGGCCGAGGACCCGGACGGCCCGTTCGACATGACCGGCGTCGATGGCGAACTCCTCGATATCTTCATCGAGGAGGGCATGGACCTCCTCGATCATTCCGATGGCCTGCTGGCGCAGCTGCGGCAATCGCCGGATGCGCGCGAGCCCCTGATCGGGCTGCAGCGCGACCTGCATACCCTCAAGGGCGGTGCGCGCATGGCCGGCGTGTTCCCGCTCGGCGAGCTCGGCCACGCGATGGAATCGCTGCTCGAGGCGGTGGTCGAGCAGCGCTGCGAGCTCGATCGTGGTGGCGTCGGCCTGCTCGAACGCGGCTTCGACCGCCTGCACGCCATGGTCACGCGCGTGAGCGAACGCAAGGCGATCGGCACGCCGCAGGGCCTGATCGACGATTTCGTGGCACTCGCGCGCGGCAAGCCCTTGCCGTCGAGCCTCGCACCCGACCCGGGCGCGGCGGCGGCCCCGGCGGCCAAGCCGGAACTGGCCCCGTTGTCGGGCCCGATCGACGACGCCACGGGCGACGACGAGGCCGGCATCCGCGCGCCGCAGGAACAGGTGCGCATCCGTGCCGACCTGCTCGACCGCCTGGTGAACTACGCCGGCGAAGTCGCGATCTACCGCGCCCGCCTGGAGCAGCAGCTCGGTGCGTTCCGTGCGGCGATGAACGAGATGGAGCAGACGAACATGCGTCTGCGCGACCAGCTGCGCCGCCTCGACATCGAGACCGAGGCGCAGATCATCGCCCGCTACCAGCGCGAGGGCGACCAGGGCGACGCGTCGTTCGACCCGCTGGAGCTGGACCGCTTCTCGACCCTGCAGCAGCTGTCGCGCGCGCTGAACGAATCCGCGGCCGACATGGCCAGCCTGCAGGGCACGCTCGACGACCTGACCCGGCAGTACGAAACCCTGCTGCTGCAGCAGTCGCGGGTGAGCTCGGAGCTGCAGGAAGGGCTGATGCGCACGCGCATGGTGCCGTTCGATGCGCTGGTGCCGCGCCTGCGCCGGGTGCTGCGCCAGGCCGCGTCCGACACCGGCAAGCACGTGCAGCTCAGGCTCGATGGCGCCCAGGGCGAACTCGACCGCAACGTGCTCGAACGCATGACCGCGCCGCTGGAGCACATGCTCCGCAACGCAGTGGCGCATGGCATTGAAACCCCCGCCCAGCGCCGCAAGGCGAAGAAGCCCGAGGAGGGCGAGGTCCGCATCGCGGTGCGCCGCGAAGGTTCGGAAGTGGTGCTGGAGGTCGGCGACGATGGCTCCGGGCTGGATCGCGAGGCGATCCGCCAGCGTGCGCTGGAGCGCGGCCTGATCCGCGAGGGCGCGACCCTCACCGACGGTGCGCTGGACGCGCTGATCTTCGAGCCCGGCTTCTCCACCGCCTCCGAGGTCAGCCGCCTCGCGGGGCGCGGCGTGGGCATGGACGTGGTCGCCAGCGAAGTGCGCCAGCTCGGCGGCTCGCTCGACATCGCCACGCGCAAGAAGCTCGGCACCACGTTCACGTTGCGCCTGCCGCAGACGCTCGCGGTGACGCAGGCGGTGTTCGTGCGCATCGGCGAGACCACCTTCGCGGTGCCGATCGCTTCGGTGCGCGGCGTCGGCCGCATCGCGCGCGATCGCCTGTCCGACCCCGAGGCGCGCTACGCCTACGGCGGCGAGGACTACGCGCTGTACGACCTCGGGCAGCTGGTCGGGCAGGGCGCGGCCAAGGCCGAGGGCCACCTGCAGATGCCGCTGCTGCTGATCCGCTCGGGTGAACTGCGCGCGGCGGTGGCGGTGGACGAGATCGTCGGCAACCGCGAGATCGTGGTGAAGCCGGTGGGGCCGCAGGTCGGCTCGATCCCGGGCATCTTCGGCGCCACGATCATGGGCGACGGCAGTGTCGTGGTGATCCTCGACGTCGCGCCGCTGGCGCGCCGCCACGCGGTGATGCCGCGCGACGCGGCGCCTGCACCGCAGCCCGAGCAGCGGCGCGTGCCGCTGGTGATGGTGGTCGACGATTCGGTGACGATGCGCAAGGTCACCGGCCGCGTGCTGGAACGCCACAACTTCGAGGTGATGACCGCGAACGACGGCCTGCATGCGCTGGAACGGATGGAGGAGCGCGTCCCCGACCTGATGCTGCTCGACATCGAGATGCCGCGGATGGACGGCTACGAGCTGGCCAAGCACATGAAGGCCGACCCGCGCCTGCGCGACGTGCTGATCATGATGATCACCTCGCGGACCGGCGAGAAGCATCGCCAGCGCGCCTTCGACCTGGGCGTGGACCGCTACCTGGGCAAGCCGTACCAGGAGCCGGAACTGATGCGCAACGTGCATGAACTGCTGAAGGTGCCGCATGTCCGCGACTGACGCCGTGCCGCGCGTCGCGGTGCTGGCGCGCCCGGGCGAGGCCTGCGACCGCATCCACGGCGCGTTGCGCGAGGCCGGGGCCGAGGTGGTGCTGGTCGCCGATCCGCTCGCCTCGGATCCGGCGCTGGTGCGCGAGGCCGCGCCGGACGCGATCCTCGTCGCGCTCGACGCGAGCATCGAGGACGCGATCGAACGCTACGACGACGTGCTCGCCGATCCGGCCTACATGGTGATCTTCGAGGAAGCCGAACAGGCGGCGCAACGGGCCGGCTGGGACGCCGCGCGCTGGCTGCGGCACCTGTCGGCGAAGCTGCACCGCCACGGCGACGTGCTGCCGCCCGGCACCGAACGCGACGAGGATTTCCAGCCGACGCCGGGGCCGCTGCGCGCGCCGGGCCCGGTGATCGATTTCGAACAGGTCATCGTCGCCTTCACCGACGAAGCACAGCAGCATGCCGACGACGTGCCGCGCGACGACGGCGTGGAGGGCATGCCCGCGCGTGGCGTGGTCGAGGAGGCGCCGTTGGCGTGGCCCGCCGCGGCGTCCGCGCTGGCCCTGGTCGATGACGACGCGGCGGACTCCGCAAGCGAGGTGCTCGCCGCCGACGCGCCGACGCTGGTCGGGGACAGCGGCGGCCCAACCGACGCCGGGCCGTCGGCCGACCTGGAGGATGCAGACGGTGGTCTGGCCCTGGTCGCATCCGTGGCCGACGATGTCGAGGCCGACGCCGACGCGCCTGCAGTCGGGGCCACCGACGCGGTCGATCCCGGCCTGGCCGGCGCGATCGAACTCGACGCGGTCGCGCTGGAGACGCTGGAGCTGGACGCGCTGCACTTCGAGGCCATGCCGGCCGCCGAGGGCGACGATCACGCCTTCGACCCCGTGGCCTTCGAGGCCGCGTCCACGCCTGGCGTGCGCGCGACGGTCGAGGACATCGGCGGAATCGAGGAATTCCTGGCCGAGCGCATCGCCGCCGAGCCGGATGCGGAGGATGCCGCGGGCGCGGTGGACGAGGCATCCACGCCGGGCTTCGGCAGCCTGAGCCTTGCCGACGACGATGCGCCGATCGTGAACCTGGCGGCGCGCGACGACGCGGCCGCGGCCCCCGCGGTGGACCTTGCCGGCCTCGGCAGCGGCCTGTCACTGGCCGATCCGGAGAGCTACGGCCACGGCCCGCTGCGCGGCCTGGTGCTGATCGAAGCCGGCATTGGCGGACCGGATGCCGTGCGCCAGCTGCTGGCCGCGATCCCCGGCGAATTCCAGCGGCCGATCCTGGTGCGCATGCGCCTCGACGGCGGCCGCTACGACCGCCTCGTGCGGCAGATGGAACGCGCGACCGCGCTGCCGGTGGCGCTGGCCGAGCCGGGCCAGCAGGCGCAGCCGGGACACGTGCATTTCGTGCCGCCCGGCCTGGGCGTGAGCGAAGTGGCCGCGAAGTGGACCTTCGTCGACGCCGCCGACTTCGATCCCGCGCAGGCGCTGCTGGCCGACGACAGCGCGGTGCTGTTCCTCAGCGGCGCCGACGCCGCGCTGGTCGAACGCGTCACCGGCCCCGCGTGGAGCGGCGGACTGGTCGCGGGCCAGGCGCCCGGCGACGGCTGCTACGACCCGCAGGCGGCATCGGCCGCGATCGCCGCGGGCGCCGCCAGCGGCACGCCGGCGGAACTGGCCGCCCTCCTGCTCCAGCGCTGGCCCGTTGCCGGGTCGGCGCCCGACCTCGACCCCGAAGGGATGCTGCAGCCGTGAGCGCCGCCAACCAGGACATCCGCGCGGTACTGATCCAGACCGAAGCCTCGCGCCTGCTGCTGCCGAACGCGACGATCTCCGAAGTGCTGTCCTACGCCGAGCCCGAGCCGATGGCCGACGCGCCGGACTGGCTGCTCGGCCAGATCCGCTGGCGCGGCTGGCGCCTGCCGCTGGTCGCGTTCGCGCAACTCACCGGCCAGGGCATCGAGCACGGTGGCCTGGGCAGCAAGGTGGTGGTGCTCAAGAGCCTCGGCGGCGAAGCCTCGCTGCCGTTCTTCGCGCTGCTGACCAAGGGCTTCCCGCGGCTGGTATCGGTGTCGCGCGATGCGCTGGTCGCCGGCGACGCCGGCGAAAGCGGATTGGCGACGGGCGTGCGCGCCCACGTCCAGCTCAACGACGAGACGGTGCTGATCCCCGACATCGACGGCATCGAGCGCGCGATCCTGCAGGCCACCGCGGCCTGAGCCCTGCCGCCGCGCGCGGCAGGTCGGGAACACGCGGCGTCAGGTCGACAGGTCGCCGTCGCGCGACTGCAGCGCGGCGATGGCGGCCAGCCCGGCGGTTTCGGTGCGCAGGATGCGCGGGCCCAGGCGCAGTCCGTCGAAGCCTGCCGTGCGCAGGGCCTCGCGGTCGCGCGGCGACCAGCCGCCTTCGGGACCGATCGCGAGGGCGATGCCGCCGGACATCGCGTGCGGCAGCGAGGCCACGGTGCGAGCGCCGCCCGGATCGAGCGTGAGCCGCAACGTGGCGTCGCCTGCCTGCGCGCCGGCGACGGCCACCGGCACCGGCGCGGTGACCTCGGGCAGGCGCGCGCGGCCGCATTGTTCGCAAGCCGACGCGACCACGCTGCGCCAGTGCGCCAGGCGCTTGTCCATGCGCGCCGCATCCAGCCGCACCTCGCTGCGCTCGGACTCGACCGGCACGATCCGCGCCACGCCCAGCTCGGTGGACTTCTGCAGGATCAGGTCCATCTTCTCGCCGCGGGCGATGCCCTGCAGCAGGGTGATGCGCAGCGGGGACTCGTTGTCGACCACGCGCGCCTCCCGGATCTCGACCTGCGTCTCGCGCTTGCCGGCTACGGTGATCGTCGCCGCGTAGTCGTGGCCGTCGCCGTTGAACAGCACGCAGGCGTCGCCCTCGCGCAGGCGCAGCACGCGCACGAGGTGCGCGGCGGCGGCGTCGGGCAAGGCGATGCGCGCGCCCACCTCAAGCGGCAGGTCGACGTGGGCCCGGATCAGGCGCATGCGGTGGCCTCCGCGATCGCCGCCGCGGTGGCGTCGGCGAGCATCGCCAGCTGCGCGTCGTCGATGCAGTACGGCGGCATCCAGTAGAGCACGTCGCCGAGCGGGCGCAGCAGCACGCCGCGCGCCAGCGCCGCGCGATAGGCGCGCAGCCCGATGCGCAGCGCCGGATCGAACGGCGCGCGCCGGTCGCCGTCGCGGCACAGTTCGAAGGCGACGATCATGCCGGCCTGGCGCACGTCGGCGAGGTGGGGCAGGCCGCGGATCGGTGCGGCGAGTGCCGCCATGCGGGCCGCGCTCGCGCGGTTGCGCTCAAGCACGTTGTCCTGCCCGAAGATGTCCAGCGAGGCCAGCGCCGCCGCGCAGGCCAGCGGGTTGCCGGTGTAGCTGTGCGAATGCAGGAAGGCGCGTTCACGCGATGCGTCGAGGAAGCCGTCGTAGATCGCCTGCGTGGCCAGTACCGCGGCCAGCGGCAGGAAGCCGCCGGTCAGGCCTTTCGACAGGCACAGCAGGTCGGGCTGCACGCCGGCCTGTTCGCACGCGAACATCGTGCCGGTGCGGCCGAAGCCGACCGCGATCTCGTCGGCGATCAGGAAGATTCCGTGCACGTCGCACAGCTCGCGCGCGCGGCGCAGGTAGGCCGGGTGGTGCATGCGCATGCCGCCGGCGCATTGCACCAGCGGTTCCAGCACCAGTGCGCAGATCTCGCCGGCGTGTTCGTCGAGCAGGTGCGCCAGCGCATCGGCGGCATCCTCGGCGCAGGCCTGTGCGGACTGGCCATCGCGCGCCTCGTAGGCGTCGGGCGAGGGTGCGAAGATCGCGTCCATCAGCAGTGGCGCGTAGATGCGCCGGTACAGCGGGATGTCGCCGACCGACAGCGCGCCGATGGTCTCGCCGTGGTAGCCGTTCTGCAGCGCCACGAACTTCGTGCGCCGCGGTTCGTCGCCGCGGTTGCGGAACCAGTGGAACGCCATCTTCAGCGCGACCTCGATCCCGGCCGACCCGTTGTCGGCATAGAACACCTTGGCCAGCGGCGCACGGCCCCCGCTGTTGCCGGCAGGTTCGCGCGGGGCGATGGCCAGCAGGCGTTCGGCCAGCTCCACCGCCGGCGGATGCGAGCAGCCGGCCAGGATCACCTGTTCCAGCGTGGAGGCCTGGCGGGCGATGGTGGCGGCGATGCGCGGCTCGGCGTGCCCGTGCAGGTTGACCCACCAGCTGCTGACGGCATCCAGGTAGCGCCGACCGTCCTGGGCGACCAGCCACGCCCCCTCGCCGCGGGCGATCGGCAGCAGCGGCAACGCGTCCGGGCCCGTGCCGAGGTGGTGTTCACGCATCTGCGTGCACGGATGCCACAGGACGGCGAGGTCGCGCGACCGCCAGCGGTCCGCGTCCGCGGCGGCCCGGTCGTCTAGAATGGCGCCATCGTGAGTCGACATGCCCCCATTATCGCCCGTGGCCAGCCCGGGGCGGCGCCGTGACGCGCCGCCTGCCGACGATCCACGGCATCACCGAACACGATGCCGGCCCGTATCGCATGGAGCGGCTGGACCTGGAGTTCAGCAACGGTGAGCGGCGCCAGTTCGAGCGCCTGCGCGGACGCGGCCACGGCGCGGTGGCGGTGGTGCCCCTGCTCGATGCGGACACCGTGCTGCTGGTGCGCGAATACGCCGCCGGCCTGCACCGCTACGAGCTGGGGCTGGTCAAAGGCCGAATCGACGCCGGCGAGAGCGCGCTGCAGGCGGCCAACCGCGAACTCAAGGAAGAAGCCGGCTACGGCGCGCACCGGCTGGAGGTGGTACGCGAACTGTCGCTGGCGCCGGTGTACATGAGCCACGAGACCACGGTGGTACTCGCGCGCGACCTGTATCCCGAGCGCTTGCCGGGCGACGAACCCGAGGAACTGGAAGTGGTGCCCTGGAAGCTCGACGCGCTGGGCGAACTGGCGCTGCGCGAGGATTTCTCGGAAGGCCGCTCGATCGCCGCGCTGTTCGCCGCGCGCGAGTACATCAGGCGGCAGGCCGATGGCGGCTGACGCCTTGCCCGACGCGGCGGTGCGCGAGGGCGTGATCGCGATCGCGCGCGAGGCGGCGGAGGCGATCCTGCGCGTCTACGGCAGCGATTTCGACGTCGAGCGCAAGGCCGATGCCAGCCCGCTCACCGAGGCCGACCTGGCCGCGCACCACTGCATCGTCGGGGGGCTCGCGCGGCTGACGCCGGGCATCCCGGTGCTGTCCGAGGAGTCCGCGCATACCGTCGCCGCCGACGTGCGTCGCGGCTGGTCGCGGCTGTGGCTGGTCGATCCGCTCGACGGCACCCGCGAGTTCGTCAAGCGCAACGGCGAGTTCACCGTGAACATCGCCCTGATCGACGCTGGCGTGGCGGTGTTCGGCGTGATCCAGGCGCCAGTCACCGGCGCGCTCTGGCACGGCGCGCCCGGGCATGGCGCCTGGCGCCGCGACGGCGACGAAGAACGGCCGCTGTCGGTGCGCGTGCCGGCCACGCCGCCGCTGCGCGTGGCCGCCAGCCGCTCGCACCTCGATCCGCGCACCGCCGCGCTGATGCAGCGCATCGGCCCGGTGGACACCGTGGGGCTCGGCTCCTCGCTGAAGTTCTGCCGCCTGGCCGAAGGCGGCATGGACGTCTACCCGCGCTTCGGCCCGACCAGCGAATGGGACACCGCCGCCGGACAGGCAATCCTGGAAGGCGCCGGCGGTGTGGTGCTCGATCCGCGCGGCCGCCCGTTCCGGTACAACCAGCGCGACACGCTGCTCAACGGTGATTTCATCGCGCTCGGCGATCCCGCATTGCCGTGGCAGGCATGGCGGTAGGCGACGTCCGGCGGCTGCTGGAGATCATGGCGCGCCTGCGCACGCCGGTGACCGGCTGCCCGTGGGATCTCGAACAGGATTTCTCGACGATCGCGCCGTACACGATCGAGGAAGCCTACGAAGTCGCCGACGCCATCGACCGCGGCGACCTGCCGGCGCTGAAGGACGAACTGGGCGACTTGCTGCTGCAGGTGGTGTTCCATGCGCGCATGGCCGAGGAGCAGGGTGCGTTCGCCTTCGCCGAGGTGGTCGAGGCGATCTGCGACAAGATGGTGCGCCGGCACCCGCACGTGTTCGGCGATGCCTCGTTTGCCGATGCCGAGGCGCAGACCGCGAACTGGGAACAGATCAAGCGCGCCGAGCGCGCGGCCGCCGGCGACGCGGATGCCTCGGCGCTGGCCGGCATTGCGCGCGGGATGCCGGAATGGCAGCGGGCGGTGAAGCTGCAAAGCCGCGCGGCGAAGGTGGGGTTCGACTGGCCCGGGCCGCAACCGGTGATCGACAAGCTGCACGAGGAGATCGACGAGGTCCGCGTGGAGTTCGCGGCGGTCGCGGCCGATCCGGCGGATGTCGAGGCGCAGGCGCGGCTGCAGGAGGAGATCGGCGACCTGCTGTTCGTGGCCGCCAACCTCGCGCGCCACGCGAAGGTCGACGTCGGCAGCGCGCTGCGCGGCGCCAACCACAAGTTCGAGCGCCGTTTCCGCAGGATGGAGGCGCTGGCCGAGGCCGACGGCGTGCGCCTGCACGACTTGCCGCTGGACGCGCAGGACGGCTACTGGGAGCGGGCCAAGCGTGGCGAATGAGGCCGCGTTGACAGGCCCTAGGCTGGCGGCATGAAGACGCTGCTGCTGTTCGTCGCCACCGCCTTCGCCGAGATCATCGGCTGCTACCTGCCGTATCTGTGGCTGCGCAAGGGCGGCAGCGCGTGGCTGCTGTTGCCGGCGGCGATCAGCCTGGCCGCATTCGTGTGGCTGCTGACCCTGCATCCCACCGCGTCCGGGCGCGTATACGCGGCCTACGGCGGCGTCTACGTCGCCATCGCGATCGGCTGGCTGTGGATGGTCGACCAGGTGAAGCCGACCCGCTGGGACCTGGTCGGCGCGCTGTTGTGCCTCGCCGGCATGGCGGTCATCATGTTTTCACCACGACCGGCCTGAGGGAGGCTGCGGCATGGCCCGTTTCGCCAGCTTCCGTGAGTTCTACCCCTTCTACCTGGGCGAGCACAGCCACCGGACCTCGCGCCGGCTGCATTTCATCGGCAGCTGCGGCGCGCTCGTGTTCGCCCTGCTCGCCATCGTGCACCAGAACGCCTGGTGGTTGCTGGGCGCGCTGGTGTGCGGCTATGCCTTCGCGTGGGTCGGCCATTTCTTCTTCGAGAAGAATCGGCCGGCGACGTTCAAGCACCCGTTCTATTCGTTCGCCGGCGACTGGGTGATGTTCAAGGACATCCTGACCGGCCGGATCAAGTTCTGAGGGCGATTGCCGCCGCCTGCCATCGTCGGCCGCGCGCGCGGCGGTCGTCACTGAATGGCCCGGCGTCTACTCCATGAAGATCAGCCAAGCCGCCACGGCGATCAGGGCGAAGCCCGCCCAATGGTTCCACTTCAACGGCTGCCCCAGGTACCACGCCGAGAAGCCGGCGAACACGACCAGGGTGATCACTTCCTGCATGCCCTTGAGCTGCGGCGCGGAATAGACCGCGGCGCCGATGCGGTTGGCCGGCACCATCAGGCAGTACTCGAAGAAGGCGATGCCCCAGCTGACCAGGATCACCGTGACCAGCGGCGTGGCCCGGTACTTGAGGTGTCCGTACCAGGCGAAGGTCATGAAGATGTTCGAGCCCAGCAGCAGGACGATGGGGAGAATGCGGTCGAGGGGCGGCATCGGCGGGCTTCCGGGCGGATGTGGGAGGGGCTGGGCAGGGCGGCAGTATCTTCACAGGGCTTGTACGGCGCCACGGGCATCCTTCACAAAGCTGAAGACAGCCGTGGAGGCCACATGCGAGCAGGACAGGAATCGGGCGGACTGGTCCTCATCGTCGAGGACAACCGCAACATTTCCGAGATGGTGGGCGAATACCTGGAAGGGCGCGGGTTCGAGGTGGATTACGCCTCGGATGGCCAGGACGGCTATCGCCTGGCGGTGGAGAACAACTACGACGTGATCGTGCTGGACCTGATGCTGCCGCGGCTGGACGGCGTGGAAGTCTGCAAGCGGCTGCGCACCGAGGCGCGCAAGTCGACCCCGGTGCTGATGCTGACCGCGCGCGACACCCTGGACGAAAAGCTGACCGGCCTGTCCTCGGGCGCCGACGACTACCTGACCAAGCCGTTCGCGATCCAGGAACTGGAAGCGCGCCTGCGCGCCCTGATCCGCCGCGAGCGTCGCCAGGTGGGCTCGGAAGTGCTCAAGGTGGCCGACCTCGTGCTCGATCCGGCGAGCATGCGCGCCACGCGCGGCGGCACCGAGCTGCAGCTCTCGCCGATCGGGATGAAGCTGCTGACCATCCTGATGCGCGAGTCGCCGCGGGTGGTGAACCGCCAGGAGATCGAGCGCGAGATCTGGGGCAACGGCCTGCCGGATTCGGACACCCTGCGCAGCCACCTGTACAACCTGCGCAAGATCATCGACAAGCCGTTCGACAAGCCGCT
>JAIUOJ010000041.1 GCA_020161335.1 Pseudomonadota bacterium
TCCTCCCCTCTCCCTCCTGGAGAGGGGTTGGGGGTGAGGGTTCGGTGTATCGGGATGCCGGCGCCGGGACAAACCCTCACCCGGCGCTACGCGCCACCCTCTCCCGACGGGAGAGGGGCAAAACCTCAACTCATCCGGTAGTTCGGCGGTTCCTTGGTGATCTGCACGTCATGCACTTGGCTTTCGCGCTGCCCGGCGCCGGTGATCTTCACGAACTCCGGCTTCTTGCGCATTTCTTCGACCGTCGCGCAGCCGACATAACCCATCGTCGCGCGCAGGCCGCCGGCGAGCTGGTGGACCACGCCGCTGAGCGGGCCGCGATACGGCACGCGGCCTTCGATGCCTTCGGGGACGAGCTTGTCGGCATCGGCCGAATCCTGGAAGTAGCGATCCTTGCTGCCCTTCTCCATCGCGCCCAGCGAGCCCATGCCGCGGTAGCTCTTGTAGCTGCGGCCCTGGAACAGTTCGGTTTCGCCTGGCGATTCCTCGGTACCGGCGAACAGGCCGCCGATCATGATGGTCGACGCACCGGCGGCGATCGCCTTGCCCAGGTCACCCGAATAGCGGATGCCACCGTCGGCGATCAGCGGGATGCGGTCCTGCAGTGCATCGGCCACCATCGACACCGCCGTCACCTGCGGCACGCCGACGCCCGCGACCATGCGCGTGGTGCAGATCGAACCCGGGCCCACGCCCACCTTCACCGCATCGGCGCCGGCATCCATCAGGGCCAGCGCGGCATCGCCACTGACGATGTTGCCGCCGATCACCTGCAGGTTGGGATAGGTCTTCTTCACCCAGGCCACGCGATCGAGCACGCCCTGCGAGTGGCCGTGCGCGGTATCGACGATCACCACGTCCACGCCGGCCGCAACCAGCAGTTCGATGCGGTGTTCGGTGTCGCCGCCGACGCCGACCGCGGCGCCGACCAGCAGTTGTTCGTCGGGGTCGTAGGCGGCGTTGGGGTTGTCGGACTTCTTCTGGATGTCCTTGACGGTGATCAGGCCGCGCAGCTCGAAGGCATCGTTGACCACCAGCACCTTCTCGATGCGGTGCTTGTGCAGCAGGCCGATGACCTCGTCGTCGCTGGCGCCCTCGTGCACCGTCACCAGGCGATCCTTCTTGGTCATGATGTTGCGGACCGGATCGTCGAGCTTCTTCTCGAAGCGCATGTCGCGGCCGGTGACGATGCCGACCAGTTGGCCGTTGTCGACCACCGGCACGCCGGAGATGCGGCGCGCACGGGTGAGCTTGAGCACTTCGCCGATGGTGGTGTTCGGACCGACGGTGAACGGCTCGCGGATCACGCCGGCCTCGAAGTTCTTGACCTGCTGGACTTCGGCCGCCTGGCGTTCGGCGCTGAGGTTCTTGTGGATGATGCCGATGCCGCCGAGCTGCGCCATCGCGATGGCGAGGCGCGCTTCGGTCACCGTATCCATCGCCGCGGAGACGATCGGCAGGTTGAGGCGCAGGGATCTGGTGAGTTGGGTGCCCAGCGAGACATCCTTGGGCAGGACGGCGGAATGGGCGGGGACGAGCGAAACGTCGTCGTACGTCAGTGCTTCAGCCTTGATGCGGAGCATCGGCAGTCCCGGGGGAGGTGGGGAAGCGCGTCATTGTACTGCTTTTGCCCCCTCTCCCGCCCGCGCGAGGGGGCTCGGGTGAGGGCAGCGCGTGGCCGTGGCGCCCCCACCCGTCCTCCCCCGCGAGCGGGCGAGGTGGGTTCGCGCCGTGCAGGATCGGCTTCGGCGACGAGTCCCGGTATCCGGCAATGCTCCTGCCTATGGCTAGATCAGATTTCCGGCGGCCTCGAGGGTGTTCTGCATGAGGGTGGCGACGGTCATCGGCCCCACCCCGCCGGGCACCGGGGTGATCCAGCTGGCCCGCTCGGCAGCAGCCTCGAACTGCACGTCGCCGGTCAGGCGGCCATCCTCGAGCCGGTTGATGCCCACGTCGATCACCACCGCGCCCGGCTTCACCCAGTCCCCGGGAATCAGGCCGGGGCGGCCGACGGCCACCACCAGGATGTCGGCCTCGCCCACGTGCCGGCGCAGCACGTCCGGCGGGGTGAACTTGTGGCAGCTGGTCACGGTGCAACCGGCGATCAGCAGTTCCAGCGCCATCGGCCGGCCCACGTGGTTGCTGACGCCGACGATGGTCGCGCTCCGGCCGCGCACGGGCTGGTCGGTGTAGGCCAGCAGCGTGGTGATGCCGCGCGGCGTGCACGGGCGCAGGCCGAACTGGCGCAACGCGAGGTGGCCGACGTTCTCCGGGTGGAAGCCGTCGACGTCCTTGCGCGGATCGATGCGGTGGATCAGGCGGGTGGCGTCGGGGATCCCCGGCAGCGGCAGCTGCACGAGGATGCCGTGCACCGCCGGGTCGGCATTCAAGGTGTCGACCAGGGCCAGCAGCTCGGCTTCGGTCGTGCTTGCCGGCAGGTCGAAGTCGAAGGCGCGGATGCCGACCTTCTCGGCCGCGCGGCGCTTGTTGCGCACGTACGATTGCGAGGCGGGGTCGCTGCCCACCAGGACCACGGCCAGGCCGGGCCGCGGCAGGCCAGCGGCCACGCGGGCATCGACGCGGCACTTGAGTTCTTCCAGCAGCGAATCTGCGATCCGCTTGCCGTCGAGGATGCGTGCGGTCATCGGCGGGGGATGGGGGCGAAGGCGCGGGCCGGCATTGTCCCACAGCCCTGCGCGGGCCACGCCGTATGATGCAGGCCATCCCCGCACGAAGAGACAGGCGATGGCGCAGACCGGCGACTCACCCGCGACCGACGTCGACACGGTCCACATCGAGGCCGCGGTCTTCCGCCGCCTGCGCGAGCACCTGCTGGCGCGACGTCCCGACGTGCAGAACATCGACCTGATGACGCTCGCCGGGTTCTGCCGCAACTGCCTGGCCGACTGGTACCGCGAGGCGGCGGACGCGCGCGGGCTCGCGATGAGCCGCGACGAGGCGCGTGAAACGGTCTATGGCGAACCCTTCGCCGACTGGAAGTCGAAGCACCAGCGCGAGGCCACGCCCGAGCAGCTGGCGGCGTTCGAGGCCGCGCGGCGCGAACACGGCTGAGTCGCGCGTGGCGCGGCGGCTGGCCGGGGCCTGGTCGTCACGCCACCGTAGATCGGCCGACTGCTCGCGTCGTCCACGGGGCAGGCGCAGACGGACGTCCCGCCGGCAGGCCACCACGGGTTGTCAGCGGATCCTGCCCGCCGGCCAGCGACGGGCGACCTCCCCGCGCCTGCGGACCGACCCCGCGCCGGTCATTCCCCTTTCTCCTCCGCCGACGCCCTGCCGTCCCTAGCCGGAGGTATGCGCGTGCGCGACGCCATTGCCGCGGCGCCGGTAGTACGCCGCCCATACCGTGACCAACACCAGCACCGTCGTGGTCAGCGTGCCCGCGACCAGCAGGTTGACCCTCGGCAGCAGCGGCCAGAGCGCCAGCAAGGCAGCGATGCCGATGGCATGCGACAGCGGAAAACGTCGGTACACCACGCGTTTGAACAGCGCATTGCCGAGCAGATAGACCAGTGGACCGCCCGCCAGGACCGCAGCGTACTTCGCCTTCACCGGATCGAGCGGGTGCGCCACGACCAGGTCATCGGCCACCGCACAGACGATGACACCGGCGATCAGCAGGACGTGGACGTAATGGAAGTAGGCACCGAGCCGGCCGGGATCGTCCGAATGCTCGATCACGTGCGCCGCGTCAGTGCTGGAGGTGTCGAAGTACATCCACCACATGGCGACGCAGCCGACGAATGAGACCAGGAACGCGATCCATACCGCGGGCCCTGGATGCGAGGCGTGGCCGAACGAAGCGCCAGTGGCCAGCACGGACTCGCCAAGCGCGATGATGACGAACAACTGGCAGCGTTCCGCGAGGTGACCGCCGTCGATGGTCCAGTCCGAGGTGTGCGAGCGCCCCAGTCCCGGCACCGGGAAGCCGGCCATCGGCGACAGGTATTCGCAGCCCACCGCCAGCAGCCACAGCAGCAGGCGCGTGCTGCTGTCGTTCAGCCCGCCCGCGATCCACAGCGCCGCCGATACCAGCAGCCAGCACAGTATCCGGACGAAGTTGGGCGTCAACGCGTGCCCGCGGCCGAGGCTGTACAGCACGAACAGCGTGCGCCCCACCTGGATCGCGGCGAAGCTGCAGGCGAACAGGAGCCCGCGCTCGCCGAATGCGTCCGGGATGGCGGCGGACACCAGCAGGGCCACCCCCATCAGCACCATCAACATGGTGCGGATGACCAGATGCTCGGGGTTGAACCAGTTGCTGACCCAGGCGGTGTACTGCCAGCCCAGCCAGACCGCGAACCACAGCGTCGCCGTCTGCAGCACCCCCAGCCAGGTCAGGTGCTCCAGCAGATGGTGGGACAACTGGGTGATGGCGAAGACGTAGACCAGGTCGAAGAACAGTTCGACGTTGGCCACGCGGGCGGGCTGGCCGGCCGGTCGCAGCAGGGGGTGCGCGTGTGTCGTCACGACGGAAACTCCGGGGAATGCGTTGGTTTCAGCGCGGCCTTGTCTTCCATGCATACCACCACGCAGCCGCGACGGGCACCAGGTAGATGACCGCCTGGATGGGCAGTTCCTCCTGCAGCGAGTAGCCATGCGACACGCCGGTGCGCAGATTCCACAGCACGGCCGCCAGCCAGCCCACGCTGAAGACCACCGCCAGGGCGCGACGCCTGCGAGGCCTCACCCACCACATCGAGAGACCCACCAGCAGCAGGCCGACGACAACGAAGATCAGGGTGCGCATGGTGGTCTTCCTCTCCGGTGGTCGCGCGATGCGCCCACGTTAATGCAAGGGCCCGCCGTACGACACGGGACGGGGCGGTCGCGAGCCACCCCGTCTCCGGGCTTACTTGGTGGTGTAGCCGCCGTTGATCAGGATGGTCTGGCCGGTGATCCACCAGCCGTCGCTGACCAGGTGGCGGATGAAGGGCACCACGTCCTCGATGTGGGTCAGGCCGGTCGGGCTGAACGGCGACAGGGCCGCGGCCGTCTTGTGGTACGCCACCGCGTCGGCGCCCTCGGCCGGATAGAAGAACGGCGTGTCCATCGGGCCGGGGCCCACCGCGGTCACCGAGATGCCGCGTGCGCCGAACTCCTTGGCCGCGGCCCGGGTGAAGTGCTCCACCGGCGCCTTGGTGCCGGCATAGGAGGCATAGAACGGGGTGAATGCGCCGAGCAGCGAAGTGACGATGGTGCACGCCTTGCCGTTGTCGTTCAGGTGCTTGCCGGCCTCCTTGAGGAAGAAGAAGGCGGTCTTGCTGTTGACCGCGGCCATCTCGTCGTACTCGGCCTCGCTGATCTCGGTCATCGGCTTCTTGAGCACCTTGCCGACGGTGTTGATCGCGATGTCCGGCCGGCCGACGGCGGCCACGGTGTCGGCGAACAGCTTCTCGACCGCCGCAGCCGAGGTCAGGTCTCCCTGCAGGGCGACGCCCTTCGCGCCCGCCTGCTCGATGGCGGCGACGGTCTTCTCGGCATCGGCCCTGCTGGCCGCGCTGTTGTAATGGACAACCACGGCCTTGGCGCCCTGCCCGGCCAGGTCGGTGGCGATCAGGCCGCCCAGGTTCTTGGCGCCGCCGGCGACCAGGACGACCTTGCCCTGGATGGAATGCGGATTGCTGCTCATCGATGGCCTCTCGTGGGTTCGGGGGCCGCCAGTGAAGCAGGCGGGCATGATTCGATAAACATGCATAATCTGGAAATTCAATTCGATATTTCCGAACAGTCACCCATGGACCTGGTCCAGCACCTGCGCATCTTCCAGCGCGTCGCCGACAGCGGCGGGTTCAGCCGGGCCGCCAGCCAGCTCGGGCTGGCGCCGTCGTCGGTCTCGGCCGCGGTGCGCGCGCTCGAACAGTCGCTCGGCGCCCGGCTGTTCCAGCGCACCACGCGGCAGGTACGCCTGAGCAGCGACGGCGAACTGCTGCTGGCCCGCTGCCGCGAGCTGCTGGCCGACGTCGCCCGGGTGGAACAGCTGTTCCGGGTCGAGGAACGCCCGGCCGGACTGCTGCGGGTGGACGTGCCGGCGCGGATGGCGCGGCTGCAGATCGCGCCGGCGCTGCCCGGCTTCCTCGCCCTGCACCCGGGCGTGGACATCGAGTTCGGCGGGTCCGACCAGATCAACGATCCGGTCGGCGAAGGCATCGACTGCGTGCTGCGCGTGGGTGAACCCGGCGACGTCAACCTTGCCGCGCGCAGCCTCGGCCAGTTGCGCCAGGCCACGTGCGCCTCCCCCACCCTGCTCGCGTCGCACCCGCCGGTCGCCACGCTCGCGGACATCGCCGCGCTGCCGGTGGTGCATTTCGGGCGCAGGCCGGTCGGGCGGCCGGAGCTGTTCGAGTTCGGCACCCCGCGGGGCTTGGCGTCGGTGGCCATGCAGGGTCGCGTATCGGTACTCAACGCCGAGACCTACATCGCCTGCGCGCTGGCCGGGCTCGGCGCCATCCAGCTACCGCGCTATGACGTGGAGGCGCACTTGGCCGCGGGCGAACTGGTGGAACTGCTGCCACAGTTGCCGCCGCCCGGCCTGCCGTTGCACGCGCTGTACCCGCCGCAACAGCGCGGTTCACGCCTGCTGCAGGCCTTCATCGACTGGATCGAGGCGCTGATGGCGCCCTGCGTGGAGCGCTGAGAGTCAGCGCGGCGGTTGCGATTGCGGTTGCGGCACCGGGCAACGCGGCAGGCCCACCTCCGGGTCGCAGTCGTTGCAGCAGCGCTGGGGCGAATCCTTCTGCAGGTCGGCTGCGGTGCGGGGCACCGTGGCCGGCACCTGCACCGGCGCCGAGGGCGCGCCCGGCATCGGCAACGCGGGCGGCAGGGCCGCCAGTTCTTCCGCCGGCCGCAACTGCAGCAGCACCGACCAGTCCTGCCGGTTGAGGTCGCAGGCATAGGCGCTTTCCGGCGAGCACTCCGGATCGCTGGCCAAGCGCATCGGCAGCGCGTCGAAGCGGTTGCCGGGCGTGAGCCGCAGCCGGCGCATGGTCACGCTGTCGAAGACGTTGCCGCCGACGAGGAAGGCGCTGCGCGCGTCGTCGGCACCGATCTCGATCCCGACCACCACGTCGCAATGCATCGCCAGCCCCGGCTCGTTGCCGCTGAGCACGGTCGCCAGTTCGCCGAAGCCGTACACGCGGGTGGTGCCGCGCACGTAGCACAGCAGGTCGCCGGCACGGACATGCGCGCCCAGCGGATGCGCGACCCGGTACGGGCTCTGGAACGGTTCGCGGTACGCGCGGCGCACGTAGTCGAGATGGCTGGCCGATCCGTTGAAACCGGGCACCGCCGCCTTGCGCATCACCCAGGACACGAACGCGGCCGACCACGGCGTATCGACCACGAACGTGCGGCACGACGGCATCGGCGTGTCACCGTAGGCGCACTCCCCGGCGCCCGCCCGCCACAGCAGGCCGCTGTCGCGCCAGTAGTCGACCACCCGCCGCCAGGCCGGCTGCCCGTTGGCCAGGCGCGAGCGTTCGGCCTCGCGCACCCGCATCGCACCGATGCGGCCGTCGGCCTCGATCAGCGGGCGGTACCAGAGGCGATGCTCCTCGCAGGCGGCTGCGGCAATCCTCGCCGGCACGTCCTGCGACGGCACGCCTTGTGACTGCGCGCCCTGCACCTGCACGGCCAGCGCAGGCAGCTTCATGCAGGGATCGGCCGCCGACGCCGGCAGGGCGTGCAGCAGGGCGCTGCACATGACCACCAGCACGACGGCAATACGCGGCAACACCTGGGCCATGTCGGCAACCGGCTCGTGGGACGCAAGGGCCGGCACAGGCACGCCGGCGGGAATCATGCGCCAGGGCCCCTTCCCCGGGCCTCAGCCGGCGCAGAACGCAGCGTAGTCGATGTAGCCCGGGAACGCTCGTCCGGGCGCGCACACGACGCAGTCGGGGTCGGGCCGCAGCCGGGTTTCGCGGAAGCGCATCGACAGCGCGTCGAAGTGCAGCAGGCGGCCGGTCAGCGGATCGCCCAGGCCGAGCAGCAGCTTGGTCGCTTCGGTCGCCTGCAGCAGCCCGATCACGCCCGGCAGCACGCCCAGCACGCCGACCTCGCTGCAGTTCGGCGCGGCCTCGGCCGGCGGCGGCTCTGGGAACAGGCAGCGGTAGCACGGCGCCTTGCCGCGCTGGCGGCCGGCGTCGAACACGCTCACCTGCCCTTCGAAGCGATGCACCGCGCCATACACCAGCGGCTTGTGCAGCTGCACGCAGGCATCGCTGAGCAGGTAGCGCACGGGGAAATTGTCGGCGCCGTCGATCACCACGTCGGCCTCCAGCAGCAGGCGTTCGACGTTGTCGGACGTCAGCCGCTCACGCACGGGCTCGATGTCGACGCGCGGATTCAGCGCCGACAGCCGTGTCTCCGCCGAATCGACCTTGGGCAGTCCGGTATCGGCGTCGGCATGGAGGATCTGGCGCTGCAGGTTGCTGCGGTCGACGGCGTCGTCGTCGACGATGCGCAGCCGGCCGATGCCGGCAGCGGCGAGGTAGAACGCGGCCGGCGAGCCGAGCCCGCCCGCGCCGATCACCACCACGGTCGCCGCCTCCAGCCGGCGCTGGCCCTTGGCGCCGATTTCCGACAGCCGCAGGTGGCGGGAATAGCGCTCGTGGAAATCGGCATCGACATGCCCCGCCGGCCGCGTCACCGGCAGGCCCTCGGCCTGCCACATGCTGGTGCCGCCGCGCACGGAGACCACGTTCGGGTAGCCCAGGCGTTGCAGCTGCTCGGCGGCCAGCATCGAGCGACCGCCGCTCTGGCAGATCAGCAGCACCTCGGCGGCCTGGTCGGCGATGTAACGGTGCGGCGCGCTTTCGAGCTCGGCGCGCGCGGCGCCGATCGCGCCCTCGGCCATGCCCAGCTCGCGCTCGTGGTCGTCACGCACGTCGATCAGGAGCGCCCCGCGCTGGAGGCGGTAGTTGGCTTCCCGTGGCGTGATGTCCTTGCCCATGGCGCCGATTGTGGCGCGACCGGCGCCGGCGTGCGTGAAGTCAGTACGGCCAGGCTTCGACCACGCTGCCGGCCGGGTAGTCGCGCGCGCCCTCGTCCAGTACCAGCAGCGCATCGGAGTCGGCGGCGCCACGCATCCGGTGCGAGCCGTCGGCCGGATGCGGCTCCGCGTGCAGCACGCCGTCCTCGCCGGAGGACAGCCGTCCGCGCAGGAACTCCAGCCGCTCGTGCCGCTTGTGCCAGGGCGCGGACAGGCGCGCGCGCCAGTGCGTGCGCGGTTCGCGCCCCTGCAGACCGTCCAGCAGCGGCCGCGCCAGCGCCAGGCAGGTGGCCAGCACCGACACCGGGTTGCCCGGCAGGCACAGGAACAGCGCCGGTCCCAGCGATCCGCCCTCGGCAAACAGCACCGGCATGCCCGGCCGCATCCGCACCTTCCAGAAGTGCACGTGGCCGCGCCGCTGCAGCAGCGCCGGCAGGTGGTCCTTCTCGCCGGCGGAGACGCCGCCGCAGGTCAGGATCACGTCGAAGGCCTCGGCCGCGTGGCGCAGCGCCGACTCGATCGCCGGCGGATCGTCGGGCAGGGTCGGCCACGCCACCGGCTCGAGCCCCTGCGCGCGCAGCAGGCCCATCAGCAGTTCGCGGTTGGAGTTGTAGACCTGGCCGTGCGCCAGCGTCGCGCCCGGCTCGACCAGCTCGTCACCGGTCGAGAACACCGCCACCGTCGGCCGGCGCGACACCGCCAGCGTCGCCCGCCCCTGCGATGCCGCGAGCGCGATCCGCGGCGGCGAGAGCACCGCGCCGGCCGCCAGCAGCGCGTCGCCCGCGCGCACGTCTTCGCCCTGGCGGCGCACGTGCCCGCCTGCCGCGGGCGCCTGCAGGATGCGCACGACCTCGTCCTCGACGAGGGTGTCTTCCTTCATCACCACGGTATCCGCGCCCCGCGGCAGCGGCGCGCCGGTGGTGATGCGCACGCATTCGCCGGGCCCGACCGCGGGCGCCGGCACGCCGCCGGCGAACTGGCTGCCGCGCAGCATCAGCACCGTGCTCCCCTCGCCCGCGAGGTCCGCGTGGCGCACCGCGAAACCGTCCATCGCGGCGTTGTCGAACGGCGGCATCGCCACCCCGGCGACGAGGGCCTCGGCCAGCACGCGGCCGTGCGCGCGCGACAGCGGCACGGGCTCGTTCGGCAGGCGTCGCCCTGCCGCCACATGGCGCACGATCGCCAATGCCTCGGCGTAGGCAATGCGGGTGGGAAACGCGTGCTCGCTCATGGCCTCATCCCTGGATGCCGACGGCCGCGAGGTCCGCGGGCGTATTGAGGTTCCCGAAGCGTACGCCCGCCAGGCGCACCTCGGCCATGCCCATGCGCGCCTGCAGCGCGCGCACCGCGAACTCGCGCGCGGCCAGCGCACGGGCCACGGCGTCGCGCAGTGCCGCCACCGGCCACAGCGCGACCAGCGGCTGCGGCCCCTCGTCGTCACGCCCATACGCACCGCGCCCGTGCGCGGCATCGACCAGCGTGCGCGGCAGGTCGTCGTCCACGTCCACCACGTCCACCGGCAACGTGAACAGCCACGGCGTGGCGCATGCGGACGCCAGCGCATCGATCGCGCCGATCGGCCCGGCATCGACGACGCGATCCGCGACCACAGCCAGCCCCGCCTGCGCATAGCGCTCCAGCCCGCGGTTGGCGCTCACCAGCAGCGGCATCGCACCGGGCCCGAAGCGACGGGCCAGGCGCAGCACCTGCGGTTCGCCGTCGCGCTCCAGCCAGGCCTTGTCGCGTCCGCCCAGCCGCGTCGCGCGCCCGCCGGCGAGCAGGCCCAGGGTGACGCCAACAAGGTCGTGGCCGGCCGCGCCGTTCACTTGCCGCGCTTGACGTGCCGGATCAGCCGCTTCTTCTTCGCCACCTGGCGCTCGGTGAGCACGTTCTTCTTGTCCTTGTACGGGTTCTCGCCTTCCTTGAACACGAAGCGCACCGGCGTGCCGACCAGCTTGAAGCGCTTGCGGAAGAAGTTCTCGAGATAGCGCCGGTAGCTCTCCGACAGCGTGCGCAGGCGCGAGCCGTGCACCACGATCGTCGGCGGGTTCTCGCCGCCCGGGTGGGCGAAGCGCAGCTTGGCCACGTGGCCGCGCACCACCGGCGGCGGGCTGGCCTCGTAGGCGATCTCGAGCGCCTTGGTGACTTCGGCGGTGCTGAACTGCTTCGTCGCCGAGGCATACGCGCGGTGCACCGCCTTGAACAGTTCGCGCAGGCCGGAGCCGTGCTTCGCGCTGATCCGCACCGCCTCCGCCCAGGACACGAACGACAGCTTGCGCGACAGCAGCGCCTCGTTCTGCTGGCGCTGGTATTCGCTCAGGCCGTCCCACTTGTTGACCGCGATCACCAGCGCGCGGCCGGCGTCGAGCACCGCGCCGAGCACGCTCGCGTCCTGTTCGGTCACGCCTTCGCTGGCGTCGAGCATGACCACCGCCACCTGGCACTGCTCGATCGCCTGCAGCGTCTTGACGATGGAGAACTTCTCCACCGCTTCCTCCACCTTCGACTTGCGGCGAATCCCGGCGGTGTCGATCAGCCGGTACTTGCGACCATCGCGCTCGAGGTCCACCGCGATCGAGTCGCGGGTGGTGCCCGGCACGTCGGACGCGATCATCCGCTCCTCGCCGAGGATGCGGTTGACCAGGGTCGACTTGCCCACGTTCGGGCGGCCGACGAAGGCGATGCGGATGCGCTCCGGGTCGTCGTCCAGCACCTCGCCCGCGCCCTCGCGCGGCAGCTTCTCCAGCACCGCGTCGAGCAGGTCGTCGATGCCCTGGCGGTGCGCGGACGACACCGCGAACACGTCCGAGAAGCCGTAGCGCGAGAACTCGGCCAGCGACGCGCGCGCGTCGACGCCGTCGACCTTGTTGACCACGAGGAACACCGGGCGCGAGGTCTTGCGCAGCCAGCTGAGGATCTCGTCGTCGAGCGCCGACGCACCCTCGCGGCCATCGACCACGAACAGCACCAGGTCGGCTTCCTCGGCCCCGGCACGCGACTGGCGCGCGGTGGCGCCGGCCAGGCCCTCCTCCTGCCCGGCGATGCCGCCGGTGTCGATCACCACGAACGGCCGCGCCTCGTCCAGGCGGCACACCCCGTAGTGGCGGTCGCGGGTCACGCCGGGCTCGTCGTGCACCAGCGCGTCGCGCGTGCGCGTCAACGCGTTGAACAACGTCGACTTGCCGACGTTCGGGCGGCCCACGAGGGCGACGGAGGGAAGCATGGCGGTGTCGTGTCTCGATGAGGAAGCCGGGCACCCGCCGAGCGGATCCCGGAAAACGGACGGCCCCGGGCAGCGAGACTACCCGGGGCCGAGGCCTGGCGCCACGCGCGGGGCGTCAGCGGGTCAGGGGGCCAGGCGCCAGGCGGTCAGGTCGCCCTTGACGTTCTGCACCACCACGATGCCGTCGGCCTGCACCGGCGGGCCCTTGATCGCGGCACGCCCGGCGCGCTCGCGCGCGGCGAAATCGCCGTTGTCGAGGCGCAGCCAGTGCACGTAGCCGTCGAAATCGCCGACCACCGCGAACTCGCCCTGCACCGCGACGCCGCTGAGGTCGCGACGGGCCAGGCCCGCCTGCTCCCACGCCGCGCGCCCGGCGCTGCGCTCGATGCCCCACACCGCGCCATTGCGGTCGGACACCACCAGCTTGTCGCCGGCCAGGCCGATGCGGCCGGAGCCGCCGTGGTCGCTGGCCCAGATCGGGCGCCCGCTGGGGGCGTCGATCGCGACGGTCGCCTGCTTGTAGCTGCTGGCGTAGAGCACGGTGCCGTCGAGCACCGGAGTGCCGTCGACGTCGGCCATGCGGTCGAGTTCGGTGCGGCCGTCGGGCTGCGCCACCGGCACGTCCCACAGCGGGCGGCCGTCGGCCAGCGCCAGCGCCACCAGGGTGCCGTCGTCGTTGCCGACGAAGACGAAACCCGGGCCCAGCGCCGGCGCGTCGTTGCCGCGCACGGTCAGCGACGGCAGTTCGTGGTTCCAGAACCAGCGGCGTTCGCCGTTGCTCGCGTCGAACGCGGTCACGCGGCCATCGTTCGAACGCACCAGCACCATGCCCTGACCGATCGTCGGCGGCGCGATCACCTCGCTTACCACCTTGGCCTGCCAGCGCTCGCCGCCGGTCGCGGCATCGAGCGCGATCACCTCGCCCTTCAACCCGCCCACCACCACCAGGCCGTCGCCCACGCCGGGGCCGCCGGTGACATGGGTGTCGGTGTCGTACTTCCACAGCGCGGCGCCGGTCTGCAGGTCCAACGCACGTACGCCACCGCCCACCGCGGCGGCGTACACGCGGCCGTCGGCGATCGCCGGCGACTGGCGCACGCCCAGCCGGTCCTCGCCCTTGCCGGCACTGGCCGACCACAGCTTCGCCGGCGTCGCCGAGGGCACGAACTCGACCAGCTCGGCCGGTTCGGCTGCCTTCTTCGCCTTCGCCTTCTCGCTGTCGCTGCCACCGCCGAACCAGCCCTTGACGGTGCTGCAGCCGGCCAGCGCGAACACGCACGCAAGCACCACGAGCCAGCGGCCCGCTCCGGCGCGCAGGCCGGCGGGGGATAGGGTCTGCGACTTCATCAGGATTCGGTTCCCTTGGTGTCCGGTGCGCCACCGGCCTGGGTGAGCTTGAACTCGAGCAACTGCCGCTGCGGCGCGGCGACGTCGAGCTTGCGCAGTGCCTCGGCGTAGTCCTTGCGCGCGTCCTCGCGCTTGTCGAGTGCGAAATGGGCGTCGCCGCGCACTTCGATCGACGTCGCGTCGTCGCTGCCCGCCAGCAGCGCCACTGCTTCCTCGCCCTTGCCGGCATCGATCAGCAGGCGCGCGAGGCGCTGCTGGACGACTTCCGCGATGCCCGGGTCGCGGCTGGTGGCCGCACGCAGCGTGGCGATCGCCTCGTCGCGCTTGCCGGCGTCGAGCTGGGCCTTGGCCAGGTCGAGTGCCACCAGCGCGGCGTACGGGGTGCCCTTGAGCGCACCCGCCTGCGCGGCGGCCTTGTCGAGCTCATTGGCGGCGATGCTGTCGAGCGCGCCCTGGTAGGCCTCGCCCACGGCCACCTTCTTCTGGTGCGCCTGGTGCATCCACCAGCGGCCGCCGCCGATCAGGGCGAGGCCAAGCACCAGCCCGCCGACCAGGCCCAGGCTGTTCTGCCGCAGCCAGTTGCGGACCCGTTCGCTTTGTTCGTGTTCGTCGAGCAGTTCGTCCAGCGCCATCGTCTACTGCCAAGGGTGTCGGCCGGTCCGCGGCCACTGGCGGGACAGGCGATGAATCGGAAATGCCCGGCTGCAAAGGCCGGGCACGCGTTCCATCAGGCAGGGGCGGGACTTACTCGCCGAGCGGCTCGATGGAGCCGTCAGAGGATACCGTAAAGCGCGCGACGTTCGCTCGCTGGAAGGCAGACAGATCCTGAACGCTGCCATTGCCGAGTACCTGCACCGCACCGGCATTGCCGAGCTTCACGCGTGCGACCTGGCCCTTCGCGTAGTCGCGCCGTTCGCCGGCCTTGAGCAGGCCGCGTTCCAGCAGCGTGCCGTCGGGCGCGGCGATCTCCACCCAGCTGTCACCCTCGAAGCGGATCGACAGCGCCGGGGCCACCGGCTCCGTCGTGCGCGCAGGCAGCGAGGCCATCGACGCCACCAGCGGGCGCGGGTGCGTGTCCTGCGCGGGGGAGGCCGGCACCGGCGCATTGGCCGGGGACGCGGGCACGTCGAGCGAGGCATCGGCCTGCAGTTGCTGGGTATCGAGGTGGGTACGCGTGGCCATCCACACCGGCACCGCGATCAGCGCGGTGATCACGATGTAGACCATGCGGCCCATGAGGCGGTCGGCCATGCGCCGCATCGGCGGCGTGTAGGTGCGGGGTTCGAGCCGCGGCGGTTCGATCGGCCCGCGGCTGCCCATCCCGGCGCTCGCATCGGTGTCGATGCGCACGCCGAGCAGGCGCGCGTAGCTGCGCAACTGGCCGCGCACGAAGACCGGCGCATCGCGCCCTGCGCCCTCGCCCGTCTCCAGCGACTCGATCACCCTCACGGGCATCTTCAGGCGCTGCGCGACATCGGCCACGCTCATGCCCGCGGCTTCGCGGGCCTGGCGCAGGCGCTGTCCGTAGTCGTGTTCGGTGTCGCCGACGTGGTGTTCGGTCGGAGTCATGGCTGGCTGGTTTCCCCTGGAAGCGCGGTCCTCGCCTGCGGAAATTGCGTCCTCAGGCGTTCAACATAACGAGCGGCGGCGACCCTGTCGCCGAGATTCTCTTCGATCTGTGACGCAAGCTGGAGTGCGGCCGGCGTTGGCGCCGCGGCGGCGAGGCGGCGTTCGGAGAATGCGCGCGCCTCCAGCCAGCGCCCCTGGCGCACCTGTTCCTCGGCCATCGCGGCCAGGGCCACGGCATTGCCGGGATCGAGGTCGAGCGCCGCGCGCAGGTCGCGTTCGACGCGGTCGTACTGCCCGGCCTTGGCCGCGCAGGCCCCGGCATTGGCCTGTGCAGCCGCGCGGTCGCCATAGTTGGGATCGGTCAGCGCCTGGTCGAACCAGGTCAGCGACTCGGCGGCGCGCTGGTGGCTGCACAGCCAGGCACCGTAGTTGTTGTAGGTGCCGCCGGACGGCGCCAGCTTCGCGGCCTCGGCATAGTGGCTGCCGGCGCGCTCGCCGTCGCCCTTGTTCATCAGCACCAGGCCCATGACCGTATGCGCGTCGGCCATGCCCGGATCGGCCTTCAGCGCGGCGCGGGCCTCCGCCTCGGCGGCGGCGGGCTGGCCGGCCTGCAGCTGCTGCTCGGCGGCGGCCAGGCGCCGACGTGCCTCGGAGCGGCGCTTGCTCGCCTCGGTTTCCTTGAACGTGTACTCCGGCGCCACGCGCTCGCCACCCTTGCGCTGCGCGTTCGGCTTGACGAAGGTCAGGCGCGAGCAGGCCGTGGCCAGCAGCGCGACCGATGCCGCCAGCAGCAGCGCCTCACGCAGCCGCATCGACGCCTCCGTCGCGCGTGCCGCGCACGCCCAGCGACTTGCGGAACTCCGCCTGGCGCCGGGTGCGATCCATCACCTGCCCCTTCAGCTGGCCGCAGGCCGCGTCGATGTCGTCGCCGCGGGTGCGGCGCACCGGCGCGATGCGGCCGGCCTCGTTGAGCAACTTCTGGAAGCGACGGATCGCCGCATCCTCCGGGCGCTGGAAGCGCGTGCCCGGGAACGGGTTGAACGGAATGAGATTGACCTTGGCCGCATCCTTCATCTGCAGCCGGTTGTCGAAGTCGCGCATCAGCCGCACCAGTTCGCGCGCGTGCACGGGCTGGTCGTTGACGTCCTTCATCAACGTGTATTCGAACGTGACCGACTCGCCGCGCTTGCGTTGCGCATAGCGCACGCAGGCGTCCATCAGCTCGGCGATCGGGTATTTCCTGTTGAGCGGCACCAGTTCGGTGCGCAGTTCGTCGTTGGGCGCGTGCAGCGAGACCGCGAGCGACACGTCGCTTACTTCGCCCAGCTTGTCGATCATCGGCACCAGGCCCGCCGTCGACAGCGTGACGCGCTTGTTGGCCAGGCCGTAGCCGAGGTCGTCGCGCATCACGCTCATCGCGCGCACCACGTTGTCGAAGTTCATGAGCGGCTCGCCCATGCCCATCATCACCACGTTGGTTAGGCGGCGCTGCTTGTGCGGGATGTTGCCCAGGTGCTTCGCCGCCACCCACACCTGGCCGATGATCTCGGCGGTGGAGAGGTTGCGATTGAAGCCCTGCGTGGCCGTCGAGCAGAACTGGCAGTTCAGCGCACAGCCGACCTGCGAGGACACGCACAGCGTGCCGCGGCCCTTGTCCGGGATGTAGACGGTTTCGATGGCATTGCTGCCATCCATCGCCAGCAGCCACTTGTGCGTGCCGTCGGCTGACGGCTTCTCGAACTGCACCTGCGGCACGCGCACCTCGGCGTGCTGCTGCAACTTGGCGCGCAGCGCCTTGCCGAGATCGGTCATCTCATCGAAGTCGGTGACGTGGCGATGGTGGATCCACTTCATCACCTGGTGCGCGCGGAAGCGCTTCTCGCCGAGCGTGTCGGCGAAGAAGCGCTCCAGTCCCTCGCGGTCGAGGTCGAGCAGGTTCTGTTTTGGCTCAACCTGGTGCATGCGATTCGATCAGCGGCTGACGACTTCGGTGGCGGCGAAGAAGTACGCGATCTCGTTCAACCCGTTCTCGACCGAATCCGAACCGTGCGCGGCATTGGCGTCGATCGAATCGGCGAAGTCGGCGCGGATCGTGCCCGCTGCGGCTTCCTTCGGATTGGTCGCGCCCAGCAGTTCGCGATGCAGCGCGACTGCGTTCTCGCCTTCGAGCGCCTGGATCACGACAGGACCGCTGATCATGAATTCGACAAGCGCGTTGAAGAACGGACGCTCGCGATGCACGGCATAGAAGCCTTCGGCTTCGCGGCGCGACAGTTGCTTGTACTTCGAGGCCACGATCTTGAGACCCGCCTTCTCGAAACGGGAATAGATCTCGCCGATCACGTTCTTCGCGACCGCGTCGGGCTTGATGATGGAAAGGGTGCGCTCCAGCGCCATGGGAACAGTCTCCGGGTGCGGGGCCGCCAGCCAAGGCCGGGGGCAGATTAACATGGAAAAACCCGCGTGGGGACGCGGGTTTAGCCGACATGGCTGCGGTAATTCTATCGGATTGCGTGGCAATGCAGCAGTCCGGAATTTGCGTCCAGGGCCGGTCGGGCCTAAGATCAAACAAGCGTTTGATTGAGCCATCGGGAGGACGGGGTGACGGTTCAGCAGTTCTCGACCAAGGACCGGATCCTCGGCGCCGCCGAGGAGCTGTTCGCGCTGCACGGCTTCTCCGGCACCTCGCTGCGCCAGGTGACCACGCGCGCCGACGTCAACATCGCCGCGGTCAACTACCACTTCGGCAGCAAGGACAACCTCGTCAACGAGGTGTTCCGCCGGCGCATGGACGTGATGAGCGGGCACCGGCTGGAGCGCCTGGGGCAGGCGCTGGCCACGCAGCCCGGCGCGCTCGAACCGATCCTCGCCGCCTTCGTCGAACCGGCCCTGGACATGGCGCAGGATCGCCACGGCGGCGCCTTCATCCGCGTGATCGCCCGCGCCTACGCCGAAAAGAACGACGGCCTGCGCAAGTTCCTGTCGGACCAGTACGGCCACGTGCAGCGCGACTTCGCCAAGGCGCTGGCGGGTTGCCTGCCGGACCTGACCAAGGAAGCGCTGTACTGGCGCCTCGACTTCCTGGGCGGCGCGCTGACCTATGCAATGGCCGACTTCGGCCTCATCAAGCGGCCACCGGGCGTGAGCGAAGCCCAGCACCGGCAGCGTGCCGCGCAGGAACTGATCCGCTTCGCCGCCGCTGGCCTCAAGGCCTGATCGGCACATTTTTTACTTTTAAAACAGCAGGATGCCTAACATGTCTGAGAAACTGCTTGTACGCCGCGCCGCCGTGCTGGGCGCCGGGGTGATGGGCGCGCAGATCGCCGCGCACCTGACCAACGCCGGTGTCGACACGGTGCTGTTCGACCTGCCCGCCAAGGAAGGTCCCGCCGACGGCATCGTGCTCAAGGCGATCGGCAACCTGGCCAAGCTCAGCCCCGCCCCGCTCGCCAGCAAGTCGCTGGCCGAGGCGATCACGCCGGCCAACTACGACACCGGGCTGGCGCAACTGAAGGACTGCGACCTGATCATCGAGGCCATCGCCGAGCGCATGGACTGGAAGCAGGACCTGTACAAGAAGATCGCGCCGTTCGTGGCCGACCATGCGGTGCTGGCCAGCAACACCTCAGGCTTGGGAATCAATGCCTTGGCGGAAGTTCTTCCGGAACAGCTTCGCCACCGGTTCTGCGGCGTGCACTTCTTCAACCCGCCCCGCTACATGCACCTGGCCGAGCTGATCCCGGCGAAGACAACTGATCCGTCGGTGCTGGAGGGGCTGGAAGCCTTCCTGACCAGCACGCTCGGCAAGGGCGTGGTCTACGCCAAGGACACGCCGAACTTCATTGGCAACCGCATAGGCGTGTTCTCGATCCTGGCCACCGCACATCACACCGCCGAGTCCGGCCTCGGCTTCGACGAGGTGGATGCCATCACCGGCCCGCTGATCGGCCGGCCGAAGTCGGCGACCTACCGCACCTC
Source organism: Pseudomonadota bacterium (assembly GCA_020161335.1). Classification (GTDB taxonomy): domain Bacteria; phylum Pseudomonadota; class Gammaproteobacteria; order Xanthomonadales; family Xanthomonadaceae; genus Luteimonas. The sequence goes on from JAIUOJ010000041.1 coordinate 19,128, forward strand.
GGACGTGGTGGGCCTGGACACCATGGCCCACGTCATCAAGACCATGGCCGACACCCTGCCGGACGACCCGTGGCACGCCTACTTCAAGTCACCCAAGTGGCTGGAGGCGCTGATCGCCAAGGGCGCGCTGGGCCAGAAGACCGGCGCCGGCATCTTCCGCAAGGTCGGCAAGGACATCGTCGTCCTCGACCTCGACAAGCAGGACTACCGCCCGGCCGACCGCACTGCGGCGCCGGAAGTGGTCGATATCCTGAAGATCAGGAACCCTGCCGAGAAATTCGCCAGGCTGCGCGAGAGCCAGCATCCGCAGGCGCAATTCCTGTGGGCGGTGTTCCGCGACCTGTTCCACTACAGCGCCTACCACCTGGCCGACATCGCCGAGACCGCGCGCGACGTGGATCTCGCGATCCGCTGGGGTTACGGCTGGACCCTCGGCCCGTTCGAGACCTGGCAAGCCGCCGGCTGGAAGCAGGTGGCGCAGTGGATCGCCGAGGACATCACCAGCGGCAAGGCCATGAGCAGT
>JAIUOJ010000042.1 GCA_020161335.1 Pseudomonadota bacterium
ATCCTCGGCGCCGCTGAAGATGTTGCCGACAATCTCCCGGGTCTGCCCGGCCATGTCTTGCGCCGCCGCAATGTAGTCCTCGATGCCGGAGCGGAGGCCGTTGATCCAGTTGGCCTGGGCTTCCAGCACCTCCTCGTAGTTCTTGCGGGCCTGTCCGAGGGCTTCTGCCTCGGCGATGACGGTCTTCCCGAGCAGTTCGAAGTACTTCTGCTGCTCCTCGTTCCGACGGGCCATCTGCTCCAGCGGGATCGTGGCCAGCCGATCCTGCATCTCCCGATCGATGCCCAGCCGTTGCTGCCGGAAGTCGTCGCCGATCCCGCCGGCGATCTGGTTCCAGCGCGCGGTGTTGCCACCGAAGCGGATCGCGTCCAGATCGCGCTGGTGGCCCTGCTGCATCGAGTTGCGGTAATCGGCGATCTGCCGATCGACAGCCAGAGAGCGCAGCTTGGCTTCGTGGAGGCGCCGTGTCGCATCGATCTGGTCTTCGAGTGCAATGTTCTCCTGCAGCACGGCGCGGATCGTTCCCGCAGCGGCCTTCAGGTACTTGTCTTTCGTGTCGCGCAGTTCCAGTTCGAACTTCAACAGCTCGCGTCGGCTGGCACTCAGGCTGTCTCCGGCGGCCAGTTCCAGCTTGTACTCCTGCTGCCGCGCCTGCGCTGCCCGGAGCACGCCTTGGGCAGCGTCGTCGTTCGCGCGCGCTGCTGCACTGGCAGCCTTGGCCTCGGACTTCTTGGCCTCTTCCAGCGCCTTGGTCGCCTCCATAGTGCTCTGGATGGCGTTCCACTCCGCGCGGCGGGCCGCAACCTGCTCCCGCGTGGCGTTCGTGTAGGCCTGGTCCTTCAGAAGCTGCTGTTCGAACTGCTCGCGCAGCGCGCCGACCTCGCCAAGTGCCGCTTGCGAGTAGCGCGCCCCTGCGGCCTCGCGCTGCTTCTCCAGCCACCCGTCCAGACCCTTCCAGTCCATCGAGCTGGCAGCGTTGCTCAGGGTGCGGAGGCCGTTCGCGTGGGCGAGGGCGGCATTCCCGGCGGCATGCTGCTTGCCGGTGATCGTGTCGAGCTGCGACTGCAGCGACTGGGCCTCCCGGCTGGTGCTGCCAAGTGCGGCGCCTTGCTCGGTCAGGTACGAAGCGAAGTAGCGCGACGACTCGGAGCCGCCGATGATCTGCTTGTTGAGGGCATCAACCCGATTCGACAGCTCGTCCGCGGACAGCTTTCCAGCGGACCACTGCGCCTCCAACTGCCGCATGGCTTCCGCGTACTGGACCGCCAACTTGTAGTCGCGTTCCGAGATGATGTTCTCGTCCGGGCCGCCGACCATCGCCATGTTGCGGAGGATCTCCGACAGCTCCCGGCGCCGCTCTTCGATCTGCTGCTGCAATTGCAGGATCGCGCCGGACTGCTGGGCCTTGTTGAGCTCGTAGAACTTGGCGATTGCCTGGTCCGCGGCGCCGCTCCACTCGACCAGCGCCTGCTGGGCTTCCTGAGTGTTGTTGCGGAAGATCAGCCATGACGCTGCCGTCGTTGCGACCATCGCCGCCAGCCCGACCGGGCCGCCGAAGAGACCAAGCACGGCTGAGCCGGCGCGGCGCGTCAGGGACTGGGTTGCCGCGAGTTGCTTCTCCGCCGCATCCAGCCTGCGGACTGCTGCCTCGTGCGCCGATCTGGCAATGGTCGCTTCCCGCTCGAGCAAGATCAGCCCACCTGTTCTCCGGGCCTTTTCCGCCTCCATCACCGCGAACTGCGCTTCCAGGGCCGAGCGCTTGACCTGCTCAGCGGCAGCGGCGCGAGCTGCTAGCGCCTGCGACTCCAGCGCCTTCTGCGAAGCGACGAGCCCTCTAACCCAGTCGGCAGTGCTGTTGCTCAGCTTCACGGCGCCAAGCGAAGTGGCTGCGACTGCGGCCAGTCCGAGCGTATCGACGACAGGCTTCAGGTTGTCTGCAAGCGACGACATGGAGGCGGCAACGGCCCGGCTGGCGCCGGATGCCTGGTCGGCCTCGCCGATGAACGTGGTGAAGGCGTTGTCGAGTTGCGTCTTCGCGCGCCCGATCGTCAGCGGGATGTTTCCGGCTTCCTCCTGCAGCTTGCCGAAGCTCGCCAGCAGGGCGCCGGTCACCACGTCCGCGGTGAGCTTGCCGTCCTTCGCCATTTCGCGCAGCTGGCCCGTGGTGACCTTCAGGTGCTCGGCAAGCGCTTGCGTGATCCGCGACCCTTGCTCGGCGACGGAGTTGTATTCCTCGCCCCGCAGGGCGCCGGCGGCAAGGCCTTGGCTCAGCTGGATGATGGCATTCTGGGATTCCTGCGAGGTCGCGCCACTCACCAGGAACGCGTTGTTGATCGCCTCCGACAGCCTCAGGGACTTCCGGAAGGCGACCTCGGATGCCTCGCCATTGGACACCAGCGCGCGCGTGGTGCGAGCGACCAGCGTGGCTGTGGAATCGAACGAGCTGTAGGTGCGCTGGCTGATCTTGAACACCTCACCCATCGAGGCGTTCAGGTTTTCAGTTTCACCGACCGCAAGCCGGATCCGCGCCTGGATGTTGGCGAACTGATCGGCGACCCGTGACAGGTCCACCGTCGCCCGCTTCAGCGCTTGGAACCCGACGAACCCGCCGAGCGCGCGGTTGAAGGTCTGGAAGGACTGCGACGTGGAGGCCACGTCTTTGCGGATACCCGCCAGCTGCTGATTCGTGATCCGACCGGCTTCCAGCATCGACGCGCGGTAGCGCGCGACGTTGGCGGTCAAGGTGACGTCGATTGAAGCAGCTGTAGACATCGAAAACGCCTTGTTTTCAGAGGCCGGTGAGGCCTAGAAGCGACTCGGGACGAAAATCGGATTCCTGCCCATAAATGCCGAGTTGGGGCACGATTGGCAGCTATTCAAAATGAGGTTCCGAGGCTGATTCCTCGGGGTTTTTGAGCAGAAACGGGTTCATTTGCTGATTTTTCAAATCACGGAAAAAAAATGCGCGTGGGAGGGAGACGGGTTGCCGTCGATTGGCCTTTTCAGTTCGAACCCATCCCCCCGTGGAACCTGTGGCCGTGGAACAGTTGCAGGTCTTCCTTCGACTTCTTGCGGTGGCAGGGGATGCACATGACCTGGCTGTTCTCGTCCGTGTCCTGGCCGCCGTTGCCAAGGGCCACGATGTGATCGAGGTGGAAGCCGCTGGGATAGGACGTCAGCTCTCGGCACTGGGCGCAGTGGGGGTCACGGGACCAGACGGCCAAGCGCCGCTTCTGCAGGCGTCGCCCGTTGATTCGCTTCTCCCGTACCCGTGTGGGCGTGGCCAGCCGGCTCTGCACCTGCTGGATGCGTGGCTTGATGGTCTTCAAACGCCCCATTGCGGCACCTCCGTGAAGCCGGGCCTGTAGGGCTCACACCAGCAATCGGGGTTCGCGCCCTTCCGCGTGATTGAACCCTCGTCCAGGATCCACTTGTCGTAGTACTCCACTCCGTCCACAACGCCTCGCAGCCTCGTGCTCACCGCCGAGCCAGACATGCTCCTTGCCTCTCCGGAAACCACGAACCTCCAGACGGCATCTCCGGCCAAGGACTTATCGATCGTTGCTTGAATGTAGATTTGCCATTTGGATCGCCTGATCAACACGATGCTGCCGATCTTTGCCTCATCACGATTCTTGGTTACGCAGGTCCTCGAGCCAGCCTTGAAGGCATGCCGGAACAAAAGGGGTACTGGCAGCTTGAACTCACACCCAGCCGGGTCGAGTGAGTAGTTGTGTGTATTCACTGTCCCGGTCGACACGACGCCATGGATCATCCGCTCCGCCGTCGCATCGAGCCAGAACGTCTCACCGTCGCCTGCCTTCTCGTACCAGACACCACCATCTCTGCGTTCACGTCGCGGGCCCTTCCCGTGGAGAGAAACCACCACGTTGGGTTTGAGCGCCTCCTTTGGTGGCAGCCTGACCGTTCGGGTAGCGGCATTCATGGATTCGCAGCCTCCATGAAGCGGCGCTCCACGTGGTCACGGAAGCGATCGCTCCAGCACTCAGCAGGAAACTCGAAGGCATCGGTCACCACCACGTCGCCATTTACCTCGCCGTACACGATCACGTGATCGGTGTCCTCGGAATGGCTGGCCTCTACCTCCACCCGTTGCACGTTCGCCTCTCGCGCCTTCCTGGTGAAGCGATCAATCGATTGGATGATGCGGACGCCGACTACCACGCTCCAGTTAGAGAACTCGGTCGGCTGGAGGTGGCGCGTCATGCTCGGGGTGGCGTCCGCTTTCAACATGGCGGTGTCCTCAGGAGACCTGACCGCCGTATTGCGCGCCGGTGATGGTCACGACGCCGCCGGCTCGCTGCGGATCCCAGTTGGCATAGACCACCGACTTCAGCGCCGCGGATTCGGTCTGGAACATGCTGACTTTCAGCGGCGAGGGGTCGTTTTCCGGATCGTCCGACATGACCAGCATCCCATGCATGCTGCGCTCGATCTCGACCCGATCCGCGTTGTAGGCAATGCCAGTCGGGTCGATCAGCGAGAGCTGGCCGCCGGTGCTGTCGAGCGGGCTTCCCGTCGTCGTGACGACCGGGATACCAGCCAACTCGCCACCACGAGCACCGACCTCGGGGAACTTGCGGCCGCCGGTGACATCTTCCGAAAGACCGATGGCGACGGCCGTCTTCGGGTCCGTGGTCCACACGGCGCGCGACAGGTCGCCCTGGAAAGAATCGACTGCGGCGCGGATGTCCTCGTCGACGTCGCCGACGCTGGGGATCAGGATGCCGCCGCTCGTCACGGATGGCGGTTGCGTGTTCGCGATGCCCGAGCTACCTGCGTCGATGAACGCCGCATCGAGCGATTCGGTCACCGCGCGGCGCAGGTCGCGATCAAGTGCCTCTTCGGCAACCTGGCCGCCGGCCTGCAGCGATTCCAGCGTGGCGACGACGATGCTGGCCACCTTGGCGATTCTCAGCTCGGCACCCTCGACGGCGGGCTTGCTCAGCGGGATCGGCTTCAGCTGCCCGACCCAGAAGCCGCGTGCGCCGGAGACCATCGAGTTCATCCGCACGCTCCACGGAACGCGCCGCAGGCCCTGCAGCCTGCCGAGGATCGACGCCTCGAAAACGCGTTCGAACCAGACGGTGGACGGATCGGCACCGGTGTCGGCAGTGGTCACCCCGCCAACCGCAGCCTTGGCAATCAGGCCGCCTTGAGCACCCCAGCGCTTGATCGCGAAGGGCTCGAACTGGCCGGGACCACCATCAGCCAGCGCGAGGGTGATCACCGCTCGGGCGAAGGTCAGGTCGGTGAAGTGGGTGCGCATGGATTTCTCGTCTTCTGGGCGTGTCGCCGTTGGCGATGTAGGGAGGGAGCGGAGGCGGTGTCTGTCCCGGCGTAAGGAAATCGACTCGCCTCCGACCCTGCAGTCAGGCTGCCACTCCACGTGGATCGACGCCCGTCAGGTTTCAGCAGGTTTCAGCACTTCTCATCACCCAAAATCAGGAAGTCGGCGATGTCCTCGAGCCGGTAGCGAACGCTTCCGTTGACTCGGACGAACTTCAGGCGTTGGTCTGTCGCGCGCCAACTGCGCAAGGTGTTCCGAGCTCGTTTCGCCATTGCCGCGGCGGCCTCTTCGGTCACCACGTCCCCAGGTCCAATCCAGTGGGGCGGATCCTGCTCAGCGCACCACCTCCGCAGTTCAAGCACCTTCGCGGCGCGAGGATCGATGGGCAGCAGGTGCCAGCCACAGTTCGGACACCGGTCAGCCACGCCGCCTCCGGTCCTGCGCAGCCTGCTGGCGACAGTTGGCGCCGCAGTACATCCTCGGCGGCCCTGGACGCCCGTGCTCGTCTGGCAAGACGTCATCGCACCAGCGGCAGCATCGTTCGCTACTCGAGCGTGGCGGACGATCTGGGGCCAGGTACAGCAGCCGGCCAGTGGCAAAGTCGTAGACAGCGCCCATCACCACGCCCTCGAATCGTCGACGGTGAGGGTCACCTCCTCGAGCGCGCCATCCATCGAGAGTTGCATCCGCTCGACCGGCTTCACAGGCTCCTGGAGCGCCCACGGTGCAAATCGGATGGCCTCGTCGGTTGCGGCTTCCGTGCGCCGGCTGGTGCCCGGGATGACGACAGTCGCGTTTGCCTCCCGGAGACGGTCTGCGGTGCGCTCGCCGATCGTGTCCAACTGATCAGGCGTGAGGTTCGTGGCAACGACGGTGGCCAGTTCCTCGCGGTACCGAGCATCGACCAACTCGAACAGCAACCCGCGCTCGAAGTCGCTGCTGGTGCGCATCCCGATCTCGTCGATGATCAGCAGCGGCCAGCGCTGCAGGCGGCTCATCAGGTCGATGTCGTCGGCGTCCCTCCGGCCGAAGGTGGCCTTGTGCCGCTCGACCGCGTCCGGCCAGCAGACGTAGTGGCCATGGATACCGCGCACCGCCGCAGCCGACACAAGGGCCGTAGCCAGGTGCGTTTTGCCCACCCCCGGGGGCCCGCTCAAGGTCAGCCCGTCGCCGGTGTCGACGTTCGCCGCGAGATTGTCGGCGTACCGATGGATGATCTTGCCGGCCAGCTCCTGCGCTGCGCCTCGGGGCGTCCAGTTTGCGAGCGTGCGGTTGCGGTTACGCGCCGGGATTCCGCTGGAGTCGAGCCAGTGGTGCCAGCGACGGCGATGCCGGTCGTAGTCCGCCTGCAGCGTTGCCTGGCGCACCATCCGTGCTTCCTGGCACTGCGGGCAGCTCGTCCTGAGTCCTTCCGGCATCCGTAGCCCGGGGATCGGCTGCAGCTTCTCGTACCGGCCGTGCATGGGGCAGTCGTAGGCGGTCATGCCAGACCCTCAACGCGTGCAAGCGCGGCCTGGTTGGCGGCGAGGATCTCGTCTTCGCCCCGTGGATCGCGCATGACGGCACCGGTCGTCCGAGTGCGCTGGTCGGTTCTCGTGCTGTCCCGGGGGTAAAAGCTGCTCCAGCCGGATTCGATCGCCAGGTCGATCAGTCGGGCAGGGTCGTGGCCGTCAGCGCGGAGCGTTTCCAGCTTGGCGATCCCGAGCTTCTGGGCTTTGCCTGAGAACTTCTTCCCACGGTGCTCCGTCCATGCTTTCCAAGCGTCAGCAGGAAGCCAATTCGGCAGATTGACGGTTGCTTTTTTTCTCGTGCGCGTACGCTCTTCCTGTAGCTTTTGCTTTTCCTGTAACCCCTGTATGTGTCCCGAGCATGGGACTGGTTCGGTTCCGAGCGTGGCACCGGTTTGCCCTCGCTTGAGGTTGCGAATGGCACCGGTTTTGATCGCGTGACCAGTCCCGCGCATGACACCAGTTGTGGCATCAGAACCGGTTCCGGGCGTGGAACTGGTCAGCGAGTAGGAACTGGTGGCTCCGAATCGCTTGGCCGGCACGATCCAACCTGTCTGTTCGAGCCGACTAATCGCGCGAACCGCAGTTGACCTCGGCACGCTGGACTCATCGACGATCCTGGTAATGCTCTGGTAGTCGGCGATGCCCGTCGCCTTGTTCGCGTGGTCGACCAGCACGGACAGCACGGCAATATCCGACTGCAGGAGGCGGTTGTCGCAACAGGCACGGCGGAGGAACAGGAGCTTTCCAGAGAACCGGAACGGTGCGCTTCGCTGCGCCACATTTCCTGCGCTATCATCGCCGGGAACGTCGCCGCCAAACGAGTTCCCGGAGCCCGCCTTGTGCGGGCTTCGTTCGTCTGGAGGCGTCATCATCCAGAGCCCTCGCGGATCAGGGCCTCGCGAAGCCGCAGGACCGCGCGCTGCGCGCCGCCGAGGTTCGCTGCCATGCGCTCGGCACGCTCCGGTGTCGGGTGGCGCCAGAGTTCCACCAGCTGCGCGGCTAGGCCTTCGCCGATTTCTGGCATGGCCGATGCCTGCTCTTGGGCCGACGGGCCGTACAGTGCGGCCTGAGCGGCCAGGTGCTGATCGGCGGCGCTCATGCCTGCACGCGCCAGCGCTTGCGCTTCAAGCCCTTGGCCAGCGCGCGTTCTGCTCTCTCACAAAGCCTTGCGTAGCGAAGCAACTCGATCCTGAGTTGGCGATGGCCCTGCATCTCGCTTTGCCAGAAGTCACGATTCGCGTCCGGCGCGGTGTAGAGCAGTCCGGCCAACTCCTCGACCGATGCGACCAGATCGGCGAAGTCATCGGCTTCCTGCTTCATCAGCGCGGCCGTGTCCGCGATCGACCCGCTCATGGAGAGCCCGCCTGGACACTCTGATCCTGCAGCCAGCGCTCTACAGCTCCCTTGTCATACAGGACTCGCCCCTGCAGCCGAATGTAGGGCGGCCCTTGTCGAAGTCTGCGCCAACGCACCAGCGTCTCCGGCGCCCGCTTGAGCTTGAGTGCCAGCTCACCGGTGGTGAACTTCTCGTCTTGCAGTGTCATGGCGTATCCCTGTGTAAGTGCTACAGGGATAGGCAATATATGGATCAAGCACGGCTTGTGGTCATCCAGCTAGCACGATGACACTCTGCTAGCTGGATGATTCTTGCTTCAGCCAACGCTCGATAGCTTGAGCAAGAGATCGCTCGTTAGTGTATGCGTCTGGATGTTCGATAAGCATCCTTCTGGCAAAGGGTGTTCCGCGCGGCTTTCCAGACTGTTCCCAAATCTGACGAATTTCTTCTCTCGCCTGGGCCTTTGGATCGTTCTTCCATCGCGCAACTGCGCCCTTCTTTCTCAGGTCGAATGAATGGCCTCGGCCCTTGATTTGTTCGTCGAGTGCGCGCAAAGCAAGTTCGAAGCCAACGCGCGTGTACCTGAGGTCATCGGCTATATCGTCAATGTTTATTTGATCCGGATCTCCATGTGCTAGTCGATCGACGATATCGCTGAGTTCATGGAAGCAAAGGGCCGCGCCGAGCGCTGAGAAAAGCAGATCGTGCTCGCTCTCGATGATGTGCGGCAGGGCTTTCTTCATCTTTTCGGACACTCTGAAGTGCCGATCAAAGCGATCAAGTTCGCCATCGTCCAAGCTCCATGCTGGGCCAACATGGCGAGGGACGCCAGGTACTCTCTTGGCGCTTAAAGATGCCACTTTCTTTGATGTGCGATTCATAACTCGCCATTCCTTGCCTTTCGCCAGCGAGTGATTGCGTTCTGGATCGAACGTTCTGACTTCAGCGTTTCCGAGTGCTTAGCATGCATCTGACGAGCAAACTCAGCGTCCCCTGAATATGTCGAACCGGGTTCCTGTAGCTTCAGCCATCCGTCTCGGATCTTTTCCATGACAGCAGCTTTCTTGGCGGCTTCTTGGTTCTTCAGGACGCGAGCCTTTCCACCTGTTGAGGTTTGCTCTCTTCGAATCTCTGCTGCAGTTGGAACTACGGCATAGTCAACAAGTAGAGCCTCAAGGCCTTGCATCATCCGAATGGCGCATTCGTTGGTTCGTAGGTACAGCTGAACTAGATCTTCAAATCCCGCGTCAAATGCTTCGTTTAGACGGTCTTCTGTCTCATCTGTCGAGCCTAGGCCAGGTAGTAAGTCAAGAAAGAATCTGCGGCAGAGAAGGGCGTGCTCAATGCGCTCAATGCGGCCATCGGCAGATAGGTCGCCTGGCGCGTTCTTGATCCACTTCGAAGTGATCTCTCGTAGCGTAGTCCGTTCGCCGAGTGAGCGGATTACCTCGTCGATTTCGTCGAGAGATGGAAAGCCTTCTGTGCTCTTCTTCGTCACTACACGCGTCCCTCCGCGCCCCTAAAGTCCCGCACCAGGCCGGTAGGGTTCCGGCTTTTCGCTCCGTCGAGCTAGGTGCGGGTTGGGCGTCAGGTTCTCTCGCTCACGCCGACATCTGGGAGCTGACGGAATGCGTTCTGGACGCGCTGCCAAGCAACAGCCTGCATCTTGAGCGCTTCCTCAAGCGTCAAGTGCGTACCGTCATGGGCGAATTTTTCCATGGTCAATCGCACTAACACTTCCATCGAATCCTTTTCGCTGAACATCTGCGGAGACTGGATTATCTGCGCGGTCATGGTGTCTTCTCCCAACTGGCCACGACGGCTCCCAGTGCACGCTGCTGCAGTGGCGTGGCAAGCTCGTAGGATCTGGCGATGCCCATGGCCTCGCTGCTTAACAGTTCACCGGCAACGATCTCGACCCTTCTCGGAGGCGGCTCTGGTAATGCTGCTGCCAACTCTATAGCTAGAGCTTTCAGTTCGTGCTGCGGGACGGTCATGATTGATGATCCTCCTCTATGCTCGCGCCGAAGGCCTCCGCGACTGTTCTGAGTGCGTAGCGTTGCTCGCCAATCGCTTTATCGTAGAAGCGTGCCAAGGCGAGAGCTTCACTGCTGAAGGTTTCGCCTGTCGGCAAAACCACGATTTTCGAGGGTTGCATCCCCTCGCGAAGGATCTCGGCAAGCTCGTCGCGGAGGTTCGGGTTCATGGTCAGGTCTCCTCCACCGCACGGGCATGTTCCAGCCACAGCAGAGCCTCTGCGAATCGCGTGCTATCCCCTTCGCACGCGAGAGATGACTGCGGGCACGCTTCGCGATTGACCTCGGCGCCTATATTTGCGAGATCGAAATGCGATCGTGATCGATCAATCTCCGCGATCGCGTGTAGGCCGTGCAGAAGCGCCCATCGCAAGGTCGGGATCGCCTCAGCCGGAATTTGCACATACTCAAGGGTTGCTACACTTTCAATTGCCATGATCGTTCTCCAGCGGAACGGTTGTGGAAGGCGGGCCGGGTGCCTCTAACACCCGGTTCCGCCGCTTTGCCGGGCTGAGCCCGATTCTGTTTGCGGCTGTCGCATGTGCTGCGATCGCTTCATTGCTTCGCTTGCTTCGGGAACTCGACGACCTTGCCCTTCGGCGGATCGAGCAGCGCGCGCAGCTTCTTCAGCGCGCTGCGCTTCTCGTCGTCGTACCGGTGGGCGTTGTAGTTGCGCGCCTGCACGCCGCCGAGGCCGTGCGAGAGCAGCCGGGCGAGTACCTCGTCCGGCGTGCCCTTCGCGGCTAGGCGCGTCTCCACGGTCTTACGGATCGTGCCAGGGGTGAAGGGGCGGGGGACTTCCTTGGCCTCGACCATTGCCTTGGCGACCTCCTGAATCGCCTCCCAGACGACGTGGTACGCCACCGGCGCGTCGCCGTCGGTCAGGGTGAACAGGTGGGGCCCGGGCGGGATGGTCTTGCCGGCTTCGTCCTGCCGCGGCTGGCGCATCGCCTCAAGCGCCTTCACCGCATCCGGGGGCAGGGGGACGACGTGCTCATGCGCATGCTGCCGGCGGCCTTTCGTGTCGCGCAGGGTGACGGTCTTCGTGTCGGCGTCGTAGTCGTCAACGGTGAGCCTAGCCAGTTGCTCGATCCGCTGGCCGCCGGTGAGCAGGTGGAAGCGGAGCAGGGCGCCGGCCGGGGTGTCCACGCTGATCCGGCGCCAGTAAGCGCGCAGCTGATCCTCGCTCAGCGCCCACTTCCGTACCTTGGCGGCCTCGGCGGCCTTCTCGGCGGCCTCCCGCGGCCGGGAGACGTCCAAGTCCTGCAGGGGGTTCTCGCGGATCGCGAAGCCGGCGAAGGCGTGCATGGTGGCATCCGTGCGGGCCTTCCGGGCAGCCGTGTACGCCGCGCGCAGGTATGCCCGCAGCTTCTCCGCCTCGCGGAGCTTCCCCTCTTTGGTGAGCCCGTGGAAGACGGGCATGACCGTGTCGACGGCGACCTGGTCGGCCGGCGTGGCCGCCAGCTTCTTCTTCGGCGTGATGTGCCGGTCGATCGCCCGCTCGACCTCGCGCCAGCTAGCTTTGCCCAAGGCCTTCAGGTGCTCGACGTAGGCGGCCAGCAGATTGCCTAGGCTGGCCACTTCCTTCTCGGCCTTCTTCTCGGCCGCAGCGCGCGCCTGCTTCGCCTCCAGCCACGGATCCCGGCCGAGGTCGACCAGCGCGCGTTTCTCGGCGCCCAAGCGGCGGGCGGCGGAGACGGTGAGGCGCGGGGCAGGGCCGAACTCGCCCAGGACCATACGGCGCTCCTGACCGGTCTCCTTGGCGACGTAGATCAGGAGGAAGTGCTTGGTGCCGATCGAGCTGGTGCGGACCGCGAAGCCCTTCACGAAGTCTCTATCACCAGGTGCGGGGATGTCGTAATCGACCCGGTTAACGCCGCTCGCTGCGGGCAGGTCTCGGACGCTCGTATCGGTCAGCCTGAGTCGGGCCACGGGGTCAAATTAGTCCGGCAATAGTCCGGTAATCTTTGTACTACCTGCGTAGTCCCTTTGCAACTATATGTCCCCTTGAACCGGAAAAAACCCGCTTAATTCAGCGCTTTCAGGTGCCGGACTTGTTGATTCTGCAGGGATTGCCGTTTCTGCTTCTTGGGGATTGAAAATCCCCGTGTAGGGGGTTCGATTCCCTCCCCGGCCACCATTGAAATCAATGGGTTAAGACGAAACCGCCGAAAGGCGGTTTTTTCATGTCCGTATTATGTCCGTGCTGGAGTGCTGTCTATGATCGGCCCATCCGTTGCGGTGAACACGCCAGGCGTCACGTCGCCATTCGGTCTCCTGCGTTTCGCCGAGGAGTACAGGGCAGCGGCTGGGCTGGTCATGGCGGCGAAAGACCCGCCCAAGCATTCCGCGCCGGCCTTCATGTTGGTTGGCCACTCCATCGAGCTTTCCCTGAAAGCATTCCTGCTGGCGCGCGGCGTGCCCCTCGACGCGCTGAGACTCAAGCCCTATGGCCATGACCTAGTTGCATTGCTTCAAGAGGCGCAGCGACGAAGGATTGATCGATTGGTTCCGCTCCACGACTTCCACGTCGACGCAATCCGGTTGATTGCCCCTGTGCATGGTCGACACGAGTTTCGATACTTAGTGACGGGGGTAAGAACGCTACCTCAATGGGGCTTCATCGCTCATGCCGCAGCTGAACTGACGCGATGCCAGCACGACTGGTTGCTACGGAGGCGGATTGGCAAAGCTGCCGCAGCCAGGCGAATTGCGTTGCGGGGAAAGTTCTAGCTCAACAAAAACTCCGCCGAAGCGGGGCTTCTTGTTTTCAGGCTTTTCCTACGCGGCGCAACGCACAGGGAGAACCGGCGTCAGGTTCGCTTTTTCGTGCCGGGCGCTTCGCACGCGTCGGATTTTCCTGACACGCCGGTGCGCAGGTTGCCGATAGGCGCGGTGCGGGCAGGGGCGCAATGTACGGCTGCCAGCAACGCACGGCGCCAGACGGAATTCCCCTGTTCCGCGAGGTTGATCCAGCCGTCGCGGGCGCCGCGGGATTGCGGCGCTGCTGGCGCTTTCCCCCTTCGATCTTTTCGGGGCGCTCGCTGCACCTGCGCTCGCGGAGGGGCCGCCGGTCCGCCGCCCGTGGTGCGTCGCCTCGCTCGGGCGCGCATCGTGCCCTTCGGGCATGCGGCGTCGCAATCCGCGTGCGGGACGACGATCCGCGGATGGCGAGGCAAGCGGATTAGCCGCGCGCGGTGATGTGTTCCGCTACCTGCCGCGCCTGCACGCGCAGTTCGGGGATGGCGATGCTTTCCCACAGGTCGCCGATGCGTAGCGCACCCAGCACCAGCAGGCGCGGGTCGGGGCGTCCGTGGGCGTCGAGTACCTGGCCGACGCCGCTGCTGGCGATGCCGATGCCGTGACGGCCGGGCAGCACGCGGCCGCGCGTGCGCAGTGCCTGCATCAGTTCACCGGGGCGCAGGTCGATGTTGGTTTCCACGCCGGTGGCATTGACGATCCAGTCGGCGTGCAGCGCCTGTTCCTGTCCGGCGTGGCGCGGGCGCAGGCGCACGCGGCTGCCGCCGTGGGCATCGGGCTCGATGCCGAGCAGGCGGCCGGCGGCGACGTCGAGCTGGCCCGCGGCCTGCAACTGTTCCAGCACGGCGGCCACCTGCGGCGCGATGCGATGGCGGTGGATGTCCCAGTAGCGCACGGCATGGCGCAGGAAGCGGCGGCGTTCGTCGTCGTCGAGCGAACGCCACAGGGCTTCGCCGTGGTGGCGCAGGCGGTCGAAGCTCCATTGCCAGGGTTCGCCCGCGGCCACGCCCTCGCTGACGCGCTGGCGGATCGCGCGCCAGCGGCCCGGCACGCCCAGCGGCAGCAGGTCGTCGACGCCCGCGCCATGCTGCGATCCCGAACGCGCGTGCGGCAGCGGCATCAGGCCGTGGCGCGACAGCACGTGGATGCGCCCGCGATGGCCGTTGGCGGCGAGGCTGAGCACGGCGTCGACCATGCTCAGGCCCGAACCGATGATGCAGACCTCGGCGTCGGGCGCGATGCCGCGCACGGCGGCGTAGTCCCAGGCGTCGGCGATGCGCGCGCCCTCGTGGCGCAGGTAGGCGGGCAGGGTGCGCGACGCGTTGCCGACCGCGAGCACCACGTGACCGGCGTGCAGCGTGTTGCCGGACGCGAGCTGCACGAGGGTGTCGCCACTGGCGTCGTCACGGCCTGCGTCGACGGCGCGGTCGCGCACGTGCACGAGGGTCTCGTGGCCGGGCTGCGCGGCCAGCGTGTGGCGCAGGTAGCGGCCGTAGTCGCGGCGCGGTGCGAAGCTGTCGCCGAGCGTGGCGGGATCGGCGCCGGGCTGTTCGGCGGCGAGGAAGCGCACGAAGTGGCCCGGGTCTTCGTCGAGCGCGCTCATGCGCGAGGCGATCACGTTGAGCAGGTGCTCGGGCAGGTCGGTGGCATAGGCCGCACCGCGCGCCAGCATGGCGTCGGGTTCGACGATCGCGATCCGGCGCAGGCCCGCGGCCAGCAGGCGGATCGCCACCAGGGTGCCCGCGGCGCCGCCGCCAATGATCACGGCGTCGTGGCGCACATCCGTGCGCGGACCGGGGGCGGGCATCATGCGTGGCCGGGTGCGGTGGTCATGTGCGCATTGTCGCACCCGCGCCGCGGTGCCGCGATCCGCACCCGTCGCTGAACCGCCACCGCGGGCGCGCTTGCGGCCGAACCGGCAGGACACATGATGGACCCACCCCCAAACGCCGCCGTGCTGGCGGCCGGAGACCTGCCATGAAACTCCCGATGCTGGCCGCAGCCTGCGCGACGCTGCTCGGCCTGACCGCCTGCGCCACGAACGGCAACCTGCGCGACAGCGACAAGCTGGCGCTCTACCAGTCGCACGCCGGTGAGCCGGTGGGCAGCTTCAACTTCTTCGGTCGCCTCAATGGCTGGACGCCGCTGGGCGATTCGGCGCTGGTGGTGTGGACCAAGCCGAGCGAGGCGTGGTTGCTCGAACTGACCGGCCCCTGCCAGGACATGGCCTATGCGCCCGCGATCGGCCTGACCAGCAACATGAATCGCGTCTACGCGCGTTTCGACAAGGTGCTGGTCAACAGCCCGGGGTCGATGGGCATTCCGTGCCACATCCAGCAGATCCGCCCGCTGGACGTGAAGGCGGTGCGCGCATCGGAGAAGGAACTGCGCGAGGCGCGCGTGCAGGAGCGCGAGGCCGAGGCGACGCAGTAGGGTGATGTTCGACAATGGTGGACGAGGGCGCTTCTCGCGCCTTCGGCGCCCCCATCCGCCTTCGGCACCTTCCCCCGCAAGCGGGAGAAGGGGAGAGGCGGTGCTGCGCTCAGGATTCCGGAACGTAACCGGCCGGCTTCTCGGCGCCCCCGCCGAACAGGAACTTGCGCATCTCGTCTTCGAGGAAGGCGCGATGCTTCGGGTCCAGCGGCGACAGCCGGTTCTCGTTGATCAGCATGGTCTGGTGCGCCAGCCACGCCGCCCATGCCGGCTTGCCGATATGGGCGAACACGCGCTTGCCCAGTTCGCCCGGCCACGGCACGAAGTCGAGGCCGTCGGCGTCGCGCTGTTCGTATTCGCAGAAAACGGTGCGGCTCATGTCGTGTCTTCGCCTTGCGATGCGGGGAGTTGCGCTTCGAGCAGGCTGCGGATCGGTGCCGGGATGCCCAGGCCCGCCAGATCGGCGGCGCCGATCCAGCGCAGATCGTCATTGTCCCGTACCGCGGGCCGCAGCGCGACCGTGCGCCATGCCAGGGGTTGCAGCAGCAGGCGGTAGTGGGTGAAGCCGTGGGTGATGGCGTCTAGCGGTTCGGCGGTGTCGTAACCGTCGCCGACGTGGTCCGCGAACCACGCGCGCGCGGCATCGTGGCCGTCGGCTTCGGGCAGCGACCACAGCGCCGCCCAGATGCCGGTCGGCGGGCGTCGCTGCAGCAGCACGCGGCCCGCGGCATCGCGCAGCAGCAGCGCGATCGCCTGGCGTTCGGGCAGCGGCTTGCCGGGCTTGGGCGTAGGCAGGTCCTCGACGCGTCCTTCGCGCAGCGCGATGCAGTCGTGCTGCACCGGGCACAGCACGCAGGCCGGATCGTGCCGCGTGCACAAGGTGGCGCCGAAATCCATCTGCGCCTGCGTGTAGTCGGCCATGCGCCCGCCGGGCACGCCCTGCACGTGCGCTTCGGCGTGCGCCCACAGCCGCTTCTCGATCGCTGGCGTGCCCGGCCAGCCTTCGATGCCGTGGACACGGCACAGCACGCGCTTGACGTTGCCGTCGAGGATCGCGAAGCGCTCGCCCCAGGCCTGCGACAGGATCGCCGCCGCGGTGCTGCGGCCGATGCCGGGCAGGGCGAGCAGCGCCTCGACATCGCGCGGCAGGTCGCCGTCGTGGCGCTCGACGCAGGCGCGCGCGGCCGCATGCAGGTTGCGTGCGCGGGCGTAGTAGCCCAGGCCCGACCAGAGCGCGAGGACCTGGTCGAGCGAGGCTTCGGCGAGGGCGCGCACGTCGGGCAACGTGGCCACGAAGCGCTCGAAGTACGGAATCACCACGCGCACCTGGGTCTGCTGCAGCATGATCTCCGACAGCCACACACGATACGGCGAACGCGGGTGCTGCCACGGCAGGTCGTGGCGACCGGAGACGTCGAACCACGCCAGCAGGCGCGTGGCGTAGCCATCGTTGGCGGCCGTCGCCGTGGTCATGGTCATGGCGTCGGCGCTCCGGTCGCGGGTGCGTCGTCCTCGAATTCGACGACCACGCCCTCCAGCCGCGCGCCGCCGATCTCGATGCGCGCGGCCTCCAGGCGGCCATCCAGCGGCGGCAGCGGCGAATCCTGCCGCGCGGCCGCGGCCCATGCCGAGATCTGCGGCACGCGCAGCCGTCCGTCGAAGCGCACGTCGTCGCGCGTCACGCGCAGGTGCAGCGGATCGGACAGGTCGGACGCGCCGCGATACGACAGCGTCGTTGCCAGCGGCGCCTGCGACTGGCCCAGCGGCGGCGGCAGTGCGGGCCAGTCGGCCGGCCAGCGCGCGATGTGGCCCTCGAGGCTTGCCACCAGCCGCGTGCCGAGCGCGACCCGGCCACGCGCGTCGAACGTCGGCACCACGCCTTCGCCGCGCACGACCAGGCTGGCCGGCACCACGGTCCAGGCGTCGTCATGCCGCCGCAGCGGCCCATGCAGGCCCAGCGCGAAGGGCAGCGTGGTATCGCCCGAGACGTAGCGCGCGTGCGCGCCCAGGCGGGCGGGCAGCAACTGCAGGCCATCGCTCCAGTGCAGCGCACCGGACAGCGTGATCCACGCCGGCAGTTGCCAGTCGTCGCGCTCCAGCGAAGCGCGGCCGGCGAGGGCGAAGCCGCGGCCGCTGTCGGGACGCACCAGCGTGGCGGCGAGGTCGAACGGCACCCGCATCGCGTCGTCGGCGTAGCGGCCGCGCGCCTGCGCGCGCAGCGGTTGCGCGGGATCGAAGCGCGGCACGGACAACGCGAGGGATTCGACGCGCCAGCCTTCGCCATCGACGCGGCCATTGCGCACGCGCAGGCCATCGGCGAGCGTCGGCAGGCGCGTCTCGCCGGGCGGGCGCGAGGCCTGCCAATGCAACAGGGCGGGCACGTCCAGCACCGGCGCATCGAGTTCGATGTGGTCGAGGTCGAGCGTGTCGCCGAGGCTGCGCAGCGTGCTCCACGGCAGCGCCACCAGCACGCGGTCGACGCGAAGCAGCGGCGTCGTCGCACCGGGCTCGCGCGCGACCACGTTGCGCACCACGAAGGCCGGGCGGTCACCGAGGTGCGAGGCGGGATCGCCTTCGGCGCTGATCTCGAGGTTGAGCGACTCGCCCAGCTGCGCCAGCACCAGCGGCACCATGCGTTCGGGCGGCAGCGCGATCCACACCACCAGCCACAGCAGCAGGACCAGTGCGACCGGCGCGGCGAGCAGGACCAGCAGCCATCGCCGCCAGCGCCGGCGCGCCCGCGGGGCTCCGGCCTGGGCTGGCGTCGCGTTCACCCGCCGAGCGCTTCCGGCAGCAGGGCGTCGACGAAGGCTTCGGCGTCGAACACGCGCAGGTCTTCGGGACGCTCGCCGATGCCCGCGAACCGGATCGGGAGGCCGAACTCGCGTGCGAGCGCGAACACCACGCCGCCCTTGGCGGTGCCGTCGAGCTTGGTGACGACCAGCCCGGTGACGTTGGCCGCGGCGTGGAACTGGCGCAGCTGCGACAGCGCGTTCTGGCCGGTGGTCCCGTCGATCACCATCAGCACTTCGTGCGGCGCGGATGGGTCGACCTTGCCGAGCACGCGCCGGATCTTGCCCAGCTCGGCCATCAGGCCCTGCTGCGTGTGCAGGCGGCCGGCGGTGTCGGCGATCAGCACCTCGACCCCGCGCGCCTTCGCCGCCTGCAGCGCGTCGAACGCGACCGACGCCGGATCGGCATCCTGCCCCTGCGCGACCACGGCCACGCCGTTGCGTTCGCCCCAGGCCTGCAGTTGCGCCACCGCGGCGGCGCGGAAGGTGTCGCCGGCGGCCAGCATCAGCGAGCGGCCTTCGTCACGGAAGCGGCGCGCCAGCTTGCCGATGGTGGTGGTCTTGCCGACGCCGTTGACGCCGACGGTGAGGATCACGAAGGGTTTCGCCGTGGCGTCGATCGACAGCGGCCTTGCCACCGGTGCCAGCAGCGCGATCAGGTCGGTGCGCAACGCGGCGAGCAGCGCGTTGGCATCCGCGAACTCGCGCGACTTCATGCGCTTGCGCAGGCCCTCGACCAGCTGCGTGGTGGCGGCGACGCCGACGTCGGCGGTGAGCAGGGCGGTCTCGATCTCGTCGAGCAGGTCGTCGTCGAGCTTGGGGTTGCGCGAGAACAGGCCGCCGAAGCTGCGCGCGAAGCTGCTGCCGCGCAGGCGCTCGCGCCAGCCGGGCTTGCCGGCGGGCGCCGGCGGCGCGGCGTCCACGGCATCGTGCCCGGCCCCAGCCGCGGGGACGACGGGCGCGACGGACGGGGGTTCGGCGGGCGAGGGCTCGACAGGCGATGGCGCCGGTTCGCCGCGGGCGGCGGGGGGCGCTTCCTTCGGTTCCGCCGCGGGAAATGCCGCCGCCAGTTCCTCCGCGCTGAAGCCGCCCCTGCGCTCGCCGGCGGTGTCGGCCGCGGGGGTGTCGGAGGCGTCGGGAGCCGGTTTCTTGCGGCCAAACAGTCGGATCATCGGGCGGCGGTTTCGACCGGCGGGGGTGGTCCGGAAGGGCGGACATGCTATCACCCGGTCCTCGGCCATCCC
>JAIUOJ010000043.1 GCA_020161335.1 Pseudomonadota bacterium
CCCATCGTCCCCGCCGACCCGCTGACCTGCGCCGCCGCATTTCCGCGTTATCCAGCGCTAGGGCCACCGGATCACCCGTCGGCGATGGGTCGCGCATGATCGAATTCGGACACCTGACCCATGTCGGACTGCGGCGCGAGCTGAACGAAGACACGTACTACGGCGACAGCGAGCTTGGGCTGTGGCTGGTCGCGGACGGCATGGGCGGGCATGAGTACGGCGAAGTCGCCAGCGCGCTTGCGCGCGAGACGATCGTGCGCGAAACCCGGCAGGGCACGCCGTTGCAGCAGGCGATCCGCATCGCCGACGAGGAGATCATCCGCGCCTCGCGCCAGCGCAACGACGCGCTGCCGATGGGCACGACGGTGGTCGCCGCGCGCCTGGTCGGCAACCGCTTCGAAGTGGCCTGGGTCGGCGACAGCCGCGCCTACCTGTGGCGCGACGGCAAGCTGGCCCAGCTCTCGCAGGACCACAGCTACGTGCAGGAACTGATCGCGCAGGGCGCGATCACCATCGACCAGGCGCGCAGCCATCCGCACCGCAACGTGGTCACCCAGGCGCTGGGCGTGACCGAGCCGCAGGTGCTGAACGTGGCGACGCTGTCCGGCGAACTGGCGCCCGGCTCGCAGCTGCTGCTGTGCAGCGACGGCCTGACCGAGGAAGTCGACGACCAGGGCATCTCGCGCGTGCTCGCGCACACCGAGTGCAGCGCGCAGGAATGCGTCGACGGACTGGTGGCGGCCGCGCTCGACGGCGGCGGCTCGGACAACGTCACCGTGGTGCTGGTGCGCAGCCACTGAACGGGCGTCACCCCGCGGCGTTGGCCCCGGAGCCGGCCTCCACATCCCAGACGCAGAGCCCCGCCTTCTTGCGGATGGCGTCCACGCGCGCGGCGTGCAGCGCCAGGTCCTCGGCGGGCACCGCGATCGACGGGCGCGGACCGACGGCGACCGCCGGCGCGCGCGGCGCGCGCGGCGTGGCGGCGGCGTCCGGTGATCCGAAGCCGATCTCGCCCTGGCCGGCGGTCAGGGCCAGCCAGGCCTCGGCCAGCAGTTGCGCGTCGAGCAGCGCACCGTGCAGTTGCCGGTGCGAGTTGTCGACCCCCAGCCGCTTGCACAGCGCGTCCAGCGAGTTGCGCTGCCCGGGGTAGCGCTGACGTGCCAGTTCCAGCGAGTCCTGCACGGTCACGCGCTCGCGCAGGCGGCCGCGCCCGCCGCCGAGCAGCGACAGCTCGTGCTCGAGGAAGCCCATGTCGAACGCGGCGTTGTGGATCACCAGTTCCGCGCCCTCGACGAAGGCCAGGAATTCGTCGACGACGTCCTCGAACTTGGGCTTGTCGGCGAGGAACTCCAGCGTCAGCCCGGTGACTTCCTGCGCACCCGGCTCGAACTCGCGCTCGGGATTGAGGTAGCGATGGAAGGTGCGGCCAGTGGGCCGGCGCTCGAGCAGTTCCACGCAGCCGATCTCGACGACGCGATTGCCCTTCTTCCATTCCAGGCCGGTGGTTTCGGTGTCGAGGACGATATGGCGCATGGGGCAGTGACTGCTGATGGGGGGTGGGTGGTTCGAAACAGCGGAAAGCCGTCATCCCGACCGCAGAAACGGGGCTGGCGGGTTCACGCCGCCGCGCCTGCGCGCTGGCGGATCGCCTCGTCGCGCGCCAGGGTGTCGACGCGCTCGTTGTCGGGATCGCCGGAATGGCCCTTCACCCAGCGCCAGTCGATCTGGTGGCGCTGGCTGGCGGCATGCAGGCGTTCCCACAGGTCGCGGTTCTTCACCGGGTCGCCGCCGGAGGTCTTCCACTGGCGGCGCACCCAGTTGGGCATCCATTCGGTGATGCCCTGGCGAACGTATTGCGAGTCGGTGTGCAGCACCACCTCGCACGGCCGGGTCAGCGTCTCGAGGGCGACGATCGCCGCCATCAGCTCCATCCGGTTGTTGGTGGTCAGCGGCTCGCCGCCGGAGAGCTCGCGCTCCTTGTCGCCGTAGCGCAGCAGCGCGGCCCAGCCACCGGGACCGGGGTTGCCGAGGCAGGCGCCGTCGGTATGGATGCCCACGCTCATGCCGCGGGCGCCAGTTGCAGCGCCCGCCGGCGCACGGGGGTCAGGGGCACGCTGCGCTTCTCTGCGCGCAGCAGGTAGGCCGCGCGCAGGCCGGGGCCCTGCTGCGGCTGCGCCGAGACGCGCACCGACCAGTTCGGTCCCAGGCCCTGCGACACCGGATCCGGGACCAGGCCGACCGCACGCAGGCGCCGCCGCCAGACCAGCGGCTCGGAGGTGGTGATGCCGCTGCCGCGCCAGCGCCAGCGGTACGGCGCCAGCGGATTGAGCACGAACAGCCACAGCCGACCACCGGGCACGAGCAGGCGCGAGGCTTCCTCCAGCAGGGCGGGGCCGAAGGCGCCGGCTGGGCGCGCCACGTGCTGCAGCACGACCGCGCCGAAGGACTCGCTGGGCAGCGGCAGCGGCAGGGCGCAGGCCAGTTGTCCAGCCCAGCCGGCCTCGGCCGGCACCAGGCGCACGCCGCGGCCGTAATCGCCGGCCAGGTCCTCGCCCGCGGCCGGGCCGCACCACAGCCAGGGCAGGCCGGGGCGGTCGCCCAGGGCCTGGACCACCAGCGCCTCCTCGCTCGCCAGCACGGCGCGGCCGGCGGGCGCCAGGAACCAGTCACGGGCAGCCGTGGCGGGTTGACGGGTCGGTGAAGGGGCGGGCATGGTCGGTATTGTAGAGGCAGGCGGAAGGGCCCCCCGACGATGCGACTGACGCCCCTGCCGGCCTTCTCGGACAACTACATCTGGCTGCTCGACGAGGACGACGCCCGGCTGGTGGTCGATCCGGGCGACGCCGCCCCGGTCCTCGCCGCCTGCGAGGCCGACGGCCGCGCGCCGCTGGCCATCCTGCTCACCCACCACCACGACGACCACGTCGGCGGCGTGCCGGCCCTGCTCGCGCGCTGGCCCGGCCTGCCCGTGTACGGCCCGGCCGACCCGCGCATCGCCGGCGTCGACCACCCCGTGGGCGACGGCGACCGGGTCGGGATCGGCCCCTGGCGGTTCGACGTGCTCGCCGTGCCGGGCCATACCGTGAGCCACATCGCATTCCACGGCAGTGGCCTCTTGTTCTGCGGCGACACCTTGTTCAGCCTCGGCTGTGGCCGCCTGTTCGAAGGTACCCCCCGCGACATGCTGGGATCCCTGGACCGCCTGGCCGCCCTCCCCGCGCAGACGCTGGTCTGCTGCGGACACGAGTACACCCTGGCCAACGCCGCGTTCGCGCGCGTGGTCGATCCCGACAACCCGGCGCTGCGGCGCCGGCAGGAAGAGGCCATCGCCATGCGCGACCGCGGACTGCCCACCCTGCCCACGACCCTGGGAAGCGAACGCGACGGCAATCCCTTCCTGCGCATCGACGTGCCCGCCGTGCGCGCCGCGGTGGCCGCGCACGCGCCCGGCGCCGCCGATGATCGCATCGAGGCCTTCGCCGGCCTGCGGCGCTGGAAGGACGGATTCCGGGCATGAGTGCGCGCGCGTTTGCGATCGCGCTGGCGCTTGCCGGGCTGCTGGCCGGGACCGCGCGCGGCGGTGACGAAGGCCTGCCCGGGCCTGCCGGGACACCACCGCCGGACAACCCGCCCGCCGCGCACGCCACCGACGGCCTCGCGCCGCCCGCGCCGAAGCCGAAGCCGACGCCGCCCGCCGCGAAGGCGCGCGCCCAGGCATCGGCGAACATGCGCAGCGGCCTGGAGATCTACCAGCGCTTCCGCGAGGGCCTGGCCCAGCCCGAATGTGGCCCCGGCGACAGCGCCCGCTGGCGCACCCACTTCGCGCACGCGCCGGCGCAGCTGGCCTCCACGCGCAACGACGTGCTGCCGCTGTTCGGCTACGTGGTCGATCGCCTGCGCGAAGCCCAGTTGCCCACCGAGTACGCCCTTATCCCGTTCGTGGAGAGCGGCTACAAGCCCGGCGCCCGCAGCGCATCCGGGCCCGCCGGCCTGTGGCAGTTCATCACCGTCACGGCGCGCAACCACGACGTGCCGGTACGCAGCGGCTACGACGGCCGGCTGTCGCCGGTGGATTCCACCGATGCCGCGGTGCGCTACCTCAAGACCCTGCACGGCATGTTCGCCGGCAACTGGCGGCTGGCGGTGATGGCCTACAACGCCGGCGAGTACCGCCTGCTGTCCGCGCTGCGCCGCGCCGGGCAGACCGCGGCCAACGCCGATCCGGAACGCCTGCCGATGCCCGCGATTACCCAGGCCTACGTGCGCAAGCTGCACGCGCTGTCGTGCCTGCTGGAGGAAGTGGAGGATCGCGAGAGCTGGCTGGCCGCGCTCGATCGCCCGGTGCCGCTGCTGGCGCCTGCGGAAGTGCCGGCGGGCGTCGCGTCGCTCGATGCGCTGGCCTCGCGGCATGGCGTCGACGCCGGCCAGTTGCGCCGCCTCAACCCGGTGTACGCCGACGGCAGGATGCCGCCGGGCGCCGCGACGCGGGTGCTGATGCCCGCGACCCCGGCGATGGCCGCCGCGGTCGCCGCGCGCGGCGACCGCGCGCCGGTGCGCACGACGCCAGCCGTCACGCGCAACGCGGACCTCTCCGACGCCATGGCCGATGCCTCCGCACACCGCGAGCCGCCGCCGGGACGGTCGCACACCGTCGCGCGCGGCGATTCGGCGTGGAAGATCGCGCAACGCTACGGCATCAGCGCCCAGTCCCTGCTCGCGCGCAACGGACTGGATGCGCGCAGCGTGCTGCGCCCGGGCATGGTGCTGTCGATCGATACGCCGGCGCAGGGGGCGGCCGCGGCCGGCGTGGCAGAATAGCGACCGGTCCACACCGCGAGTTCCCCATGGGTTTCCTGCAAGGCAAGCGCGCACTGATCACCGGCATCGCCAGCCAGCGCTCGATCGCCAACGGCATCGCCGAGGCGATGCACCGCGAAGGCGCCGAACTCGCCTTCACCTACCTGAACGACAAGCTCAAGTCGCGCGTCGAGGACGCGGCCGGAAAACTCGGCGGCGGCCCGTCGTATCCGCTCGACGTCGCCGACGATGCCCAGATCGCCGCGCTGTTCGACGGCCTCGGCCAGCACTGGCCGGACGGCTTCGACATCCTCGTCCACGCCATTGCCTACGCGCCGCGCGAAGCGATCGCCGGCGAATTCCTCGACGGCCTGACCCGCGACAACTTCGCGATGGCCCATGACATCTCGGCCTACTCGCTGGCGGCGCTGGCCAAGGCCGCGCGCCCGCTGATGAAGGATCGCCGCGGCGCGGTGCTGACGCTGAGCTACCTCGGTGCCGAACGCGCGCTGCAGAGCTACAACGTGATGGGCGTGGCCAAGGCCAGCCTCGAGGCAACGGTGCGCTACCTTGCCTACAACCTCGGTCCCGAGGGCACCCGCGTCAACGCCATCTCGGCCGGCCCGATCAAGACCCTCGCCGCGGCCGGGATCGGCGGATTCCGCAAGATCCTCAGCCACGTCGAGGAAAACGCGCCGATCCGCCGCACCGTGACCATCGAGGACGTCGGCAATGCCGCCGCGTTCCTGTGCTCGGACCTGGCAGCCGGCATCACCGGCGAAGTCACCTACGTCGATGGCGGCTACAACATCCTCGGCATGACCGGGCTGGGCGGCGAAGGCGAGTGACCGGCGGGCCCGCCGACCTGGTTCCAGGAAGGAAAAAGCCCGGCGTCTGCCGGGCTTTTTCGTGGCGCGCGCGGTGCGTCCCGACGCTCAGAGCCTCGATTCGACCACCGTCACCTTCATCTGCTTGCGCAGCGCGCGCAGCAGGGTCTCGGCATCCTCGCGCCCGCCCAGTGCCGCCAGTTGCTGCTTCACCATGTCGCGCTCCTGGTCGGTCGCGTCCGCGGCCTTGCCGGGCGTGACCTTGGTGACGTTGAACACCAGGACGCTGCCGTCGGCGAGTGACACCTTGCCCGGCGAACCCTTGCCCTCGGCTGGCACCGGCGCCGCAAAGTAGGCCTCCGACGCGGCGCGATCCGGCACCGGCGCGCCACGCGGCAGGCCGGGGATGTCCTGCACCGGCAGCGATCGCGCCGCGGCGACCGCCTGCAGGCTTTCACCCTTGGCCAGTTGCGCCACCATCGCGTCGGCCTCGGCCTCGACGCGCTTGGTCGCACGCTCGCGGCGAATGGCCGCGACGACACGGTCGCGCGCCTCGGCCACGGTCAGCTCGCGCTCCGGCTCATGCCGGGTCACGCGGATCAGCACGCTGCGGTTCGGCGCGATCTCGATCGGATCGCTGACGGTGCCGTCCTGGGCCAGCCCTTCGGAGAACGCCGCGCGCTGGAACGCCGGCGACGCCGCCACGCCCTCGCCCTCGCCGCGCGCGATCGGCCCGACCGTGTGCAGCACCAGGTTGCCGGCCTTGGCGGCCGCGGCCAGTTCGGTCGGGTTCTTGTTGACCTCGTCGATCACGGCGCTGACCGCGTCGTTGAACGCGCGCTCGCGATCGGCCTGCACCTGCTCCTGCACCAGCGCTTCGCGCACGTTCTCGAACGGCACCTGCGCACCGGCCTTGATCTCGCGCACCTGGATCACGTGCCAGCCGAACGGGCTGCGCACCGGGTCGCTGACCGCACCGGCCTGCGCCGCGAACACCGCGTCCTCGAACGGCTTGACCATGGCCCCGTCGCGGCGTACCCAGCCCACGTCGCCGCCGTTCGCCGCGGAGCCCGGATCGCCCGGGTTGGCCCGCGCCAGCGCCGCGAAATCGGCACCGGCCGCGCGCGCCTGCAGCGCGATCTGCTTCGCCTTGTCCTCGGCCGCCTTCTGCGCGGCTTCGTCGGCCGCGGCGTCGACCGGCACCAGGATGTGCGAGGTCAGGCGCTGCTCGGGCTCGACGAAGCGCGCCTTCTCCTGCTCGTAGCGCCGGCGCAGCGTCGCATCGTCCGGCGCCGGTGGCGGCGGCAACGCATTGCCGTCGATGTCCACGTACTCCAGCGTCACCCGCTCCGGCGCACGCAGCTCGCTGCGGTGGCCGTCGTACCAGGCCTGGATCTCGGCCGCGGTGACCGCGGCGGTGTCGACGGCCGGCGCCGGCAGCAGCGCGAACGACACGTCGCGCAGTTCCGACAGCAGGCCCATCATCCGCGTCAATTCCGACGGCGTGGTGAAGGCCGATTGCGCCACCTGCTCGCGCAGCAGCGCCTGCTGCAGCCCGGCGCGCACCAGTTCCTGGAAGCCCTGCGGCGACAGCCCCTGCGCCTGCAGCGCCAGCTGGTAGCGCTGCGCATCGAACTTGCCATCGACCAGGAACGCCGGGATCTCCTGGATCGCCTCGCGTACCGCGGCATCGCCCACCACCATGCCGTCGCGGGCGGCGGCCAGCTGCAGCACCTTCTGGTCGACCAGGACCTCGAGCACCGCGCGCTTGTTCTCGGCCGACTCGAAGCCGCGCGCGTCGAACTGCTCGCCCTCGGCCTCGCGACGGCGCTGGCGTTCGTTCTCGAACGCACGGCGGAAATCCTCCGGGCTGACCTCCTCCGACTGCCACGCCAGCTTGCGCACCAGCCACCAGTCGGGCGCCGAGCGCCACCACGACGGCTGCGTTTCCACCTTCGCGGCGTAGTTGCCGCCGCTCTGGAACAGGTACTGCTCCATGCCGAAGAACGCGAAGGGGATGGCCAGGAGCGCGACGATGACGATCGCGATCCAGCCGGACATCTTTTCTCGTAGGGTTTGCAGCATGGGGAACCGGGCCCGGGACGAAGCCCGACAGTTTAACCGCAGCTTTCCGCCCACGGCACCGTCCGCGGCGGCGGCGCACGCCCACGGCACCCGCGGCCACCCGTGCCTGATTCCCCCGCGTGCCAACCCCTGGGCACAAAAAAAGACCCCGCCTCGCGGCGGGGTCTTCGTATCGATGGCGGAGCGGACGGGACTCGAACCCGCGACCTCCGGCGTGACAGGCCAGCATTCTAACCAGCTGAACTACCGCTCCGCGCCTTGGAACCTTGTGCGGCCTCGCATCCCCTGGTGGGTGCTGAGGGTTTCGAACCCCCGACCCTCTCCGTGTAAAGGAGACGCTCTACCGCTGAGCTAAGCACCCGTGAGGGAACTCAGGAGCCGGTCAGTTTACGGCATCCTTGAGCGCCTTGCCAGCCTTGAACACCGGATTGTTGGACGCCGGGATCTGGATCGCTTCCTTGGTCCGCGGGTTCAGGCCGGTGCGGGCGGCGCGCGCCTTGACCGAGAACGAACCGAAGCCGACCAGGTTCACCGCGTCGCCGCGCTTGAGCGCCGCGCTGACCGCGTCGATGACCGCATCGAGGGCGCGGCCGGCGTCGGCCTTGGACAGACCCGCCTTGTCGGCGACCTGGTCGATCAATTCACTCTTGTTCACTGGCATGTTGTGGACTCCGTGTGCGGGCCCGCGGCCCGCCCTTGCTGGGGACCGGGTCCATCCGCGGGGACTCCCGCGACGCTGCCCGGTCTGACGATGATCTGGCTCAACCTCGGCATTTTACCGGTTGCCGGCAGCGAATACGACCTCGGACGGGCGCCAAACCGGGCTGGAGTCCTGTGCGGGTCTGATTCGTGAGCGCCGGGTGAATGCGCGCGGGCCGTTGCCCGCGCGCTGGCCTGCCGAGCGCGCCGCTCTCGTCCGCACGGCACGCATGCGCTGCGCACCACCCGAAGCTAGTGCTTGACGCCCGCCGGCGTGGCCGGCTTGTCCTGCTGGGTGGGCAGGACCGCTTCGTCGGCGCCCTTCGCGACCGGCGCCGGCGGCGCGGCCGCCGCCAGCGGACGCTCCAGCGCGAGGTCGAGCACTTCGTCGATCCATTTCACCGGCACGATCCTGAGGTGCTCGGTGACGTTCTTCGGGATGTCCGAGAGGTCCTTGCGGTTCTCCTCGGGGATGATGACCGTGGTGATGCCGCCTCGAAGCGCCGCGAGCAGCTTCTCCTTCAACCCGCCGATCGCCGTGACCTTGCCGCGCAGGGTGATCTCGCCGGTCATCGCCACCTCGGCGCGCACCGGGATGCGCGTGAGCATCGACACCAGCGCGGTGGCCATCGCGATGCCCGCGCTCGGGCCGTCCTTCGGCGTGGCGCCATCGGGCACGTGCACGTGCACGTCGTGCTTCTGCAGGAAGTCCACGTCGAGCCCCAGCCGCTCTGTGCGCGCGCGTACGACCGACATGGCCGCGGTCGCGGACTCCTTCATGACGTCGCCCAACTGGCCGGTCAGCGTCAACTGGCCCTTGCCCGGCACCAGCGTCGATTCGATCTGCAGCAGGTCGCCGCCGACCTCGGTCCACGCCAGCCCGGTGACCAGGCCGATCTCGTTCTCCTGCTCGGCACGACCGAAGTCGAAGCGGCGCACGCCGAGGTACTTCTCGACGGTCTTCGAGGCCACCTGAATGGTCTTCGCCTTGCCTTTCTTCGGGCCGGCCAGCGCAATCTCCTTGACCACCTTGCGGCAGATCTTGGCGATCTCGCGCTCCAGGTTGCGCACGCCCGACTCGCGCGTGTAATAGCGCACGATGTCCTGGATCGCGCCCTCGTCGATCTTCAGCTCGCCGTCCTTGAGGCCGTTCGCCTTGGTCTGCTTCGGCACCAGGTAGCGCATGGCGATGTTGATCTTCTCCTCCTCGGTGTAGCCGGGGATGCGGATGACTTCCATGCGGTCGAGCAGCGGGCCGGGGATGTTGAGCGAGTTCGAGGTGGCGATGAACATCACCTCGGACAGGTCGAGGTCCACTTCGAGGTAATGGTCGTTGAAGGTGTGGTTCTGCTCGGGATCGAGCACCTCCAGCAGCGCCGAGGACGGATCGCCGCGGAAGTCCATCGACATCTTGTCGATTTCGTCGAGCACGAACAGCGGGTTCTTCGTGCCGGTCTTGTTGAGGTTCTGCACGATCCGGCCCGGCATCGAGCCGACGTAGGTGCGGCGATGGCCACGGATTTCCGCCTCGTCACGCACGCCGCCGAGCGCCATGCGCACGAACTTGCGGTTGGTCGCCTTCGCGATCGACTGGCCGAGCGAGGTCTTGCCCACGCCGGGCGGGCCGACCAGGCACAGGATCGGACCCTTCATCTTCTGCACCCGGGTCTGTACCGCCAGGTACTCGAGGATGCGCTCCTTGACCTTCTCCAGGCCGTAGTGGTCGGCGTCGAGCGTGTCCTGCGCGACCTTGAGGTCCTTGCGCACCTTGCTCCGCTTCTTCCACGGCACGCCCAACAACCAGTCGAGGTAGTTGCGCACGACCGCGGCCTCGGCCGACATCGGCGACATCTGCTTGAGCTTGTTGAATTCGTTCTTCGCCTTGGTCTCGACCGCCTTGGGCATGCCGGCTTCGGCGATCTTGCGCGCAAGCTCCTCGACGTCGTTCGGCGCGTCGTCGATCTCGCCGAGCTCCTTCTGGATCGCCTTCATCTGCTCGTTGAGGTAGTACTCGCGCTGCGACTTCTCCATCTGCGACTTCACGCGGCCGCGGATGCGCTTCTCCATCTGCTGCACGTCGATCTCGCCGTCGACCAGGCCGACCAGCAGCTCCAGCCGGCTGGCCGTGTCCACGGTCTCCAGCAGGCGCTGCTTCTCGGACAGGCGCACGCCCAGGTGGGCGGACACGATGTCGGCCAGGCGCCCCGGCTCGTCGATGCCCGACAGCGTCTGCATCAGCTCCGGCGGCAGCTTGCGGTTGGTCTTGACGTACTGCTCGAACAGCGACACCAGCGAGCGAGCGATCGCCTCGACCTCGCGCGGATCGCGGCCTTCGAGCGGCTCGACCAGCTTGCCGATGCCGGCGAGCGTGCCGTCCACCTCGCGCACCTGCGACACGGTGACGCGCGAAACGCCCTCGACCAGCACCTTGATCGTGCCATCGGGCAGCTTGAGCAACTGCAGCACCGTCGCCAGCGTGCCGATCTCGTAGAGGTCGGACCCTTCCGGGTCGTCGGTCTCGGCGGACTTCTGCGCCACCAGCAGGATGCGCTTGTCGCCTTCCATCGCAATGTCGAGGGCACGGATCGACTTGTCCCGGCCCACGAACAGCGGGATCACCATGTGCGGGAACACCACCACGTCGCGCAGCGGCAGGACCGGCAACTGGAGGGTTTCTTTCTGGTTGGAACTGGGCATCTGGGCTCCGGTCTACGGCACAGGATGCCGGCCAAGCGCCGGCTTGCTCCCCTTATGGGGTTGCCGGGCAAAGGATGCAAGCAGGGTTCGCCGCTGCCGCAGGCAAACCCATCTCTTCTCCAATGGAATCAGCGACTTGAGGAAGTGATGCCCCAGGATCGCACGCGCCGGGCGAGCCAGGCGATTCCCTCGTGACTGCTGTCTCTGGCATGCGTCGATGGGCAGGGCTACTCAAGAAATGCTTGAGAACTGTTTCACGAAATACACCAGCCCGCCACTTGGAGAGGCAGCTATTTTCCGATGTATTTATCTTGCGCCCGAATTACTGGATCGTAGTCTCGGGACTCATAAGCATCCAGGCAAGGCATCAGTGACAGTGGCTGACCGCCTTCGCTACTCGCACGCGTGGCTTCAATTATCGCGATATCAAAGTACTTCCTGACGCTTGCGTAGGCTGCCTCGTCGTCATGACTACTTCGCTCGAAATAGCCTCCTACAGCCCTGGATGCATCCTCGTTCGCCGCTCCTTCGGGCAATGCGGCACTCAGGCAGTATGCCAAACCCCATTTTTTAGATTAATTCGTGCATCTTCCACATGCAATCCACCTGAAGATGCGCAACCAGGAGCAAATACCAAGGACACCAAGAGAAGCAGGTACTTCATTTCAGTTCCCAGAACAAGATCCTAGTTGTTTGCACGCCGGGCTGGTCGTGGACGAAATAACAGTGATCGCCGCAAGACGATCCATCCCAAAGCGTGACATGACCGCTCGCATCACCCCAACCCGAGACCTCAAAAATCACCACGTCTTTCCTTTCAGAAGGTAACTCCTAACTTCTCCGGACCAGAGTGGGCCGTAGCTGCTGGATCGAAGTTTGCCTCATGAGCCGAACAATCAGGAGTTTGAGATCTTCGTTTGGGTGGTTGTAACGGTAGCAAACCTCTGTAATGACCCAGTGATTCTCTGCCCAGGTGTAACCTTTCCGAGAAGACACGAATGAGCGCGGTAATGGAAGAAGAGATCAAGCGTTGGACAGCCCGCCGGAAGTCGGCGCTGGTGCTAAAGATCATCCAGGGCAAGACGACCGTGGCCGAAGCGAGCCGGCAGTTCGACCTGACGCCCTCGGAGATCGAGAGCTGGGTGGACGATGCCAAGCGCGGCATGGAGAAAGCACTGCGGGCCAAGCCCTAGGACGTGCGGGAGCAGTACGAGCGGCAGCTCAAGAATTTGCAGGAGGCCTACGGCGAGGCGATGCTGGAGCTGCGCGCCCGAAAAAATTAGCGTCCCTGTTGGGCAAGGACGAGACCTGATGGTCGCGATCCAGCAGGGACTGCGTTCCGACGGATTTGAAGTGTCGATGGTGAAGCCGTGCCGCTGGTTCGGGGAGGCTCGGCGCAGCGTGTACTACCGGCCGACGGCAGCGGATCTTCCAGCTCCAGGGCTGGCAGGTGCGCAAGCGGGCGGTGGGCAAGCGGCCCCGAATCGAGGCCTTGGCATCGGTGGCGACCGCGCCGGACCAGCGTTGGGCGACGGACTTGTGCCGGGTCTGTGGCGGTCGCGATGGTTGGCTGACGCTGGCCCTGATGATCGATTGCCATACCCGTCAGCTGCTGGGCTGGCAGCTCTCGCGCAGCGGCAAGGCCAGCACGGCGGCCGCCGCGCTGGAGCAGGCGCTGGTCACCCGCTACGGCACGCTGGGTCGCGTGCCAGTCCCGTTCCTGCTGCGCTCGGACAATGGACTGGTCTTCACCAGTCGGCCTTACAGCCGACTCGTACGTGGTTATGGCTTGAAGCAGGAGTTCATCACCCCGCACTGCCCGCAACAGAACGGCATGGTTGAGCGCGTCATCCGCATTTTTAAGGAGCAGTGTGTCCACCGTCACCGCTTCGAGACTCAGGAGCACGCGATGCGGGTGATCGCTGACCGGATCCAGTTCTACAAACACCGACGTCCACACCAGACGTTGGGCATGAGAACCCCCGCCGAGGCATATGCTTTAGCGGCCTGACCAGTACAGAAACCGCCGGGTCATTACACTCGACTGCCTCTGGATGGCTTGAATATGCAAAGAACCGCAGCTCACTTTCGGGGAACGCGGTAAAGAGTCAGGCAGGGGTCATCAGGTGACGATTTCGCGTCGTCACCTCGCCAGAGGTCATGCACCCTGATCTTCCCATCCGGCAGTTTGCCGAGGCAGAAGTCACCGGAGTACTGAAGATTCTCCGAACTTCCCGAAGTCAGGAGGTCGGTGTTCAGCGCAACATGGTAAGCGACGCCGTACTGCAACGCTTCAGGCGCGACCATGACGTCCGCCCCGGAAGGTGCATCGCCATAAGCAATACATTCGTCACCTCGCAGCGTCTGCGACACGGAGGACGGCAATCCGATCGACCATATCACCCTGCCATCGCGGGCCATCGCCGCGCTCTGGAGAAGCGCGACATGAACCATCACGAGGCTGGAGACATGCCGTCGCGTCTTCGCATCATCTTGCAATGCAAAGCAAGGTCTTTCCGCCGACTGCATGACCCTGACGCGGTACATCGAAGACCGCGCATCTCCGTCAAGCGGGGCCGTGCAGCCTATCGCAACAACAAGAATCGAAAGCACCGACAGCCGCAGCGCGATCACGTCAAGGAAGGTTCTTCTTATCCGATGGATCTTCGAGGAACTCGACGAGCACCGTTCTGAAAAGCGTGGCCGCATTGGGATCGCTCCTGTAGTTCGCCTGCCGCATCGCATAGACGTTCCGAAGAAAGGTCAGCGCAAAATAGTCGGCCAGAATATTGCCTTGGGCTTCCATGTTGTAATCGCAAAGCCGTTTGTCAGCGGCGAGCACATACTCATAGCTGAGACCAAGTCGGACCGCGCCGCGCCATTTGACCGGATAACCCAATTGGTGTTGCCACACATGCACCATTTCGTGCATGAACCAGCACTGATCGCCAGGTGACGTGGGGTCCGAAAAATCTTCCTTGAAGTGCTTTGGGTTGAAATACATCTCGCCATTCGGCGTCATTGCTGTGTCGTCCGGCTGCATGCCGAACCAGAGATACTCACCGTTGTGTACCTTGACCGTGGAATAGTCCACCGACCCGCCGAAGACCAGCTTGGCCATATCGATCTCGCCGGAGGTCAGTCCGCGTGATTCGCCCTCCGAGGTTTCAACGAGCCAGATCGACGATCCGACACCCGCGCTGCTGGTTATCACGCCATCAAGCTGAATCTCCAGCGTCTCGGCCTCGCCCCCACGTTCGGCGTGAAACGGGCAACAGGCAGTTTCCTGCGGCTTCAACTCGGCACGGACGATCCGCTCCGGAACCTCGGTCACAACACGATCGGTACGTCCGTCATCGT
This sequence comes from Pseudomonadota bacterium, assembly GCA_020161335.1. Lineage (GTDB taxonomy): Bacteria > Pseudomonadota > Gammaproteobacteria > Xanthomonadales > Xanthomonadaceae > Luteimonas. Next base: position 14,466 of record JAIUOJ010000043.1, read on the forward strand.
CGGTCGTACCATTGAGGGCTTTGCCGTTCTCAAGGAACAACGTGTAGCCGACACCGGACAGCGCCGCTCCGGCCGCATTGACGAACCTAAGAGCCTCGTCGTAGCGATTGTTCGCAGCGGTAGCGGCCGCGACGGCTTCTGCTGCCTGCATCACGGAAGTAGCGGTTCCGCTTCCCGATCTCCCACCACCCGTACCCCCGCCCGCATCCACGAACACATGCATCTGCGCCGCCGACAGCACCTTGCAGCCGCAGGCCAGTGCGCTGCCGTGCAGGGCGACGGGTTGTCCATCGACGACCAGGGTGGCGTCGCCTTCGACGATCGGGAATACGCCCCTGTGCTTCAGGCAGGTGGCCTGGTCGGTGATGCGCGCGACGGCGATGCCGTCGATGTCGGTGAAGGGCGAGCCGGAGATGACGCTGCCGCCACTGCTGGTGGGGTCGCCGCGGACGATCCAGTTCCTTGCCATCGTGCACTCCTTGCACAATCGGAGGCAGCGACGGTCCGCCGCTGCCGGATGTCGCTGGCCTACTCGGCCGAGGCCACCTTCTGCTGCGCCGGCGGCGTCTGGTAGATCAGGTAGGGCTCGGACTTGTGTTCGATCACCGACTCGTCCACCACCACCTTGCTGACGTTCTCCAGCGATGGCAGCTCGTACATGGTGTCGAGCAGCACCGATTCGACGATCGTGCGCAGGCCGCGCGCGCCGGTCTTGCGCTTGATCGCCTTCTTGGCGATCGCGCTCAGCGCGTCGGCACGGAACTCGAGTTCAACGCCTTCCATCTCGAACAGCTTCTTGAACTGCTTGCTGATTGCGTTGCGCGGTTCGGTGAGGATCTTCACCAGCGCGGCCTCATCCAGTTCCTCGAGCGTGGCGACCACCGGCAGGCGGCCGACGAATTCGGGGATCAGGCCGAACTTGATCAGGTCTTCGGGCTCGACGTCGGCCAGCACCTTGCCTGTCTCGGTCTTGCGCTCGGCACTCTTGAGCTTGGCGCCGAAGCCGATGCCGCCGGCATCGGTGCTGCGCGCCTGGATCACCTTCTCCAGCCCTGCGAACGCACCGCCGACGATGAACAGGATGTTCTTGGTCTCGACCTGCAGGAACTCCTGCTGCGGATGCTTGCGCCCGCCCTGCGGCGGCACGCTGGCGGTGGTGCCCTCGATCAGCTTCAGCAGCGCCTGCTGCACGCCTTCGCCGGACACGTCACGGGTGATCGACGGGTTTTCGCTCTTGCGCGAGATCTTGTCGATCTCGTCGATGTAGACGATGCCATGCTGCGCCTTGTCGACGTCGTAGTCGCACTTCTGCAGCAGCTTCTGGATGATGTTCTCGACGTCCTCGCCGACGTAGCCCGCTTCGGTGAGCGTGGTCGCGTCGGCGATGGTGAACGGCACGTTGAGCAGACGCGCCAGCGTCTCGGCCAGCAGGGTCTTGCCCGACCCGGTGGGGCCGATCAGCAGGATGTTCGATTTCGCCAGCTCGACGTCTTCGTTCTTCTGCCGGCTCTCGATGCGCTTGTAGTGGTTGTAGACCGCCACGGCCAGCGTGCGCTTGGCCCGGTTCTGGCCGATCACGTACTGGTCGAGAACCTCGAGGATCTCGCGCGGCTTGGGCAGCGAACTGCGCGCCGACTGCGCCTTCTCCTCGAGTTCCTCGCGGATGATGTCGTTGCACAGCTCGACGCATTCGTCGCAGATGTACACGCTCGGACCCGCGATCAGCTTCCGCACCTCGTGCTGGCTCTTCCCGCAGAACGAGCAGTAGAGGATCTTGTTGCTGTCGCCGGTGCGCCCCTGACGGTCTTCGCTCATGCCTGGATGTGTCTTGCTGCTGCGGTCACGGTTCGAGAATAGCACAGCGTCCGGCCACGCCAAGCAGGCGTCGCCGGAGGCTAATGTCCTTTTTTATCAACAACTTATGCCGGCTGAATGGTCTCGTCCGGGCGCCGCTCGAGCACCTGGTCGACCAGTCCGTACTCGCGGGCGGCCTCGGCGCTCTTGAAGTTGTCGCGCTCGGTGTCGCTGGCCACGGTCTCGACCGACTGGCCGGTGTGCCGCGCCAGGATCTCGTTGAGCCGCTGCTTCATCGCCAGGATCTCGCGGGCGTGGATGTCGATGTCGGTCGCCTGGCCCTGGAAGCCGCCCAGCGGCTGGTGGATCATCACCCGCGAGTTGGGCAGCGCGTAGCGCTTGCCGGCGGCGCCGGCGGCCAGCAGCAGGGCGCCCATCGAGGCGGCCTGGCCAACGCAGATCGTGCTCACGTCCGGCTTGATGAACTGCATGGTGTCGTAGATCGCCATGCCGGCGGTGACGATGCCGCCGGGCGAGTTCACGTACAGGTTGATGTCCTTCTCGGGGTTCTCGGCCTCGAGGAACAGCAGCTGGGCGACAATCACGTTCGCCATGTAGTCGTCGATCGGGCCGACGAGGAAGATCACCCGCTCCTTCAGCAGCCGCGAGTAGATGTCGTAAGCGCGCTCGCCGCGGCTGGTCTGCTCGACCACCATCGGAACGAGGTTCAGGGCCTTGGTGTCGAAGCTGCTCATGGATGGGTTCTCGTATGCGGGTCGGTGGCCGGCGGGCGCCGGGTGGGGTGCGCCGGGCGCGTCCCGCCCGTCACTGCGGCTGGATCGCGTCCTGGAACGACAGCGGCTGTTCGGTGTGCTGGGCGCGCTCGGCGATCCAGTCGATCACCTGCTCTTCCATCACCCGGTTCTGCAGTCCCGACATCAACTGGGGATCGTTGCGGTACAAGTCAATGACCTGCTGCGGCTCCTCGTAGGTCGAGGCGATCAGGCGCAGGTGCTCGTTCACGCGCTTGGGATCGAGGACCAGGGCATTGCGCCGGGCCACCTCGCCCACCAGCAGGCCCACGAGGACGCGCTTGCGCGCCGGGTCCATCAGGCCGAGGTGGGCGTCGGCCGGCACTTCGCCGACGTTGCGGCCGCTGCGGCGCGCCTGGTCGACCTGCTGCGCCAGCAGCGAACGGGCCTCGCTCTCGACCAGCCGGGGCGGCAGTTCGACATGCGCGTAGGCGGCCACCAGCTGCTCGCCGACCTCGCGGCGAAGGCGGTTCATCAGCGCGCCCTTGAGCTCGCGCTCGAGGTTGCTGCGGATGTCGGTGCGGAACTGGTCCATCTCGCCGCTCTTCACGCCGAAGCTGCGGATGAACGCGGCGTCGACCTCCGGCAGGTGCTGCTCGGAGACCTGCTCGGCCTTGAGGTGCACCTGCGCGGTCCTGCCGGCCAGCGCCGGCACGCGCCAGTCGGCCGGGAACGCCACTTCGACCGAGGTTTCGCCGCCGGCTTCGATGCCGACCAGCGCATCCTCGATGTCCTTGAACATCGCGCCCGAACCGAGCACGGTCACGCCGCGTTCGACGCCCTCGGCGGGCAGGCGCTCGTCGCCGATCTGCGACCAGGTCTCCACGTCCACTGCGTCGCCGGCCTGCGCCGGACGCGTCACCGCGCTCCAGCTGCGGCGCTGCAGGCGCAGGTTCTCGATCATGCGGTCGATGTCGGCCTCGGTGACGTCCGAGGTGTGGCGCACCACGTTCAGCGCCGAGACGTCGATGTCGCCGAAATCCGGAACGACCTCGAAGGTGGCGACGTACGCCAGTTCACCCTCGGCCTTCTCGTCGCTCGGCTCGATCCGCGGCTGGCCGGCCAGGCGCAGTTCATTGCTGCGCACGGCTTCGTCGAAGCCCTCGCGCAGCAGGCCGTCGAGCACCTCGGCACGCACCTGCTGGCCGTAGCGCTGCTCGATCACCTTCGCCGGCACCTTGCCCGGGCGGAAGCCCTTGATGCGGGCCGTGCGCGCGATCTCGCGCAGTCGGCCACCGACCGTGGTTTCCAGCCGTTCCGACGGCAGGCGGAAGGTCAGGCGGCGCTCGAGGCTGCCCAGGGTTTCGACCGAAACTTGCATATTCACTCCTGCCGCCGCGTGTTCGCTGCGACCCAATGTCCAGATGACCAAGAAAGATGCCGGCGGGCCCCGACCGGAGCCGGACGCCTGCGTAACGGGATATTTTGGCTGATTCCGGCAGGGGCTGCCAGCCACCTGCCGCATTCGGGGCCGCCATCGCCCGCGCGGCGATGCCTCGACGACCGCCCGCGCCCCACCCGCCCACCCGGGACGCGGCCGGGCGGGCGCGTTGACACCCATCGCCACGGCCGGGACAATTCGCGGTTCCGCGCCGCTGGCGACGTGGAATCGACAACCGTCCGTACCGGCGGGGTATAGCGCAGTCTGGTAGCGCGCCTGCTTTGGGAGCAGGATGTCGGGGGTTCGAATCCCTCTACCCCGACCATCCGGATGCCCCACCGGCATCGCTGACCTGCGCACGTGCGCCCGTAGCTCAACCGGATAGAGCACCGGCCTTCTAAGCCGGCGGTTGCAGGTTCGAGTCCTGCCGGGCGCGCCAGGCCACCTGCGTGGCAGGGCTGATGCGGTCATGCCGCGGCGCCACGGCCGGTGCGAGACCGCGGTCGTGTGGTTGCGTCAGGACGGGGATGAGATCGGAGATGAACGGAACGCCTTCACTCCGGTATCCTATGCAGGTTCACCGTGGTGGCTGTAGCTCAGTTGGTTAGAGTCCTGGATTGTGATTCCAGATGTCGGGGGTTCGAGTCCCCTCAGCCACCCCACCCTTTTCCCCGAGGCAGCGAAGCGGGCGTTTCCCGCGGCGATTGCCAGCGGACGCGCATCTGATACAATGCGCGTCCGATTTTCGGGCCGTTAGCTCAGTTGGTAGAGCAGTTGACTCTTAATCAATAGGTCCAAGGTTCGAATCCTTGACGGCCCACCAGTTCGACGAAGACCCGGCCAATGGCCGGGTTTTTCGTTTCCGGATGCCCTGTTCCAGGCAATTCCCTGACGTCACGCGCGGCGGCGCGCCAGCCTTGTGATCGGCGGAACG
>JAIUOJ010000044.1 GCA_020161335.1 Pseudomonadota bacterium
GGCCTGCTGCAGTATCTTGCGCCGACCCTGCAGCTGCTGTGCGGCGTGCTGGTGTTCGGCGAACCGTTCGGCCGCGACCGCGCCATCGGGTTCCTCTGCATCTGGATCGCGCTGGCGCTGTATGCATTCGACGGCTGGCGCCGCGCGCGGCGCGTGCCTGCCAGCTGAGTCCTGGCATCCGCGCGCGTCAGCCATGCGCTGCCTGCGGCGCATCGGCCAGCGCCAGCGGCGGCGGGCAGAAGCGCTTCGGTGAAGCGTTGTCCAGCCAGTCGATCACCGTCGGCGCCAGCCGGTCGAGGCGCATCGGCAGGCTGATGTGGTCCTCACCCGGCACTTCGATGTAGTGCGCGCGCGGCGCGGCGGCGGCCAGTGCGCGGCCGTGCGACACCGGCACATGTTCGTCTTCGGCGCCGTGCACCAGCAGCACGCAGGCCGGCACCTGCGCCAGGGCGGCACCGACGTCGATGCGGTCCAGCGGCAGCTGCAGCGCGTCGCTGGCGCTGGCGATCGCGCGCTCCAGCGCGGCATCGTCCATCTGCCAGCGCAGCCAGCGATGGGTGAACTGCTGGGCCAGGGTTTCCGGCGCCTTGTGCAGCAGGTGCGGCACCATGTCGCGGATCGCGCCGCCGGCGTTGTCGAAGGATTCGATGGCGATCACGTTCTCCACCTGCAGGCCCAGTTCGCGCGCGCTGAAGATCGCCGTCGCCGCGCCGTAGGACACGCCCATCACGTGCAGCGGGCCGCTGATCTCGCCCTGCGCGCGCAGGGCCGCCACCGCGTCCGCCACGTCGCGCGCCTCGCGCAGGCCGTAGCCGGACGGCGCTGTGCCAGAGCGCCCATGGTTGCGCAGGTCAAGGCTGATCGTGCGGTAGCCGGCCTGCGCCAGCTGCAGCGACCACGGCAGCAGCGAGCCGCCGTCCATCATCCAGCCGTGCAGCAGCAGCACGGTGCCGCGCGGCGCGACATCGGCGGGCGCCGGCGTGGCGACGGCGAGGTTGAAGTCCATGCGGCCGCGCTGCGTGCCATCGGGCGCGTAGGCGTAGTCCAGCCTGTACGCGCCCGGATCGAACGCGCGCCAGAACAGGCGCACGCCGGCCGACGTGGACACGAAGCCCTCTCGATGCGGCAGCCCGGCGATCGTCGCTTCGATCCGTTGCACCGGCAACAACGGCGACACGCCGCCCGGCGCCACCAGGCGCCGGCCCAGCGCGTCGCCGCCGTCGGGCCAGGCGAAGCCGGCCAGCAGCAGGCAGGCGCACAGCAGCAAGCACGCGCGGCGCATCGGCGCGGTCCTCGTCGGGAAAAAGGTTGCAAAGGTTAGGGTTTGCCGGCGCGGCGATCTATCGCGCTCCGATGACAGTGTGATGACAGCGCGACCGGTGTTCAGCATTAGAATCGCCGGTTCCGCTCCTCCACACCGGCATCCCCCCATGGCCCCCAGCACCGCCCTCCCGCGCGGCAGCATCGTCGCGCTGGTCACGCCCATGCACGACGACGGCAGCGTCGACTACACCACGCTGCGCACACTGGTCGACTGGCATGTCGAACAGGGCACCGACGGCATCGGCGTGGTCGGCACCACCGGCGAGTCGCCGACGGTGGACGTGGAAGAACATTGCGAAATCATCCGCGTCGCCGTCGAACACGCGGCCGGGCGCGTGCCGGTGATGGCCGGCTGCGGCGCCAACTCCACGGCCGAAGCGATTGCGCTGGCCGAGTTCGCGCGCAAGGTCGGCGCCGACAGCCAGCTGCAGGTCGTGCCCTACTACAACAAGCCGGGCCAGGAAGGCCTGTACCGGCATTTCAAGGCGATCGCCGAGGCCACCGGCGACCTGCCCGTGGTGCTCTACAACGTGCCGGGACGCTCGGTCGCCGACCTGCAGCACGACACCGTGCTGCGCCTGGCGCAGGTGCCGGGCGTGGCCGGCATCAAGGACGCCACCGGCAACCTCGAACGCGGGCAATGGCTGGTCCGCGAGGTGCCCGAAGGCTTCGCCGTGTACTCCGGCGACGATGCCACCGCGGTCGCGCTGATGCTGTGCGGCGGCGCGGGCAACGTCAGCGTCACCGCCAACGTCGCGCCGCGACCGATGCACGACCTGTGCGTGGCCGCGCTGTCCGGCGACGTGCGCACCGCGATGGCGATCCAGCAGCGCCTGCTGCCGGTGCACCGGCAGCTGTTTGTCGAGGCCAACCCGATCCCGGTGAAGTGGGCGATGGCGCGGCTCGGCCTGTGCGGGGGCACCCTGCGCCTGCCGCTCACCGGACTCGACGCGATGCACCAGCCGAAGGTGGAAGGCGCGCTGCGCGAGGCGGGCCTGCTCTGAGCCAGGCGCCGGCGCTCACGCGCCGGGACACGGCGCGCCGGCGTCCTTCCAGGTGCGGAACGCGGCGACGAATTCGGCATGCGGCACCGGCACCGGCGTGCGCGTGCCGCCCGGCGCCCAGCCCCACAGCACCAGCGCGTCCTCGTCGACGTGCTTGAGCATCGCATCGAGGTCGCGTCCGCCGGTGCGCTGCTTGTCCTTGATCATCGCGCACAGCTCCGCCGCCGGCACGCCGATCCACGCCATCTTCTGGTCCGGCGGCGGCAGGCCCCAGTGCGGCGCGCCGGGCGGCGCGTGCGGGCCGTAGCTGTCGGGCAGGTTCTGCTTGCCATGGCAGGCACTGCATGGTAGCCCGGGCGCGCCGTGTCCTTCCGGCCCGCGCACCACGCCCTGCGCATGCGGCGTCTGTGCGTCGAACTGCAGCGGCGCGTCGCCGGGGATGTGGCAGTTGCTGCAGCGCGGGTGCTGGAACACCTGTTCGATCGTGTTGAAGGCCTGCAGCGCCTGCGCGGTCTGCTCGGGCGTGGCCTTGCTGCCGCAGCCGGCAAGCACGAGAAGCGTGGTGGCGAGGAAGGCGATGCGAATGGGCGTCATGGCGAAGTCCTCACGAGGCCGCGGCGGCGACAGGCGCATCGGCGAGCCGCAGCGGCAGCTCGCGCAGGCGTTGCCCGGTCAGCGCGAACACCGCGTTGGCGACGGCGGGTGCAATTGGCGGCGTGCCCGGTTCGCCAACGCCGCCCATGCGTTCGGTGCTCGGCACGATGTGCACCTCGACCTTCGGCATCTCGTCCAGGCGCAGCACGCGATAGTCGTGGTAGTTGGATTCCTGCACGCCGCCGTCCTTGAGCGTCAGCGTGGAATGCAGCGCGGCGCCGAGGCCGAACACGATGCCGGACTCCATCTGCGCCGCCACGCCTTCGGGGTTCACCGCCAGCCCGCAGTCGATCGCGCAGACCACGCGATGCACGCGGATCGCGCCGTCCTCGACCGAGACTTCGGCGATCTGCGCCACGAAGCTGCCGAAGGATTCGTGCACCGCGATGCCGTGGCCGCGCCCCTGCGCCGGCGGCGTGCCCCAGCCGAACTTCTCCGCGGCGAGGTTCAGCGCCGCGAGCTGGCGCGGGTGCTTCTGCAGCAGGTGCCGCCGGTACTCGAGCGGATCCTGGCCGGCGGCGTGCGCCAGTTCGTCGATGAAGCCTTCCATCACGAAGCCGTTGACGCTGTGGCCCACGGAGCGCCACCACAGCACCGGGATCCCGGTGACCGGCGAATGCAGGTCGACGCGGTGCGCCGGCGTGTCCAGCACGTAGGGCGAATTGGCCACGCCCTCGGTCGAGGTTTCGTCGATGCCGTTCTTCACCATCATCGCTTCCATGAAGGTGCCGGACATGATCGACTGCCCCACCATCACCTGGTGCCACGCCACCGGGTAGCCGTCTTCGCCGAGGCCCACCTTGATCCGTTCCACGAACGCAGAGCGGTAGTAGCCGCCGCGGGTGTCGTCCTCGCGCGTCCACACCGTCTTGACCGGTGCGCCGGCGGCCTTGGCCACCTCCACCGCTTCGGAGACCACGTCCGATGACGGGGTGGCGCGCCGGCCGAAGCCGCCGCCGAGGAAGGGCGTGTGGATGCGGACCTGTTCCGGTGCGATGCCGAGGATGCGCGCGGCCGCGCCCTGGTCGAGCGTGGGGAACTGGGTGCCGCACCAGATGTCGCACTCGCCCGCCTCGATCTTCACCGTGCAGTTGAGCGGCTCCATCGCCGCGTGCGCGAGGTAGGGCACGGCGTACTCGGCTTCCACCGTCTTCGCGGCCTGGCCCAGCGCCGCGGCGACGTCGCCGGCCTTCGCCGCGACCGGACCCTCGCTGGCGGCCAGCTTCGAGAACTCGCTGCGCAACGCGGCGCTGTCGAGGCCGGCATGCGCACCGGCGTCCCATTCCACCTTGAGTGCGTCGCGGCCGAGCTTGGCCGCCCAGAAATGGTCGGCGACCACGGCCACGCCACTGGGCACCTGCACCACGTGGCGCACCCCGGGCACGGCCTTGGCCGCGGTGTCGTCGAACGAGGCGACCTTGCCGCCGAACACCGGCGCGCGCGCCACCAACGCGGTGAGCAGCCCCTCGAACTGCATGTCCATGCCGAACTTCGCGCGGCCGGTGATCTTCTCCGGCGTGTCGAGCCTGCGCGTGGGCTTGCCGATGATCTTCCAGTCCTTCGGATCGCGCAGCGTGAGCGTGGCCGGATCCGGCGCCGCCCGCTTGCCGGCGTCGTCGGCCAGCTCGCCGTAGCGCAGGCGCCGGTCGCCGGCGATGACGACGCCGTCCTCGGTACGGATCTCGCCGACCGGCACGTTCCAGCGCGCGGCCGCGGCCTGCACCAGCAGCGTGCGCGCGGCGGCGCCGGCCTGGCGGTAGCGGTCGAACTCGGACCAGGTGGTGGTCGAGCCGCCGGTGCCCTGCATGCCGAACACGGGGCTGAAGTACGCGGGGCTGGCGGGACCATGCTCGACGCGCACCTTCGCCAGCGCCACGTCGAGTTCCTCGGCGAGCAGCATCGGCAGCGTGGTCCAGATCCCCTGGCCCATCTCGGAGTGCGCGAGCAGGACGGTGATCGAATCATCGGCGCCGATGCGCAGGAACGCGTTCGGTGCGAACGCGGCGGTCGCCACGCCCGGGGCCGCGTCCTGCGCCAGCGCCAGGCGCTTCGCGACGGGCACGACGAAGCCGATGACAAGGCCGCCGCCGGCCAGTGCGGCGGACTTGAGGAACGTGCGGCGCGAGGATTTCAGTTCAAGGTTCACGGATGCAGCCTCCGTCGAACGTCGGCCGGCGCGGCGGGCGCGCCGGCGCGGATGGGGGGTCAGGCCTTGCCTAGGTCGGCGGCGCGATGCACGGCGGCGCGGATGCGCTGGTAGGTGCCGCAGCGGCACAGGTTGCCCGACAGCGCGCGATCGATGTCTTCGTCGCTGGGCGCGGGCACCTGTGCCAGCAGCGCGACCGTGGTCATGATCTGCCCGGACTGGCAGTAGCCGCACTGGACCACGTCGAGCTCGGCCCACGCACGCTGCACCGGATGGCTGCCGTCGGCGGACAGGCCTTCGATCGTGGTGATCGGCTTGCCGGCGACGGTCTCGACCGGGGTCACGCAGCTGCGCCGCGGCTGGCCGTCGACGTGCACCGTGCAGGCGCCGCACTGGGCGATGCCGCAGCCGAACTTGGTGCCGGTCAGGCCCAGCAGGTCGCGCAGCACCCACAGCAGGGGCATGTCGGGCGGCGCGTCGACCTCGTGCTCGGTGCCATTGACGTGCAGCTTCATCGGCGACTCCCTGGCGTCGGCTTGGGACGCCACCGACCTTACTCCGTAGCGGCGACGATCGCCACCTTCGACGGGATTGTCCCGATCGCCGCCGGGATTGTCCCGTCACGCAGGAGCGGTGGCCGTGCGATGCCGTCTTGCGTGGCCCTCGTGCGTGGGCCATCGTGCCGACATGTCCGCGCATCGCCATCCGCTGGAAGCGTCGATGCAGGCCGGCGACGACGGCGTCCCGGCCACGCTCGCGCTCGTGGTCGGCACCGAGGGCTCGACCTACGTGCGCAGCGGCGCGATGGCGCTGTTCGGCGACGATGGCCGCCAGGTCGGCTGGCTGAGCGGCGGCTGCCTCGAACCGCAGATCGCCGAATGCGCGCGACAGGCGCTCGACGCCGCGCGCATCGGCTGGCTGGAGATCGACACGCGCGACGACGAGGACCTGCTGTCCGGTTCGGCGCTGGGCTGTCGCGGCCGGCTGCGCATCGCGCTGCTGCCGCTGCCCGCGCTGCGTGGGTGGGCGGACGCGGTGCGCGCGTGGCTGCGTCGGCAAGGAGCGCTGCACCTGCGCCTGGATCGCGACGGCACGCTGGCCGTGCAGGTCGGCGACCTCCGGCGCGCCTGGTCGCCGGGAGCAGACGTTCCCCCGTGGCCGGACGCGGAAGCGGCGACGCTCGCGGTGCCGGTGCCGGCCGCGGTCGCCGTGTTCGGCGCAGGCCCGGAAACGGCGATGCTGCTGCCGCTGCTGCGACGCCTGGGCTGGATCACCCATGTCATCGAATGCCGCCCGCGCTGGCGCGTGGCTGCCGATGTTGCCGACCACGTGCTCGCCGCCTCGCCGCCCGACGCGGTGGCGTCGCTGGCCGTCGAGCGCATCGAGGCCGCGCTGGTGATGCACCACCACTTCGAACTCGACCGCGAAACCCTCGTTGCGCTCGCCGGCACCGACGTGGGCTACGTCGGCCTGCTTGGTCCGCGACGTCGCCGCGACGACCTGTTCAAGCTGTTGGCCGCGCCCGAACGCGAGCGCCTGCGGCCGCGCCTGCGTTCGCCGGTGGGGCTGGCGCTCGGTGGCCACGGACCGGAAGCGATCGCGTTGAGCATCGCCGCGCAGCTGCAGGCCTGGCGCGACGGCGGCGAGGCGCCCTGATCGCGTTGCGCGCATCCGCGCCACATGCGGCGGTCCTGCTGGCGGCCGGCGGCAGCCGTCGCCTCGGCCGCGCCAAGCAGTTGCTCACGCGCGACGGCGAGGCGCTGGTGCATCGCAGCGCGCGCCTGCTGCGCGACACCGCGGCGGCGGCGCTGGTGGTCGTGCTCGGCGCCGACGGCGATGCGGTCGAAGCCACGCTCGCCGACCTCGCCACATCCGGCGACGTGCGCTGCGTGCGCAACGACGCGTGGACGGCGGGACTGTCGGGCAGCCTGCGCCGCGCGGGCGACGCGCTGGCCGGATTCGAGGGTCGCGTGCTGGTGGCGACCTGCGACCACCCTGCCCTCGATCTCGCGCACCTGCAGGCGCTGCTGGCGTTGGCGCGCGCGGCGCCTTCCGGCTGCGCCGCCACGCGCCACGAGGCGCACGCCGGCATCCCCGCCGTGGTCCCGGCCGCATGGTTGCGCGCGATGCCGATCAACGCGGGCGACCGCGGGCTCGGCGACCGCCTGCGCGCGCTGCCGCGCGAAGACCTGCCGGTGCTCGATGGCGGCGGCGCGTCGTTCGACGTCGACACGCCGGACGACGTTGCCATCGCGGTGGCGCGCGGCTGGCTCGATCCGCCCGCCGCGTCCTGACAGCGTCGCGTATCGAGCGATGGCGGCGCCGTGTCGAGGCGCCGCCCCGTCACGCCAGGCTCAGGCCGCGCGCAGCGCCGTGGTCACCGGCAGGGTCGCCGCGCGCAGTGCCGGGAACAGGCCGCCGACGAAGCCGATCGCCAGCGCCCACTTCAGGCCCTGCCACAGCAGTGCGGGCGAGACCTTGAACTCGAAGCTCAGGCTGGCCACGCCGCCGGCCACGGTCGAGGCGGTGTAACCGTTGAAGATCAGCCAGGCCAGCAGGCCGCCGAGCAGGCCGCCGATCGCCGCCAGCAGCATCGTCTCCAGCATCACCGCGACCACCACCGGCATGCCGCGGAAGCCGATCGCGCGCAGCGTGGCGATCTCGCGCGCACGCGAGGCCACCGTGGCGAACATGGTGTTGAGCGCGCCGAACACCGCGCCGACCGCCATGATCGAGCCGACGATGATGCCGATCCAGCGCAGCACCGTGGTGATGCCCTCGGACTGCTTGCTGAAATACTCGCGCGTGGTGTCGGCTTCCACCTGCAGCCGCGGGTCCGCGGCCAGGGTCGCCTTGAAGGCCTGGAACGCCGCGGGATCGGTCAGCTTGGCGAACACCGACGCGCGGCTGCTGCCGCGGCGGTAGGCGCTGGCCACGATCTCGCCGTCGGCCCACATCTCCGACTCCATGCCATCGCCGGATTCGAACGCGCCGACGACGGTCCACACCTGGTTGCCCAGTCGGACTTCCTTGCCCGGGTCGAGGTCGGCGAACTGGCGGCGCGCGCCCTTGCCGACCACCAGCTCGCGCCGACCGGGCTCGAACTTGCGACCCTCGACCAGCTTCACGTTCGGACGCACCGCCCAGGCCATGGCGTCGATGCCGCGCAGGGTCACGCTGCCGTCCTCGCCGTCGAGGCGCGGCACGTTGGCGGACACCACCAGCTCGGCCGAGGCCATCGGCCGGCCCTCGGCGTCGCGCGCGATCTCCGAGGCGCGTTCGATCGCGTTGAGCTGGTCGCGCGAGAGCACCGACATCAGCTCCGCCGACGAGCCGCCGCGCAGCACGATCGCGGTGTCGTCGCTGCCGCTGCTGCTGACCGTGTGGCGGTAGCCCTCGGCCATCGCCAGCAGCGCGACCAGCACGCCGACCACGCCGGCAATGCCCACCACCACCACCGACGACGCGCCCAGGCGCTGGGTGAGCGTGCTCACGCCCACGCGGGTGACCGAGGCCGCCTGGCGGCCGCTGCGGGTGAACGCCATCCACAGCGCGAACAGCACCGCGATGCCGAGCAGCGCCTGCCACGGCAGGACGATCCACGCCACCAGGAAGACCACCAGCAGCAGGAACAGGCCCGCACCACGCAACAAGGATTTCATCATGGCTGCATTCTCCGTTTCAGCGGCCGGCCAGGGCATCGACGATGTTGAGGCGCATCGCCCGGATCGCCGGCAGCGCGCCCACCAGCAGCCCGATCGCGGCCATCAGCCCGAGCCCCACCAGCCAGCTCTGCAGCCCGATCGGCGGCAGGTTGAACGCGCCACCGCTGGCCGCGCCGACGATCGGGCCGATGACCGCGGCGATGCCGAGCCCGAGCACGCCGCCGATCACCACCAGCAGCACCGACTCGGCCAGCACCATCGCCAGCACGCTGGTGCTGGTGAAGCCGATCGTCTTCAGCACCGCCAGCTCCGAGGTGCGCTCGCGCACCGCCTGGGCCATGGTGTTGCCGGTCAGCAGCACGAGGGTGAAGAACACCGCGCCCATGATCGACCCGACGATCAGGCCGATGTCGGCCATCTGCTTGAGCTGCGAGGCCATCGCCGCCTGCTCGTTCATCGTGCGCGTCTCGTTCGGCGAGTTGGCCGACAGCGCGTCGATGGCCTTGGCCGCGGCGTCGCTGCGGCGCACGTCGGCCACGCGGCTGACGAACCAGCCGACGTTGCCATCCACGTAGGGCGTCGACTCCTCGAAATACTTGTAGTGCATCAGGATCAGCGCCTCGGTGAATCCGGCGCTCTTGCCGTCCTTCGCACGCAGCACGCCGACGATGTCGAACTCCCAGTTCAGGGTGCCGTCGCTGTTGGGGAAGATCGTCGACTGCAGCGGGATCTTCTGCCCGACCTTCCAGTTGAAGCGCTTCATCATCGCGTCGCCGACGAGGATGCCGGTGCGCGTGCGCTTCCACGCCTCCACCTGGGCGGGGTCGACCGCGATCTCGGGATACAGGTCGAGGTAGTTGTCCGCCACCGCGAAGGTGAACAGCTGGTTGCGCGGGTTCTGGTAGGCGCCGCCGAACCAGTTGGCGTAGGTCACGTCCTGGATGTTGTCGATCCGGCGGATGCGCGGCTCCAGCGAGATCGGCAGCGTCTCCACGATCGACAGCCGCGAGCTGGTCTGCAGCCGCTGGGCGCCGTCGGAGCTCTTGCCCAGCTCCGCGAACGAGGTGCGGATGCCGTCGAGCAGGCCGAACAGCAGGAACGCGGCCAGGATCGAGGCCAGCGTGAGGAAGGTGCGGGTCTTGCGCCGGAACAGCGCCGCCCAGATCAGGTGGAAATACTTCATCGATCCTCCTGTTGCCTGCGTCCCTCCTCCCTCGGGAGAAGGTGGCGCGATGCGCCGGATGGGGGTTTGGCAAGGAAGCGCGAGTCCGGAACGTTGCAACCCATCCGTACCCCCACCCCCAACCCCTCTCCCCCGGGGAGAGGGGCGTTGCGAGTCATGCCGCCTGCGCGTGCTGGCCGGCCAGCGTGCCCTTGTCGAGGTGCAGCGTGTGCGAGGCGTACTCGGCGGCCTTGGGGTCGTGGGTGACCATCACGATCGTCTTGCCGTGCTCGCGGTTGAGCGTCTGCAGCAGGCCCAGGATGTCTTCGGCCGACTGGCGGTCGAGGTCGCCGGTGGGCTCGTCGCAGATCAGCAGGGTCGGGTCGGACACGATCGCGCGCGCGATCGCCACGCGCTGCTGCTGCCCGCCCGACAGTTCCGAGGGCTTGTGCGTGCGGCGGTCGGCCAGGCCGACCAGGGTCAGCGCGATCTCGGCGTTGCGCTTGCGCTGCGCGCCGCCGAGGCTGGTCAGCAGCAGCGGCAGCTCGACGTTCTTCTGCGCGGTCAGTGCCGGCATCAGGTTGTAGAACTGGAACACGTAGCCGACGTTCTGGCTGCGCCAGTGCGAGAGCTTGCCGCCACCGAGCTGGTCGATGCGCTGGCCATCGACCTCGATGCTGCCCGAGGTCGGCGAGTCGAGGCCGCCGATCAGGTTGAGCAGGGTGGTCTTGCCGGAGCCGGACGGTCCCATCAGCGCCACGAAGTCGCCGCGCTCGATGTCGAGGTCGATGCCGTGCAGCACCTCGATCTTCTCCGGGCCGCGCTGGTAGGTCTTGGTGAGGTTGCGGATCGATACCAGGGATGCCATGGACTTGCCTCGCTTCGGTTCGTCTTCGGATTCGTGGCCGGGAGCGTCCCGGTGGTTGTTCCCGCGCTGCCGGGTAATTCGCCGCAGCGCGCGCGTTGTCACTCGCAAAGCATCATTTGTTTCAACACTCCCTTCCCCCGCAAGCAGGGGGAGGGCATCCCGACCGCAACCACGAGTCCCTGTCATCCCGGCGAACGCCGGGACCCAGCGCCTTCCCGCGCTGCCTGAATCGCCGCGGCATCCTGCCGCGTCAACGGCTTCAGTTCGCGCCGGTGGCCACCTTGTCGCCCTCGGCCAGCGCGTCCGGCGGCGAGACCACCACGGTCTCGCCCGGGGCCAGGCCGGAGGTGACTTCGCGCTGCTCGCCGATGCTGCCGCCGGCCTGCACCTTGCGCAGCGCCACCACGTCGTCGCTGCCGACCACGAACACCACGTCGCCACCGTCGCGCTGCACCAGCGCCGCCGCCGGCACGCGCACGCCGCGGCGCGGCGCGGCGTCCGCGTCCGGCGCCTTTTCCAGGAAACTCACGGTCACGCCCATGTCGGGCACGATCCGCGCGTCCTTCTCCTTCAGCGCCACGCGCACCTTGACCGTGGCCTTGCCGCGGTCGGCGGTGGGGATGATCGCGATGACCTCGGCCGGGATCTTCCAGTCGGGGTAGGAATTGAGCGTGGCCTGCACCGGCATCTTCGGCTTGACCCGGCCGATGTACGACTCGCCGACGTCGACCTCCACTTCCAGCGACTCCATGTCGACGATGGTGCCGATGCCGGTGCGGGTGAAGCCGCCGCCGGCCGACAGCGGCGAGACGATCTCGCCCGGTTGCGCCGCCTTGGCGATCACCACGCCCGAGAACGGTGCCCGCACGATGGTGTTGTCGACGCCGATGTCGGCGATGCGCAGCGCGTCGGTCGCGACCTGCGCGTTGCGCTGCGCGGTCTGCAGCTCGGCGCGCAGGGCATCGCGGCTGGCGATGGCCTGGTCGTACTGCGCCTTCGACACCAGCTGCTGGCCGACCAGGCGCGACAGGCGCACGGCATTCGCCTCGGCCTCGACCAGGCGCGCCGACACGCTGTTTGCCTGGCTGCGCGCGGCCGACAGCTGCGCCGCGGTCAGCGATCGCTGCGCGTCGGCGTCGATCGGATCGAGCGTGGCCATCACCTGCCCGGCCTCCACCCGCATGCCCTCCTCGATCAGCACCTCGCGCACGCGGCCGGTGATCTTCGACGACACCGTGGCCATGCGCCGCGCCACCACGTAGCCGCTGGCATCAAGCACCGAGGCCGCCTCGTTGCCGGCGGCCAGCGACACCGCGGTGGCGGTCTCCACCGGCTGCGCCTTGTCGCGGCCGAGCAGCCACCAGCCGGCCAGCGCCAGCAGCGCGACCACGGCGATGACCGCGAGCGCGATCCACAGCCCCTTGCGCGACGGCGGCGGCGCGGGCTTGCGGTCGATGCGGAGTTCCTTGAGCAGGTCGGCGTTCGTGTTCATCGCAGGACAGGACGGGGATTCGCGCCAATTGTGACGGCAAACGCCGCCGGCCGTGGCGGAGCTCGAGGGGGCCAGCGTAGCCGCGCCCCGGCGCGGGGTCTGCTGACACCTGTCACGTGCTTCGCCTGACGACGGCGAATGTCACGTCCGCCACCCGGCGGCGAGGATGCGCCATCGACCCTCGCGAGGCACCTGCGCATGACCTCCACACCCCCGGTCCTGGCCCGCCTGCACGGCGCCAGCCGCCGCTACGGCGGCCTGCTCGCCCTCGACGGGCTCGACCTGTCGCTGCGCGCCGGCCAGGTCACCAGCCTGCTCGGCGCCAACGGCGCGGGCAAGAGCACCGCGGTCGGCCTGCTGCTGGGCCTGCTCGCGGCCGATGCCGGCACGGTCGAGGTGTTCGGCCTGCCGCCGGGCACGCCCGCCGCGCGCCGCCGCATCGGCGCCATGCTGCAGTCGGCGGGCCTGCCGGACCGGCTCAGGGTGCGCGAGCTGCTCGACCTCGTGCGCAGCTACTACTCCGATCCGCGCAGCGTCGTCGATTGCGTGGCGCTGGCCGGGCTCGAGGGCCTGCTCGACCGCCGCTACGGCAAGCTCTCCGGCGGACAGCAGCGACGCGTGCAGTTCGCGCTCGCGATCTGCGGCCGACCGCGGCTGCTGTTCCTCGACGAACCCACCACCGGCCTCGACATCGAGGCGCGGCAGGGGCTGTGGCGCGCGATCCGCGAACTCGTCGCCGGCGGCAGCGCGGTGCTGCTGACCACGCACTACCTGGAAGAAGCCGAGGCGCTGTCCGATCGCGTGGTGGTGATCGACCACGGCCGCCTCGTCGCCGAAGGCAGCGTCGCCGAGGTGCGCGCGCGCGTGTCGCAGCGGCGCATCCGTGCGGTCACCGCCACCGACGCCGGCGCGGTGGCCGCCTGGCCGGGCGTGCGCGAGGTCGCGCGCGAGGGCGACGTGCTGCGCATCGTCACCGATGCCGCCGAACCGGTCGTGCGCCGGCTGCTCGACGCCGATCCCGCCCTGCACGATCTCGAAGTGCAGCGCGCCGGCCTCGCCGACGCCTTCCTCGAACTCACCCGCACCCCCGACCGCGAGGCCGCCTGATGGATGCCACCCTGCCCCTGCCCCCGCGCGCGCGGCTGCGCAGCTACCTGCTCGAGGCGAAGTGCGAGTTCCTGCGCCTGCTGCGCGAACCTGCGTTCTGCGCGCCGGTGATCGCGTTCCCGGCGATGTTCTACCTGCTGTTCGCGGTGGTGCTGAACAAGGGCAGCGCCGGTGCGGCGGAGTACCTGCTGGCCACCTACGGCGTGTTCGGCGTGATGGGCGCGGCGATGTTCGGCTTCGGCGTGACCGTCGCCACCGACCGCGAGAGCGGCCTGCTGCGCTACCGGCGCGCGCTGCCGCAGCCGCCTGGCGCGCAGCTGCTGGCGAAGACGCTGATGGCGATGGGCTTCGCCGCGATCATCTCGCTGGTGCTGGCCGTGCTCGCCGCCACGCTCGCCGGGGTGTCGCTGGCGCCGGCGCAATGGGCGCTGCTGATGCTGGTGAACGTGCTCGGGGTGCTGCCGTTCGCGGCGATCGGCATGTTCTTCGGCAGCCTGCTCGGCGCCAATGCCGCGCCCGCGGTGCTCAACGTGCTGTACCTGCCGATGGCGTTCCTCTCGGGCCTGTGGCTGCCGCTGTCGATGCTGCCGGACGTGATGGCGAGGATCGCGCCGCTGTGGCCGGCCTACCACCATGCGCAACTGGCGCTGAAGGTGGTGGGCCACGACAACGGCGGCGCGTCGTGGCTGCACCTGCTGGCGCTGGCGATCGTGTCGGTCGTGTTCTTCGCGCTGGCGCAGCGCCGGCTCTCCGCCGCCGAATAGCCTGTCGCGCCCACCCCGGATGCCATGATGTCCACCCGCACCCGCCCGTCGATGGCCCCTCGCCCATGACCCGCCTGCCCCTGCCGCACTGGCTGAAGCCCGCGCCGGACTCCATCGCCGGCCAGGACATGCGCGCCGGACGCTCGCCGTGGCTGCCGTTGATCCACGTGGTGTGGTCGGTGTGGGTGTTCCTGACGCCGATGATGGCGGGCGGCGGCTACGGCTACAGCCTGCGCTGGATGCTGCTCACCGCGGTGTCCTACCCGCTGTTCCTGCTGCTTTACGCCGCCTGCGTGTACGCCGCGCCGCGCAAGGCCCATGCCGCGGCCATGGGCCTGGTGCTGATGTGCCTGGTGCTGCTGCCGTGGTACCCGTCCGGACTGAGCTACTTCGTGTTCGGCTGCGTGATGCTGCAGCCGCGGCGCCAGCGCTCGCTGCTGGCCTATATCGCCGTGCTGGCCGCGCTGAACGCGGTGCTGCTGGCCTACGCGCTGTGGCTGGGCTACCCGTGGCAGGCGCTGGTGTGGATGCCCACCGTCACCGCGATCATCGGCCTGCTGGTGATGGCCGATCGCATCAACCAGCAGCGCGAAGCGGCGCTGAAGCTGTCGCAGGACGAGGTGCGCCGCCTCGCCACGCTGGCCGAACGCGAGCGGATCGGCCGCGACCTGCACGACCTGCTCGGGCACACGCTGTCGATGGTGGCGCTGAAGTCCGACCTCGCCGGGCGCCTGGTGGACCGCGACCCGGCCGCGGCGCGCGGGGAGATCGCCGAAGTCAGCCGCGTCGCGCGCGACGCGCTGTCGCAGGTGCGCCGCGCGGTCAGCGGCATCCGCGCCGCCGGCATCGCCGCGGAGCTGGCCTCGGCCAAGCTGCTGCTGGAGACCGACGGCATCGCCTTCGACTACCGGCTCGAGGACGGCTTCACCGACAACGCCCTGCCGCCCGGCGTGGAAAGCGCGCTGGCGATGACCGTGCGCGAGGCGGCGACCAACATCCAGCGCCACGCGCGCGCGCACCATGCGCAAGTCAGCTTCGGCGTCGAGGCCGGCGAAGCGGTGCTGCGCGTGGTCGACGACGGCCGCGGCGGCGCGATCGTGCCCGGCAACGGCCTCACCGGCATGCGCGAGCGCATCGAGGCCGTGCGCGGCCGGCTGCGCGTGGACACCGGCCACGGCAAGGGCACGCGCATCGAGGCGCGCGTGCCGCTGGCGGCGAACGACGACGACCCTTCGTAACCGGCGCCGGCGCTCGCCATCGGCCGCCGTGCCGATCTGCTAACGTGCCGCGCATGCCGCCGCGCGACGTCCCGCCGTGATCCGCATCTTCATCGCCGAGGACCAGGCGATGCTGCGCGGCGCGCTGAGCGCGCTGCTCGGCATGGAGAGCGACATCGAGGTGCTCGGCGCCGCCGGCGACGGCGAAAGCGCGTGGCGCGAACTGCAGCGGCTCAAGCCCGACATCCTGGTCACCGACATCGAGATGCCGGGCCTGACCGGGCTGGAACTCGCGCAGCGCATCCAGCGCCAGGCGCTCCCGCTGAAGGTGGTGATCGTCACCACGTTCGCGCGCGGCGGGTTCCTGCGCCGCGCACTGGATGCCGGCGTGTCCGGCTACCTGCTCAAGGACGCCCCTGCCGAACAGCTGGCCGACGCCCTGCGCCAGGTCGCGCGCGGCGGTCGCGCGATCGACCCGCAGCTGGCGCTGGAGGCCTGGGGCGAAGCCGACCCGCTCAGCGACCGCGAGCGCAAGGTGCTGCGCCTGGCCGGCGAAGGCCTGAGCGCGACCGAGATCGCCGCGCAGCTCAATCTGTCGCACGGCACCGTGCGCAACTACCTGTCCGAGGCGATCGGCAAGCTCGGCGTCGGCAACCGGATCGAGGCCTACCGCCTCGCCCGCGAGAAGGGCTGGCTGTAACGGGGGCACGGGCCCCTGCCGGGGACACTCCGGCTCCCGGCACACCCCGAGGCCAGCGTCTTTCGCCCGCCGGGAGAAGGTGCCGATGCGGCCAGGACGCGCTTCCCCGACCGGCGTAGGATTGCGCCACCACCGGCGCCCGGGGAGGGCACGCGATGACGAACCCCGTCCCTGTCTCGTTCCGCGTGATCTCGGTGCTGGCGCTGCTGTGGAACCTCGTCGGCGTCGCCATGTTCTTCCTGCAGACGGGGATGAGCGCCGAACAGATCGCCGCGCTGCCCGACGCCCAGCGCGTGGTGTACGAAGCGATGCCGCCGTGGCTGGCGATCTTCTACGGCCTGGGCGTGTTCGGCGGCGCGCTCGGTGCACTGGGCCTGCTGCTGCGCAGGCGCTGGGCGATGCCGCTGTTCGCGATCTCGCTGGCGGCGGTGCTGGTGCAGATGATCGCGGTCTACGTGCTCACCCCGGCCTGGGAAGCCTCCGGCGCGGCCGGCCTGCCGATGACCCTGCTGATCATCGGCATCGCGATCTTCCTGTTCTGGTACGCGCGCCGCGCGTCGTCGCGCGGCTGGCTGCGCTGAGCGTCGCGCTCAGCCGGCGTAGCGCGCCTTGAGCATCGCGTAGGCCGAGCGCAACGCCAGCGCTTCGCCACCGGCGGGGCGTCCGGGGCGCGCGCTGTCGTTCCACGCGTACACGTCCAGGTGCGCCCAGGGCGTGCCCTCGGGCACGAAGCGCTCGAGGTACAGCGCAGCCGTGACCGCGCCGGCCATGCGCGAGCCGGCGTTGGCCATGTCGGCGATGGTGCTGGTCAGGTAGCGCAGGTACGGGCGCCACAGCGGCATGCGCCACACCGGGTCGCGCTGCTGGTCGCCGGCGGCGATCCAGGCGTTGGCCAGCGCGTCGTCGTTGGCGAACAGCGCCGGCAGGTCGGGGCCCAGCGCGATGCGCGCCGCGCCGGTGAGCGTGGCGAAATCGAGGATGGCATCGGGCGTGAGTTCGCCGGCATACGCCAGCGCGTCGCACAGCACGATGCGGCCCTCGGCATCGGTGTTGTCGATCTCCACGCTCACGCCCTTGCGCGTGGCGATCACTTCGCCGGGGCGGTAGGCGTCGGGGCCGATGGCGTTCTCCACCGCCGGCACCAGCAGGGTGATGCGCAGCGGCAGCTTGCGCGCCATCACCAGCTCGGCCAGCGCGATCGCGTGCGCGGCGCCGCCCATGTCCTTTTTCATGTTGCGCATGCCGTCGGCGGGCTTGATGTCGAGGCCACCGGTGTCGAAGCACACGCCCTTGCCGACGATCACCAGGTGCCTGTGCGAGGCCTCGCCCCACTGCAATTTGAGCAGGCGCGGCGCACGGTGCGAGGCGCGGCCGACGGCGTGGATCGCCGGGAAGTTCCGTGCCAGCAGGTCGTCGCCGACGATGCTTTCGAACGCCGCGCCGTGCGCCTGCGCGACCTCGCGGGCCACCGCCTCGAGGTCCGCCGGGCCCATGTGCTCGGTCGGCGTGTTGACCAGGTCGCGCACGCGCACGCAGGCGGCGAGCACGTCGCGCACGTCGTCGGCGAGCGGATCGACCACCAGCCGCGCCGGCGCGCGACCGGCCGCCTTGTAGCGCGTGTAGCGGTAGGCGCCCAGGCCCCAGCCGAGCTGCAGCGCGGCGGCATGCGCAGGTTCGAGCGCGGTCGCCAGCGCCCAGTCGCCCGCAGGCAGCGCACCGGCGCCATGCGCGTAGCTGTAGGCGTCGAGCGGATCGCCGATGCCGAGGATCGCGCCGGCGATGCCGCCTTCGCCCGGCAGCAGTACCTGCGTGCCGGCGGACGCGTCGAACTGCTGCGATTCCAGCCATGCGCGCACGGGGGCGGGCTGCGCGTCCAGCCAGCCGGCGAACGCGCCCTTGTCGAAAACGTGCAGCGCACGCGCGTCGGCGGAGGGCGGGGCGTATCCGGGCGGAAGCGGCGAAGTGGTCATCGGTGAACCCCTGGAATGGAGGATGGAATCGAAAAGGAAGGCACGCTGCGCTGCCTCATGCCGCCGCCAGCGCGGCGAACGCGCCGGTGGAGGCCAGCCAGCCCAGCGCCGCGCCGTTGAGCAGCACCGTGGCCCAGAACACGGCCTGGAAGCGGCCCTTGCTCGACTTGTGGCGGAAGGCGTGCTGCGCCAGCAGACCGCCCGGCCAGCCGCCGAACAGGTCGAGCAGGTGCAGGGTCTTCTCCGGTGTGCGCCGGCGCCCGCGTTCGGCGCGGACCTTGTCGTCGCGGTAGGCGAGGAACGACAGCACGCTCATCGCCGCGTAGGCCAGCGGGACCAGGCCCGGCAACACGCCGCGCAGCCAGCCGCCGGCCAATGCCAGCGCCGCGACGGCCAGGGCGATGCGCCCGGCCAGCGCCAGGCGCCGCCCGCTGGCGCGACCCATGCGCGACGCCGCCCGCGCGTCTCCCCGCGCCTGCGCCTGCGCGCGCATCGCCACGGCGTTGACGAAGGCCACGTGGATCGCGTTGAGCCGGCCCCTGGCATCCCGCTGCGTGTCGTAGCGCACCAGGTCGCCGTCGGCCGGGCGCCGGCCGGCACGCTCGATCGCCTTGACGTGCACGAACGCGCGCGGCGCGTCGGCACCCGCCTGCGATTCCAGCGGACGCACGAAGCCGTAGCCCTTGTCGTCGTTCCACTGCTCGATGCGGCCCAGTTGCGACATGGCGTCAGTCGCGGCCGTCCAGCCAGTCGGCGAGGCCGGCCAGGCTGTCGAACTCGAGGTCCGGGCGCACGTCGTCGAGCGGCCACGCCGCATGACCGCCGGTGTTGTCGTCGCGCCGGATCCAGCAGCTGCGCAGGCCCGCG